>NC_019729.1:3575332-3875615 GCF_000317475.1 Oscillatoria nigro-viridis PCC 7112
TTGCGATCGGTAATGTCAGTGTTGGTGCCACACCAGCGCAGCACCTTGCCTCCATCGTCGCGAATCGCCACGGCGCGGGAGAGAAACCAGCGGTACGATCCGTCTTTGCCGCGCAAGGGGAAAGTATCTTCCCAGAGTTCGCCTGTTTCAATGCAGTGCCTAAATTTTTCGACAACGCGATCGACGTGTTCCGGGTGGTGCACCTGCTGCCAGCCCCAGCCCTGCATTTCTTCTAGGGTGGTGCCCGTGTAGTCAAACCAGCGCTGATTGTACCAGAAAATCCAGCCGGTGGCATCTGTCATCCAGGCCAACTGAGCGATGTTGTCAGCTAGAGCGCGGAACCGAGCCTCGCTTTCGTGCAGCTCATGCAGGGCTCGCGCGTGCAGGATCACCGCCCAGAGGCGAGCCACCACTTCTTGCATCAGCCAAACTTCATCCGGCCGCCAGTGCCGAACCACCTTTGATGTCACCAGCAAAAGAGCCACCCAGCGCCCTTCCTGAAGGCAGGGAACATCGACCAAAGCGCGAATGCAAACGGCACCGTAGTTATCGAATAAATGCGCTGTATTCGGGTCATTAGCGATATCTGAGATGACAAGTGTTTGACCTGCCATAGAGAGAGCTTTCAGTTCTGGCGTCTTAAAGTCGGAGAGTTGATAGGTACCGGCGGCGCTGGCAAGGTCGGACTGGTGCCAGTCTTGCCGGACAATTGCCCGATCGGCTTCTAAATCGATTTCATGCCAGATGCAGCGATCGACCTTTAAATATTCTCCCAGACTGTTCATCGCTTCCCACATCATTTCTGCGGGGTTGAAGCGCTGCCGCAAGCGGACTTCGAGATCGGAGAGAAACTGCTCGTTGAGTTGGGCTTGTTTGCGATCGTGAATATCTGTATTCGTGCCGATCCACTCGACAACCTGGCCCCCTGCGTCGCGAATTGGCAGGGCGCGGGACAAATGCCAGCGTTCCATTTGGTCTGCTGCCCGCCGCAGGCGCAGCTCAACTTGATAAACTTCTCCGGTGATGAGAGATTCTTGCCAGCGGGCCAAAGATTCTGCCAAATCCGAGGGCGGGACGAGGGATTCCCAATTGTTTTGAGCCGCTTCCTCGTAAGACATTCCCAGATATTCCGACCATTTTTGTTGATTGGTAAAGCGAATTTCCCCGGCGGAGCTTACGTTCCAAATCAGGTGGGGCAGCGACTCAGCCAGGAAGCGAAAGCGGCGGTCGCTTTCTGCTAAGCTTTCTTCTGCTCGTTTGCGATCGTCAATATCAATCCCTATCCCCGCCCATTGCACCACCTTTCCCTTCCTGTCTTTGACGGGCACAAGTCGCGCTAAATGCCAGCGGTAAGTACCGTCAAACCTGCGTACCCGACACTCGAATTCGTAGGCTTCCCCTGCTTCAATCGCCTTAGTGCGCGTGCCGACAACTGCTGGCAGATCGTCAGGATGAAATAAGTGCAGCACCGGTGCAGCCAGAGGCAATTCAGCCCTCATGCCCGTATAGGTTTTCCAGTGTTGGTTGCAAAACTCTAACCTGCCGTCGGCAGTGTTGATCCACATTAATTGGGGGACGCCATCGGCGAGGGTGCGGTAGAGATTTTCGCTTCGCCGCAGTGCTTCTTCTATTTGCCGGCGCTCGGTTTTGTCCTGCATAATTTTCAGCAAACCTTGCACCTCGCCGGCTGCGTCGCGCAGGGGCATCACCAGCCCGCTGCCCCAAAAGCGGCTGCCGTCTTTGCGGACGTGCCAGCGCTCGTTTTCTGCCTTTCCCTGAGTCAGGGCGATGTGTCTTTCTGCTTCCGGCTTTCTAGCAGCAGAGTCTTCTGGGGTGAAGATGATTCGTCCGTCCTGCCCGACGATTTCAGCTTCGGTATAGCCCAGCAATCTCTGGGCCCCCGCGTTCCAACTGGTAACTTGTCCGTCGGTGTCGGTGGTGAAGATGGCGTAGTCTTTGGCGCTGTCGAGAATCAACTGCAGGTGGGTTTCACGATCGCGCAATGCTGCTTCTGCTTGTTTGCGCTGGGTAATGTTGCTGGTGAAGCCGACTATTTTGGTCACTTCACCTTGCTGGTTGCGGATCGAACAGCCGCGCTCCCAAACATCGATCCAGCGCCCGTCTTCGTGCCGGACTCGGTACTCGACTTCGTAGCGCTCGGCACTTAAGATTGATTGCTCCTCGGGCTGGAGGCGTGCCAAATCGACGGGATGGATGCGTTCTCTCCACCACTCTGATGTTGGCGGTGCATCCTCTGGGCAAACACCGACGATCGAGTACAGTCCCTCGGAACGGTAAACTGAGTTTGCTGCCAAATCCCACTCAAACACCATGCCGTCGATCGCCCTTGTAGCTAATTGGAAACGGTTGTAGCTTTCTTGCAAGGCGAGTTCGGCCATTTTGCGAGTGGTAATTTCCTGCACCACGATATGAATCCCGACAATCTCTGAGCCCCTGTCTCTGAGCGGCCACCAATTCTGGAGCCAAGTGCGAACAACAGTGGGTTGAGCCCTGGTTGCACCGGTGAGTTCAAAATTCCGGATCGGTTCTCCGGTGTCTAGAAGGTGGCGCAACAAAGGTTCGGCTGTGTCTGCCCAGTCGGGGACAATTTCGCGCAGGGTGCGGCCGATGTGCATTTCTACGGCCAAGCCGTTCATTTGGGCAAACCGCTGGTTGAGCCGCACGAACCGCAAATCTGTGTCTAAAACGGCCAAACCCACGGGAGTTGTTTGGTAGAGAGACTCTATCTCTGCAAGTTGACGGCGCACGGTTTGCTCGCTCTCTTGCAGGGCGAGTTCTGCCTTTTTGCGATCGGTAGCATCAAATAATACTCCAGTAAACCGCACTGCTTCGCCTGCGGTGTCGTAGAGATAGCGCCCGAACGCTCTCAACCAGCGAATTTCTCCGCTGTCTGCCCGCACGATCCGGTATTCGGGGGAGTAGAGCGTTCGGGTTTGCCGAGCTGTTTCTATTGCCTGCAGGACTTGCTTTAAGTCGTCTGGATGCACGCAGTTTTGCCACGCAGCGACGGTTGTTTCGCCGCCCGGTACCGGTTCGCAGCCCAAAATGCTGAAATGGGTCGCCGACCAAATTACTCGATTTGTTCGCACGTCTAAATCCCAGGTTGCCATGCCTGAGCCTTCGATGGCGATGCTCAAACGTTCTTCGCTTTGTTTTAAGGCAATTTCAGTTTGTTTGCGATCGCTGATATCTGTCACGGAACCCACAACCTGCAGGGGATTGCCTGATTCGTCCCAAATTGCTCGCCCTCTGGCTAAAACCCATTTGTAGCGCCCGTCGCGACAGCGGATGCGGTACTCGCAGGAGTAATGTGAGGTTTCTCGATGCAAGTGCTGCTGCCAATTGCTTTGCATTATCTCCAAATCATCGGGATGAATGTAGCTCAAAAATTGGCCCAAGTCCTTGACTTCTTCGGGCTCGCGTTCCAAAATCTCTAAACAGCGATCGCTCAGGATCTGGCAATTGGTTTGCAGGTTTAGATCCCAAATTCCGTCGTTGTTGCCGGCACAGGCTAGCTGCCAGCGTTCTTCACTTTGTCGCAAAGCTTCTTTGGTTCGATTGGCGCGATCGATTTGTACCGCGGCAACGGCAAAGTCTGCTAGGGATATCGCCATCTGCAAGTCTTCGGCATCGAATTGGCGATCGTCCTGGTGAGATACAATCCATATTGCCCCCAGCGGTTGATTTTCTGCTTGCATTGGCACGACTAATGCTTCGGCGATCGGCAATTCTAGCTGCTGCAAGTCGGTAAAGTATTTTTCGGGAGCGAAGTAAAGCTGGGGAGTTTGGCGATCGATCGGGGTTCCTGACAAACGCAATTTGCGCGGTGTGTTTTTATCTTCTGCGGCTTCCCACGCGCCCGCCACAGCCACCCACTGAAAGATTTGTTCGGAACTGGTATTTTCTGTGAGCAAGCAGACTCCGACACTTCCTGCGCCGCACAAATCTTTAGCGATCCCAACCAGTGTTTTGAGCAGCCTGTGGGGTGAGGTTGCCAATTGTCTAGCCAGCTTTTGCAGCGCTCGGTTTTCTGCTTTTCGATCGTGCGATCGAGGGATGCGGCGCGACAGTTCCTCGGCGATCGGAATATCGGTTAAATTAGTTTGTGGGGTTTGCCAAGCTTCCATCAATTAAGTCGTCTCTAAGTCTTTCGCTCTGAGCTGGCGAGCGTATATCAGCGCCCTCTTAAAGCATCTGCTATAAATTATAGCATCTACCCATAGACAGCATCAGTTATCTACTAGCTCTCTGGGGAATTGCTTTTTAGTTTTCAGGCTAGTTGATTACCTTGCTTACGTTTACTATTGTCGCCACCTTATGCACAATTTTATTCCTGAATCGCGTTTTTTTCCCTATCTAACTTGGAGAGAAATTCAGTCTATGCTGGATAAGGAAAATACTGTGATAATTCAGCCGCTAGGTGCGATCGAACAGCACGGCCCGCATTTGCCTTTAATTGTAGATGCGGCAATTAGCGCGGCAGTGACAGGCAAAGCCCTGGCAAAGTTAGAGGCAAATATTCCCGCGTATGCTTTGCCGCCTTTGTACTATGGCAAATCGAACGAGCACTGCCATTTTCCCGGTACAATTATGCTCAGTGCTCAGACACTTTTAGCAGTAATCGGCGAAATTGCGGACAGTATTTATCAGGCTGGATTTCGGAAATTAGTGTTAATGAATGGTCACGGCGGACAGCCGCAGGTGATGGAAATTGCGGCGCGGGATATTCATCAAAAATATCAGGACTTTTCGGTTTTTCCGCTGTTTGTTTGGCGGGTTCCTAATGTGGCTGCTGAATTATTAACTGCGAAGGAGTTGGAGTTTGGAATTCACGCGGGCGATGCAGAAACGAGTTTGATGTTGGCAATTTTGCCCGAACAGGTGAAAATGGAACTGGCTGTTTGCGAGTATCCGCAGGGTTTACCAACAGACAGTTTGCTGAGTATGGAAGGAAATTTGCCTTTTGCTTGGCTGACGCGAGAGTTGACTGAAAGCGGTGTGTTGGGCGATGCGACGGCGGCGACGAAAGAAAAGGGAGCTCGTATTCTCGAATCTCTCTCTGACGGCTGGGCACAAGTTATCAAAGATGTTTACAAATTTCGACAGCCGCGTAGTAATTAAAAATTAAGAATTAAAAATTAAAAATTCTTCTACTTTGTGTCAAAATTAGTCTAAGAAATTTTTTGAGTTGGAAAACTAACGATGAGTGTAAATTCTAAATTGCTGCGCGCTTTTGAGCAAGGTCGCGCCCTGAAAATTATCAGCGGTTTAAATAATTTTGATGCCGCTAACGTTGCGGCTGTCGTCAAAGCAGCGGATCTCGGCGGTGCTTCCTTTGTTGATATTGCTGCCGATCGAGATTTGGTATTGATGGCAAAAAAGTTGACAAATTTGCCAATTTGTGTATCTGCTGTGGAACCGGAAAAGTTTGTGCCTGCGGTAGAAGCTGGCGCTGATTTGATTGAAATTGGCAACTTTGATGCTTTCTACGCAGTAGGCCGCCGCTTTGAAGCTGAGGAAGTTTTGCAGTTGACTCGCGAAACTCGATCGCTATTTGGGAACATCACTCTTTCTGTAACAGTTCCCCACATTTTGGCACTCGACAAACAAGTGCAGTTAGCAATTGAATTAGTCAAAGCTGGGGCTAACATCATTCAAACAGAAGGTGGCACCAGCGCCCAACCAATTCACGCCGGCACATTGGGATTAATTGAAAAAGCAGCGCCTACTTTGGCTGCAGCCTTTGAAATTTCCCGCGCCGTATCCGTCCCCGTACTCTGCGCTTCCGGTATCTCCAGCGTCACCGCACCCCTCGCTATTGGAGCCGGTGCTGCGGGTGTTGGTGTCGGTTCTGCTGTCAGCCAACTTAATAGCGAAGTGGCGATGATTGCGGCTGTTCGCAGTTTGGTTGAAGCTTTGGCTTTGGTTTCGCGATCGCACTTGTCGGCTTCCATTTAATTAAGAAGGAAGAAGGAAGAAGGAAGAAGCAAGAAGCAAGAAGGAAGATTTTTCCCATCCCTCACTCTTCCCCTTCGGGAGCATCTCATATTTGTAAAAACACTGATTCTGGCTCCTGACTTCTGACTTCTGACTCTTTTCTCCTAGCTTCTGACTCCTGACTCCTAACTCCTATTTCTAGCGGAGGGCTGCTTTCATTGAGATGCTCCCTCCCCTTCTCCCACTCTTCCCCTCTTTCCCTCCCCCACTTTTCTACTTTTCCACTCTTCCTTAATAATTGAGAAACCAGACGGCATAATCATCTAATAACTGATTGTTGCGGGAGATTACATCAACTGATTCTAACTCTGATAAAGGCAAGATAAACTTTTGGCGATCGCCGACGCGCTGCACTTCCACAAATATTCCTTCTTCCTGAACCACCAAATCCTCCAACCGATTAATTGTGAATCTATCAGTATAAGAAGGTTTAGTTTTTTTGAGCCTCGCATATTCTTTTTTGCTGCCCGAACCCATTGTATATTCTTCTTCCCATTCAAACTCTTCTATGCCGGTAACGTGGCAGGGGAGTTGAATATTTTGCTTGATGTAGTCTAGATATTTGACTGAATTTTGTAGGGTGAAATCAATATTTTTTGAACCCAAAATCTTGCTAATTTTAGTTTCAAATTGCTTGGTATTAAATGGGATATTTTCCTCGAGATGCGCTAAAATTTCAGGGTCGAACCCCGCTCTCAATTCGGTTACTTCCGCTAGCAGGCGCTGGAAGTCGTTTAGCGGTTTCGGTCTTCTGCCTGCTACAATGGTTTCATCAAGCTGAACAGGAGGAAGTTCGGATTGTGAAGAAAGGGATTGGCTTCGATCGGGACGATCGTCCACTTTAGACTTGTTAACTTTAGACTTGTTAACTTTAGACTGGTTAACTTGAGGCTTGTTAAATTTAGGCATCGCTCGGTCTCGCTGGCTCGGTTTATCAATAAAGTATATCTTGGCAGAAGTACATTCGTGTCTGATAGGAGGAAGCTGTAATGCAACTACTGAAATCACCTGATGAATCGCCAGTCTATCAAGGACAATTCGGCGAATTTACGATTACTCAAAACGATCGCACGGGAGTGTTGATTTACCGCGCTGGATTGGGGGTGGCAGCGCTGTGTTTTGCGATCGGCACTACTCTGGTGCTGCAACAGGGCGACAACCCGATTGCAATCCAAGCTGTAACGCCTGTTTTTGCTTGTTTCTGGATAGCTTTAGGCATCAGCTTGGCAACTATTCACATTTACATGATTGCGCTGCACCGAACACTACAGGCATTTTGGGCGATCGGCGGCGCGGCAGCATTGTTTGTCGCCCTACAAAGCAGCCAACCTCTAGCTTTAGCAGTGTACGAACATCCCGCGACGCTGTGGGGAATTGGATTTACTTTTGCCGCATTAAATGGCATTTATTTTAAGGAAGCATTCTGCTTTAATCGCCTCGAAACAAAGTTTTTGACTCCGGGAGTTCCTCTATTAATTTTAGGACATATTTTTGGCTTTTTGTCAGCCGAAAATGAACAATTTTTGCTAGCAGTTTGGGCGGCTTTGTTTATCATCTTTGCTGTACGCAAGTTTTTTCAACCGATGCCGCAGGATATCGGAGATAAAAGCGTTTTTGAGTATCTGAAACACCAATAATTTGGGAATGGGGCATGGGGAATGGGCCCGCGCAGGGCATTGGGAAATTCTATCACTTTCCCACTATTTCCCTCTTCCCCAGTCTCGCCGAATCTGCCTCCATACCCAAAAACATCTAGATCGAGTTAAAATGAGAATTCGCCTAATCTGCCGCCGAGAAATGTGGGCAGTTACCAGGGAAGGGTGGGTAATTGCTCTGATGGGATTAATAATTGCAATGCTCTTAATTCTCACAAATATCCATCCGTTTTTGGCGGTAAATGCGCCGATTAAAGCAGATATATTGGTTGTCGAAGGCTGGTTGCCGGATTATGCGATCGAAAGTGCGATCGCCGAATTCAAAAAAGGGGAATACCGCCAATTAATTACCACAGGAGTTCCTTTAAGTAAAGGCTTCTATCTCGCTGAATATAAAAATTATGCCGCACTAACTGCCGCGACTTGTATTGCGCTAGGATTTGATAAAAATCAAGTAGTAGCAGTACCAGCAGCGAGTGTTGTGAAACACCGCACTGCTGCTTCTGCGATCGCACTTCGCGATTGGCTGGCTGCTTCTGCGCTAAAAGTTGACTCAATTAATCTTTATTCTTTTGGCACTCACGCCCGCAGAAGTTGGATTATTTTCAAAGAAGTGCTAAATCCTGAGATTAAAGTCGGGATTATAGCAGCGGAACCGCAAGATTACAACTCACAAGAATGGTGGAAATCGAGCGAAGGTTTTCGGACTGTGATCGGAGAAATTATTGCTTATATTTACGCCCGTTTCGTTGATTGGAAAGCTTAGCCAGTAATTGTCAACCTCTCTCTTAATTCCCTTCGCGTTCTTAGCGCATTCGCGGTTAGTAAAAAAATATTTATATAACAGTTTTAAATCTGTGGAAATACAGGACATGGCAGTGCCATTTCTTTACCCTGGCATCTGTAAAAATACAGGACAGCGCAGTGCCATTTCCCTACCCAAGGAATACAGGACACGGCAGTGCCGTTTCCCTACTATATTCAATGAAAAATGATAAAATTCTCCTCAGATAAGTTGAGGGCAACTCGTTGCTAGAAGAACGCGCTTACTGGTTAGCATGGTCGCAAATTAACGGTATCGGGCCGATTTTGTTGCAAAGATTGCACCAAAATTTCAATAGTTTGGCAGAAGCTTGGACGGCAAAACCAGTAGATTTAATGCGAATCGAAGGGTTTGGTAAGCACATAATTGAAACTATTGTGCAAGAAAGAACCAAACTTAATCCTGAAGAAGTTCTCGAAAAACATCTTATAAAAAATCCCTGTTTTTGGACGCCCGCAGATCCAGATTATCCCCGCTTATTATTGGAAATTCCCAATCCGCCACCAGTGTTGTATTATCGCGGTAATGTCGATCGCAAAGAGAATCAAGGAATTACGCCGACAGTGGCAATGGTTGGTACTCGCAGCCCTTCGGAATACGGTAGAAGGTGGACTCGCAAAATTAGTACGGCTTTAGCTAGAAGCGGTTTTACTGTGGTTTCGGGATTGGCGGCTGGTATTGATACAGAGGCTCATACAGGCTGTTTGGAGGCGGGAGGAAGGACTTTCGCAGTAGTGGGGACGGGAGTAGATATTGTATATCCCAAACAAAATGAGAGGTTGTGCGATCGCATATTGCAGCAGGGATTGGTAATTAGTGAATATCCGGCGGGGACTCAACCGAATAAAACTAATTTTCCCCGCCGAAATCGCATAATTGCTGGCTTAAGCCGCGCTACAATTGTGATAGAAGCTCCGCATAAATCGGGTGCTTTAATTACTGCTTATCAAGCTAATGATTTTTGCCGGGATGTGTATGTGTTGACGGCAAGATTGGATGATGAGCGTTCGTTTGGGTGTTTGGAGTTGCTGAGTAAAGGTGCTCATCCGATTCTGCCGAGTAGCGATCGACTGTTAAGCGAAGACAGGTTGTTGGAAATGCTCGGAGCTATGCCAAAATTGGATAATGCCGAGCAGTTGTCGCTATTTCCTCCAAATCCGACGGTTGAGAAGCAAGGGCCGCCGTTGGAGCCGGAATTGGCTAAGGTGTTAAGTGCGATCGTATCTGGGCCGATTTCTTTTGATACAATTGTGGAAGCAGCGGGATTAGAAGCGGGAAGAGTTTCTAGTATACTTTTGCAGTTGGAATTGTTGGGATTAGTTTCGCAGTTACCGGGAATGCGATATCAGCGATGCTGATTTGTAAGTAATACGGTTTACGCCAGTGGTGTCAACTTAAGTCTAAAACCCTCTTTATCTCTCGTTTACCGCCGAGGCCAGATCCCCCTAAATCCCCCTTAAGAAGGGGGACTTTGAGAAGATTCTTGTCCCCCCCTTTTTAAGGGGGGTTAGGGGGGATCGAGGCCTTGATAGTCAGCGGTTGAAACCCCATATATACAAACGAAGTCCGTCTCTAAGAGACTGAAGAATAATAAGGACTAAAGTCCTCATTACTAACGTTTAAATCAATCCGAAATTAGCAGCGCTAATACTGTTAGCCGAAACACCACCCAGAGAAGCTAAAACTTCCCCTGTTTGTGCCAACCGGATTAAAGTTGCACCGCTATCTTGAGCAATCGCCAATTGCGAGAAACTCAACCCGTTACCCAATACTAACAAATCTTTACCGACTTCAAAATCGGTAATCGTATCAGTACCGGAATTGGTAGAGAGTAGGAACTTATCTACTCCCATTCCTCCTACCAAAGTATCAATTCCTAAACCGCCATTGAGTAAATCATCTCCCTTACCTCCGTAAAGAATATCATTCCCATCATCGCCATTCAAAATGTCAGCACCACGGTTGCCAAATAAGGCATCATCACCGCCACTTCCCAGGATTGTATCGCTACCTTTGCCACCGAAAACAGTGTCATTCCCCAGAACTCCATCGAGGGAATCATTGCCCCTCATGCCCATCAACACATTATTTCCGCTGTCGCCACTCAGGATATCGTCGCCATTGGTACCGAGAATTGCATCCGGGGAATTGCTGCCCAAATCAGCATCGCCGCTGACAACAGGAGTGGCAATCCCAGTCGGCAATATTACAGTTTCAATTCTGCTATCTAAAGCAGTACCAGTATTGTCAGCAACTAGCTGGGAAATTGGTTTATTTCCGGTACCAACTTCTTTGAAGTCTTGAGTTGTTGGGCCCAAGGCTACTTGTTGGAGGCGGGCAAGTGATTCAGGAATTGATGTTCCTGTTGGGTTGGAGACAGCCGCATCAATGCGTTGATTGGCTGTTGCCATTACTGTCGCGGATTGCGATGTAATTTGGCTGACTTGTTGAGTGTTGAAACTGGGGTCTATTTGCTGGATTTTCGCGGCTGCTTGCTGAATGATTGGTTCTAAGGCTGCTGCATTGCTGAGGTTTAAGACTGTACCGGATTGAATTTGAGCCGTAATTGAACTGACAACAGCTTTGACAATATCGGTATTGACTGCACTGGATGCACCGTCAATCAAACCGCTAGTTTGAGTGATGAAGTTTTGGACTTTCACCATTTCGGATAAGACTTGCACGCCGCCTGGTTGGTTGTTGTTGGTGGCTTCTATTGGATCTAAGCTAGTTAGGTCAACATCGGCGGGGAGAGAAAGGGCTGCTTTGACTAAAGATTGTGCTTCTTCTGGTTCAATTCCTTTGTCGATTAAGTCGGCGACTAAGCTGGTTAGGAGGGTGACTACACTCGCATCTGGGGGTGCGGTGACTGGTGTTTCTAGAGGTAAGCCGGTGGCGGTGTCAATGCCTCCTGTGGCTACTAGATTGCCTTCTGATGGGTCGATTTCTCCGTTTGTGTTGGTGTCGAATGTCTCGAAGGGGATGTTGAGATTGAATTTACCGCCTGTGTCGGTTGTGGTGGATGGTTCGTTGGTGTCGAGGATGCCGTTTTTGTTGGCATCTAAGAACACAGTTGCACCGGAGATATAACCATCAATCACCCAGCGCCCATCTGTTGTCGTTGTTACCTTGAAAGTCTGTTCGCTGCTGCCACCGTAATCGTCTGTAGCTATTAACTTCACTTCGAAGGGTTTCGCATTACTTGGGGGAGTTCCGGTGAATGTGATGGTGTTTTCCCAAGGGTTGAATTGAAGTCCTAGCCAATTAGTGTTTGAGCCACCAGATTCTAAAGAGGCGCCATTGTCTAGAGTTAATCGGTAGAAAATCTGGTCGCCGTCGGCGTCAGTGTATACATCTTTTATCGGTTGGTTAAACTCGGTGGTCCTCTCACCTAAACTAATTTTCTTCTCTGGAGGACTGTTCTCAATTCTAAAAGTGCCTCCAGGGGCAAAGAGCGAACCTGCCCAAGCAGTATCAATTGCTTGCACGCCCCAGTTATATGTCCCGCGAGGCAAGTCTTTGAGTTGCCACTGCGTGTTTTGACTGACATTCCCCAACCCCACGAGTTGCCGAGTCCCATCGATATTCCAAGACATCGGGGAAAGAATATCCTTGCCATCCGAGCCCGTAACTCGCAGGTTGTAGCTTAAACCGAGATCTGGAGTTAGATCGTCTGTCCCTCGGTTCCACTTGAAGGTAACATCTCGACCAGAAACTTCAGCCGGTAGTAGTGCGGGTGGACTCGGAGGAGTGTTCGCGATCGCAGTGTTATTGCGGAAGACTTTGGTAAAGAAGTCGTTTTCGTTTATGAACCCGTAGGGGTTGTTTGTTGAAGAACCCGTGAGCAGGATATCCAGTTTGCCATCCTTATCGTAGTCTCCCCAAGCAGGGTAGGAGTCGAACTTATTACCAGGCTCTGCGCCACTATCGATTTGTACGCCACTATCGGTAAAGCCATTGCCGGTGTTTTGATAGTAGATTTTGGTGACGCTTGTTCCTAAACTTTGGGGGTTTTCCTGCTCCCAACCAGTGACCAGGATATCCAATTTGCCGTTATTGTCGTAATCTCCCCAAGCAGCTTTAGCTTGACTATAACCAGGTATCTGTGCACCTATGTCTTCAAAGCTGGCTGACCCATTGGTACTGGTTGTGTTGCGGTAGACTTTGGTGAAAAGCTGGCCTGAACCATTCGCGCCGTCGATCGCCCCCGTGAGCAAAATATCAAGTTTCCCGTCGTTGTCGTAGTCTCCCCAGGCCATATCATAAACATTGGCGCCAAAGCGAGGGAATTCTGAACCTAAACCAGGCAATGATACGTTTGTGTCTTTAAAAACGCCATCGCCCAAGTTGCGGTAGAGTTTGGCTTTTTGCCTTTGCTGCCCTGATTGAGTCTGCTGTGACTCCCTTACCTTGATCAGGATATCGAGTTTGCCATCATTGTCGTAATCTGCCCAAACCCCAGAACTGGTAGCACCAGCTATTTCGCTAGTAGAAAATAGCGGTTCGCCAGTATCGAGACGTGCTTCGCTGTCTTTAAAGCGGTCTTGAGCGATCGCACCTGTGTTGCGATAGAGCGTGGTGACGATCGGGTATTCCGGGTAAGAGCCTTGTGTATTGAGCAACAAATCGGGACGCCCGTCATTGTTGTAATCTGCCCAACTCGAGCTAAAAATTGTAGAGGGGAGCTTGTCACGTAGAACTGTTTCCAACTTAAAGTCCGCATTACTGTAAGTGTTATTAGGAACGTTGCGGTAGATTTCGTACCTGAGACTGTTGTTGCTATCGAGATTGGTGTTGGTCAGCGTGGCATCCAGTCGCCCGTCATTGTTAAAATCTCCCCAGATTGGGTTATAACCTGGCAAGTCGGCTTCGCTAAAGCCAACTTCGCTCAATCTTTGACCGGTGTTGTCGTAGATTCCAGTGTTGTAGTAGGTTCGGTTGTTTCCGAGGATATCCAGTTTGCCGTCATTGTTGTAGTCTCCCCAGATAGCTGAATACAAACCAGATATCGGAACGTTCGTGTCGGTAAAAACTGAGTCTGCATCAAAAATTTGGTTGAGGGCTTTCCGGAGATTCAAGCGTCCGCCGCTGACCGTTGTCCCTTGCAGAGAAGGAAGTGGGTCAGTAGTTGTCATTAAGATGTTTTTTAGCTCCGTGACTGTCAGGCTGGGGTTCTGAGCTAAAAGCAGAGCCGCTGCACCTGCCACATGAGGGGCAGCCATTGAGGTGCCTGCATCCCAGCCATATTGATTGTTAGGGCGTGTGCTGCGGATGTCACGCTCATCGGGTGGAAAAACCGCAAGAGTACCGCCCGGAGCAGCTAGGTCTACTGTATTTTTTCCATAATTCGAGAACCAGGATAGCTGGTCTACGTAATTCGTGGCTGCTACCGAGATGACATTAGGGAGGTCGTAGTTAGAAGGGTAAGACGGCGAACTGTCGTTGTTTGAACTGTCATTACCCGCTGCTGCTATGAACAAAACGCCCTTCTTGTTGGCGTCGCCGATGGCATTAAACATTGCTTGGGAGGGGAAAGGATTACCAAAGCTGGCATTAATCACCTTTGCCCCATTTTTTGTGGCGTAGTCAACTGCTCTGACTGCATCGCTAGTCGACCCCCGTCCATTAAAGCCGATAAACTTTAATGGCATGATGCTAACATTTGGGCTCACCCCCACTACACCGATGTTGTTGTTGCCAGCAGCTCCGATTGTTCCCGCCACGTGGCTACCATGACCCTCGTCATCCATCGGGTCATTGTCTTTGTTAATAAAGTCATAACCGCGCACATCATCATCTATGCCATTGTCATCATCATCTATGCCATTGCCTGCTATTTCTCCTGAGTTCGTCCACATATTAGCAGCAAGGTCTTGGTGATTGTAGTCCACACCCGTGTCAATGACTGCCACTACTACATTTTTGCTACCCCTTTGAAGATCCCAAGCTTCGGGTGCATCAATATCGGCATCTGGCGTCCCACCAGTCTGTCCAGTATTATTCAAACCCCAGAGTTGAGTGAATTGTGGATCGTTGGGTACTGAGTTGATAGAGAGCAAATAGTTGAGTTCAACGGTCTCGACCCTGGGATCTTGAGCTAAGCTGGTTTGAGTCGCTAGCAAATCTGCATTTGAAGCCAACTTTACTACTCGCCATTGCTCCAATTCATCTGGCTCCGATGCTGAGTTGATCTGTAAGCTTGGCGGTACAAGGTCTTCGATCGCGATCGCGCCATTAACTTGAAAAACACTCTGGATGGCAGCATCGTTTACATTAGGTCTCAACTTAACCAGAAGCTCACCTGGCTTATATTCCACCCCAGTTGAGGGATCGGCTGCGACTCGTGCATTGCTAGCAGTCTCGTTATCCCTGTTAACAACATTGGCATCCGGTGCGTCGAGGCCGTTGTAGCTGCTATCCGCACTCACAGCAGGGGCAGTCACAATCTGATAAGTCTTATCGCCGTCAAATACTCGATCGTCCACACCCGTTATCGTAATCGGCTGCCACTGATTCCAATTAACAGAATTGAAGGTAATTGATTCCGTCGAAATTACTCCCTCTGCCTCATTGCTGCTACGCAAACCAATCGTTACATCCGCAGTCGGTTGGCTGTTGAGTCTGATGGTGAATTGATCTGTGCCACCTGCTTCTGTAGTTACTAATCCCGATGCCGGACTAATAATAATGCCAGGACTTCCTAATGGTTGCGGATCGACAGCTACTGGTGGTGTCGGTGTCGGCAGCGGGGGTGTCGGTGTCGGCAGCGGGGGTGTCGGTGTCGGCAGCGGTGGTGTCGGTGTCGGCAGCGGTGGTGTCGGTGTCGGCAGCGGGGGTGTCGGTGTCGGCAGCGGGGGTGTCGGTGTCGGCAGCGGGGGTGTCGGTGTCGGCAGCGGGGGTGTCGGTGTCGGCAGCGGTGGTGTCGGTGTCGGCAGCGGTGGTGTCGGTGTCGGCAGCGGTAGTGTCGGTGTCGGCAGCGGGGGTGTCGGTGTCGGCAGTGGGGGTGTCGGTGTCGGCAGTGGGGGTGTCGTGTCATTATCCGTAATCGCCACTGTCACCCCTGGAACCACAACCGCATTATACTTAGCATCACCCCCGCTCACACTGTGACTGATATTAGCGCTGTGCGCGCCTTCCACAATCGTATCGTCAACAGCTTTCACCGTAACGGTTTTAGCGACATTCCAATTATCCGCAGTGAAAGTGATAGGCGCGATCGCCTCAATCTCCTCACCTGTTGTGAGAGTAATGGTAACGGGGGCGGAAGGCTCCGACGTTAACTTGATCCCATAATTGCCATTCACGCCGCCTTCAGTAGCACTTGTGCTCGTAGGTGTAATGCTGACACCTGCTGTGTCGTTGTCGGTAATAGCTACATTTACATCCTGAACCGTCTGAGTGGTATACTTAGTGTCGGTACTGGTAACAGTGTGAGCGATCGTCCCGCTGTGCGTACCTTCGGCTTTGCTATCGTCGGTAGCGGTGACTGTGACTGTTTTCGCAACATTCCAGTTAGTGCTGTCAAAGGTAATTGGGGCGATCGCATTTATTTCACTTCCGGCATTAAAGTTAATCGTAACAGGAGCGATCGGCTCCGACGTTAACTCGATCGCATAACTGCCATTCGCGCCGCCTTCTGTAGCAGTTGTTGCCGTCGTAGTAATAGAAATACCAGCGGCATCATTATCCTGATTGCTAAGGCTAACATCCGCTACATCTCGGTTGCTGTAATTGGCATCTGTACTAACAGCAGCAGCCGTGACAATCTTGTAGCCAATATCGCCGTCAACAATACCATCGTTAACCCCTGTTACTGTCACCGGCTGCGGTGTATTCCAGTTAGCCGGAGTGAAAGTTATGCTAGCAGGGGAAACAGTTCCCTCTGCAACATTGTCACTGGTCAAACCGATAGTCACATCAGCAGTCGGCTGAGTATTCAAAACCACAGTAAAGTTAGCTTTGGTGCCATCTTCACCCGTAGTTAATCCCGCCGTCGGATTCACCGTAATTCCTGGAGTTTCATTGTCACTGTTGGTGACATCGATATCATCAGGATCGAGGTTATTGTAATTAGCATCGGTACTCACAGCAGCAGCCGTGACAATTTTGTAAACTAGAGGACCATCAGCTACTAAATCGTCAACGCCCGTCACCGTTATTGTTTGTTCACTGTAGTTAGCGGGAGTGAAAGTTAAGCTATTAGGAGAAACTGTTCCCTCTGCTGGATTGAAACCACTCAAATCGATGGTAACGTTAGCTGTTGGTGCAGCGTTTAATTTGACTGTAAATTCTGCCTTACCGCCAACTTCTGTTGTTGATATTGCCTTTGGACTGACAGTGATGCCGGCAGTGTCATCATTTTTGATAGTAGCCGTAGCGGTAGCCGTCGCAATAGTCGGTGCGCCACCCGGTGAAACTGAATTTGATAAAGTAATTGCAACCGTTTCATCCGGTTCTATATTGCCATCTCCCAACACATCCAAACTAATAGTCTTGGATGTTTCCCCCGCAGCAAAACTGATTTTACCAGTGGCAGCGGTTGCGCCAGAAGTCCCGCCGATATTGTTGTAATCAGTGCCGTTTGTCGCCGTGCCGGTAATGGCATAATCTACGGTACTCCAAAGTTCCGTGCTGCCATTACGAGTAATAGTAAATGTGGCAGGAGTAGCGCCGGAATTGCCTTCGGTAACGGTGGGATTGTCGGCGACAATTGAATAAGAACTATTCCTGTCCAATATTGCCACTTTTCCTTGACTCGCATCGGCGACACCGCCTGTAATTGTGCCAAAATTGAGAACTATTTGTTCGTTACTGTCAACGATATTGTCAGCTTTAATAGTTACTGGAATATTCTGGGTGAGAGTAGTAGTGCCTGCAGAGAAAGTAAGGGATGTAGTTGAAAGAGTGTAGTCTGCACCTTGAGTAGCAGTGCTGCTGGTATCGATGACAATTGGTACGGTTACATCACTTAAGGGAGTGCCACCGCTGATAGTAACCGGGACATCAATTACTGTGTCGGTCGTGGCTTCATCAACGTTGTAAGTGTTACCTATTTTGGGAGGAACGAAGGATACCGTATTGGGTGTATTCAACAGCACCGAAACGTTATCTGAACTGTTGTTAGCTACTGCCAAATCCGGGAGAGTATCAGCATTAAAGTTGCCGGCAATAATGGAAGTTGGATCTGTGCCCGCAGCAAAGTTAATGGGTGCACTAAAACCGCCATTGCCGTTGCCTACTAAAATTGCAGCGCCGCCGGTGCCTCCTACTGCTAAGTCAAGTTTGCCGTCTCCGCTAAAGTCTTGTGCTACAATGCCTTGGAGCCCTGTCCCCGCGCTAAACCCATTGGCCGCGCCAAAGCCACCAGTGCCATTTCCTAATAGAATTGAGACATTGTTAGAGCCACCGTTAACTACGGCCAAGTCGAGGAAATTATCTCCATTAAAGTCCCCATTGGCGACCGAATTTGGATTTGTCCCAGCCCCCAAATTAGTAGCTGCACCAAAGTCGCCAGAGCCATTGGCTAAAAAAACAGAAATGGTGTTAGATAAACTGTTCGGCACAGCTAAATCGGAAAAAGTATCTCCGTTAAAGTCCCCTACTGTCATGAAAGCGGGAATTGACTGCGCGCTCAAGTTAGTGTTGAAATTCAATGCCCCGCTGCCAGTGTTATTTGCCAGCAAAATTGTGACAGTGCCAGAGGTACTGCCAGGGCTTGCATTGACTACTGCTACGTCAGAGAAGTTGTCGTTGTTAAACTTCCCAACTGCAACCGAGATAGGAGATACTCCTGTGGGATATTGAGTGGGGCTGCCAAAACCGCCCGTACCATTTCCTAAGAAAATTGAGAGGGCGCCACCAGTGCCGCTACCCACTACTGCCAAGTCGGAGAAATTATCATTGTTAAAATTGCCGACGGCGATTGATGAGGCATTTGACACGGTCAAGGTAGGAATAGGCGCGGGATCGAAGCCACCAGTCCCATTTCCTAACAGGATGGAAACAGTGTCAGATCCTTGGTTTGTTACAGCTAGATCGGGTTGGTCATCCAGGTCAAAATCACCCGTAGCAATACCGTAAGGATTTGTCCCCACGCCAATATTTGCCGCCGCCCCGAAGGTGTTCAAAACGTACTCGTAACCTGCTAATACTTCGGCTTCAAATACCAGCGGCGTTTCTATTTCCCCGGTTCTGACTTCCAGTTCCCAGTCGCCGCCCTTTGCTACACTTCCCGTGAGGTTTTGGGAAGCGGCAACGTTTGTATTTGTGAGTTGGGCAATGCGTTGGATGAAGGCTACACCATCTAGATCGATCGCGCGTTCACGATCGATCGCCTGTTCATCATCTATGCCGTTACCCGCAGATCCGCCGGGGGTTGAAACCCCCGTCTCATAGCGAAAGTCCTCTGAAGAGGACTGAATAGCCGACTTGTTTTCAGTCGGTTTCAACCGACTTGAGCTTTGAGACAGGGAATTCATTCCCTGGCGGACTTTCGGGTAAGCAGTCGGTTTCAACCGACTTGAGCTTTGAGCCAGGGAATTCATTCCCTGGCGGACTTTCGGGTAAGCGCGAGGTGCTGATGCGACATTACAACCGTAAATCAGAATGTCCGCACCCAGATTTAAAGCACTCCGCCACTGCTGCAATCTCTCGGAATAAGTTTCCAAATTATCTGCACTCAAGCAGCCATTACCCAGTTGCAAGCTACCCGGAGTACCGTGAGAAACAATGTGAATGCTGTCAATATTAGTACGAAGAGCTAAAATTTGAGTAATTTGGTCGATCGCATCCCGGTTCCCATCCAAAACGACTACTTCCGTACCCGGTTTTACCCCGGCAATCAAACTTTGATAATTTTCTACTTGAGTGTCGATAAAGGCGATCGCACTTCCTGAAACTTGATTATTTAAATTTGGCATACTGCACCTACTAATAGCTAAAAAAAGACAATAATTCCCCTGTTTCGCGACTGGCATCGGAAACACTTTCTGAAGGTTGTAGTAACCATAACTGTTTTTTAAGAGAATATCTATAAAGTTTTCTTGATAAACACCTTTTTAATTAAAGTTTTGATAAAGATGGGATAATTATTAAGTAATATTACGGATGAGCCAGCGCGAGGGGGATGACATAGCACAAAAAAGCCTCAATAGCAAGTGTCATTATACTGAAATATTAAGAGCGGGATTTTTGATACATAGGTGCTAGGGGCGGGTTGATGTATAATGTTAGCGATTGCCAAGATTTATGGTAAAAATCCCCCCTACCAGCTATTCCTTACCATCTTTACGGGCGATCGCAAATGAAATGCACAAGGGCGATCGGGGGCTTTATTTCTGAGCTAATATTGCATCGTAATCGCCATGAGTCCCTATCCAAAACCAGACAATACCTTCAGACTTCTCAACTCCCAGAGCTCGGTAACTATCGCCTACTCGCACCGATTGCAATTGCTTTCGCCTGCCAACTTTTTTAAAATGCAGTGAAGGGTGATACGGATCGACTTTGAGTAATTCATAATTTTTATCGGCTAAGGCTTGTATTTCTTTAGGTAGCTGGTGATAGCACTGCCAAAAGCGCGGTAAAGTCAGATGCTTCATCAAACTTTGGCCAATCCCGCTTCATACTCTGCATCGACTTCATCAAGTAGCGCATCTAACCGCCCATCCTCCAAATCCTTTTCAATTTGCCGATCCCAGACTTGTTGGCGATATTCTATCAGCCAAGCTGTGAGCTCCGACAGTTCCTTAACCGACAAGTTCATAATTGCTGTTTCAAGTTCTTTGACGCTCATACATTTTGCCACATTATGATATTATTAATATAGCAAATTATTCGCACTTATTTAAAACTCCCATCTATCCCCGCTAAAATCCCCTCAGCTTGCCCGCACAAAGCAGCGTGACAGCAACCGTTACTCGCCAACAATCCCCCCCACTGACTCACATCTCCCCGGTTATATTGCAAAGCAGAACCGTCAAAACGAGTAAATCGGCCGCCCGCTTCAGTCAAAATTAATTCCGGCGCCGCCAAATCCCAATCTTTCGGCGCAGACTTTCCAGAAAGCGCAATATAAACATCAGCCTTTTGTTCGACAATTGTCGCAATCTTACAGCCGATACTGCCGACAGCTATTTGATTTTGACAAGGCAGTTTTTGTAACAATTGATTAAAGCGATCGTCCCGGTGACTGCGGCTGGTTACTATAGGTAAATCTGCCACTATATTTCGCGCCGAAACTTGCAATTTTACCGCAGAACCGTCCCGATTTTCCATAAAAGCGCCAGCATCGCGGATGGCGTAATAAATCTTTTGCTGTTCGGGCCAAGCCACAACTGCCAATACCGGTCTTCCCTCGAAGGCTAAAGCAATGTGAACTGCAAATTCCCCTGTCCTGTCAATAAAATCTCGGGTTCCATCCAAAGGGTCAATAATCCAAACCCAACTTTGGGGTAAGGGAATTTGACCGTTGGTTTTTAAATAAGATTTGTAAGTTTCTTCGCTGAGATAGCCAAATTCTGCATTCCCTAAAGCCGACTGCAATTGGTCGAGAATGTAAGAATTGACAGCGACATCGGCAGCGGTGACGGGGCCATCTTTTTTCTCTTGGATGTCGAGGTTAGGAGTGTTGGAATCCTGCCGATAATAGGATTGTAGGATATCTGATGCACTCCAGGCGATCGATCGGGCAATTTCGCTGATTTCTTCGAGAGTTTTCATGAATTTTTTTTTTTTTTGAACCGCAGATAAACGCCGATTAACGCAGATTTTTGTAGGGCGGTGCCCGCTTGTCCGCCCCTTGGAACCATCATTACCAATTACCAATTAATATGAGGATATTTCCATTCATAATAATTGGGAAACACAAAATTAGTAAACGAAACCGAAATACTAACCTCCAATGATTTTACATGGTGCCACCAACCGACCGGAATAAAGATAGCCTCTCCCGGTTCCAAAATTACTTCAATAATTTTCGCATCTCTGTAAAGCGGGTATTTGTCATAATCGGGATTTTCGCCGTCCACCTTGCTGAAAACTCCGACGTGGTTATACAGCAGAGGTGTTTGTTGCGGAGAAATCAATTTAATTAGTTTGCGACCAGACACTTGAGCTAAAATTAAATTAACTGGGTCATGGTGCAGCGGTGTAATCGTGCCTTTCGGACCGAACCAAAAGAAAACTCTGCCTTTTGTATCCGTTGGATTTAGGTATTCTGGGAAAATTTCAATGTCGTTGAAGAGGGGTTTAAATTCCTCTCTTTCCAGAGTTTTGTTGTTAGCAACCATGTAGTAGTCGTTGCTAGGCCCGCCCTTGACCACCATCTCTACATATTTGCGGAACAAAACAATTTTTTTGTGATTTTCTATTTTGATTTCGTAATTCGGGTCGGAATTGCGGTTGGCTTGAATTTGTACCTCTGCATCGCCATATTTTTCCTGCAAATACTCCGGCGTCCACAACTGCAACGCTTTCCAGTTGTGCATAATATTGGTAATAATTACTGGAGTATTTTTGGCGTAGTAATTTTCGAGAAAATACTCTCGCGAAAGACTGCTTTTGCGTTCGATTGTGCCAAACTTGGAAGACAGGGCGGCTAATTGATTGTTAATCCTGAGATGCGATTCTAATTTCTGCAATAACTGCACGTAATGGCTGCCTGCTTGAAAGTAGGGATGAGAGGATATTTCCCTAACTTCTGCGGTGGCTGTTTCCGCATCTATGCCGGTACTTATTAGCGCTTGAATGATTTCTTCGTCGGGTTGATTTAATAATTTGTTGGCCGCCACCCACTGTTTCATATTGTCGGGGACTTCTGGTTTGCTTGGCGCTGCGAGTAGATTGGGCAAGTTTTGCGTCAGCCATTCTAGATTAACCTGTTGTTGCTCGCTTAGGGTAATCCGCAAAGGGGGAAGGGTGATACTTAGAGGTTGGGTGTCAGGCATGATTCGGGTATGTTGTTTTGGGAGTGTTTTGTGTGACTTTAACTTGTCTTACTAATATAGCAATTTTGTTAACGAACCGCGAAGGCGCAAAGGGCGCGAAGGAAGAGAAGAGAGAAGTTCACAAATTTTGTCGAGGTTGCTGTCAGGATTTTAACTTAACAGGTGTTGCCAGTTCAAGTTTTCTAGCTTTCAGCCGTTTTAACCGGATAGTTTGGTTAATTTTCATTTAAAATTAACCCTTATTCATCCAGGTGCGGGTTCCGAAGTTTTTGCAGGAATGGGAAGCGATTTTAGCTGCTGCTGCGAGAGTATCTGTAAAGTTGTTATTTTGCAAAATGTAGTGACAGAAAGCGCCGTGGAAAATATCGCCAGCGCCTAAAGTGTCTGTGGCTTGAATTTGAGGTGTTTCTATATGACCGCAAGTGCCATTGCTGAGGTATAAAATTGATTTTTCGCCGCGAGTGATGGCAATATGGGAAATTCCTGCTGCTGTCAGGTAAGCAAAGACTTGTTCTGAATTGTCGCAGTTGGGTGGATGAAAATTCTCGGAACATACCGCCCATTCAACGAAAGGCAATATTTCTTCTAATCCGGGCTTCCAACTGCCGCCGTCGAGGACAATGGGAATGTTTTTTGACTTGGCAAGTTGAGCAATTTCTTGGCTGGCTGCGATTTGATGTCCGTCAAGCAGTACAATACTAACTGATGTTAAAATATCCGGGTTAATTGTTTGACTGTCAACTTGCGATTTCGTAGCATTGAGGGAAATTACCGATCGATCGCCCGTTGCTTCAGTTACAATAATCGAGGAAACTGGCGGCGAGTGCGATCGCCCGGGTTCCAAATCGATTATCCTGACATTATACTCCGCTAAGTCTGCACGAATTAATTGGGCGATCGCGTGAGTGCCCAAAACGCCAGCCCATACCGCCGCATTCCCCAAATAGCTAAAAGTGACCGCAGCATTGGCCGCCGGCCCGCCCGCAGCAATGGTAAAATCAGAAGCAACAACTTTCTGATTTTCACCTGAAGGCCCAACAGCCAAATAAACTAAATCTAAAGTCGCCAATCCCAAAAACAATCCGCTTTTCATATCAACTCTTACATCTGTTCTTAAATATGTGGCATGGGCGTCCCGCCCGTGCCCCATCTGCGGTTAAAATAAAAAATATCAAAATGGAGCTCAACTCTTACATCTGTTCTTAAATATGTGGCATGGGCGTCCCGCCCGTGCCCCATCTGCGGTTAAAATAAAAAATATCAAAATGCAGTCAAATCCCACTACAGGAACACTTTACATCGTAGGAACCCCGATCGGCAACCTGGAAGACATGACATTTCGCGCCATCCGAATCTTGCAAACAGCAGACTTCATCGCCGCCGAAGATACCCGCCATACAGGCAAACTTTTGCAGCATTTCCAAATCAAAACCCCCCAAATCAGCTATCACGAACACAACCAACACCAGCGACTTCCCGAACTCCTCGACAAACTGCATTTAGGCAAAGATATCGCCCTCGTCACAGATGCCGGAATGCCGGGAATTTCTGACCCCGGATACGAGTTAGTCAAAGCTTGCGCCGATGCTAGTATTAACATTATTCCGATTCCCGGCCCGACCGCCTGCATTGTTGGCATAACTGCATCAGGATTACCCACAGAGAAATTTGTATTTGAAGGTTTTTTACCCGTGAAAGGTCAAGAACGCCAACAGAGTTTAGAAACTTTGCAAATAGAATCCCGCACTATAATATTATACGAATCTCCGCACAGATTGCGGCAAACTTTACAAGATTTAGCAAATACTTTGGGAAGGGACAGACAGATTGTACTGGCGAGAGAGTTAACTAAAATGCACGAAGAGTTTTGGCGTGGTAGTATAGAAAGTGCGATCGAGCTTTACACCAATCGCGAACCCCAGGGAGAATTTACCCTCGTAATAGCCGGCATCCAAACAACCGCACCAATATTTTCCGAAGACGCCATCAAAGCAGAATTGCAAACATTAATTGCCGAAGGCATAACTCGTTCCCAAGCCAGCCGCCAGCTAGCGCAACAAACATCCCTTCCCCGCCGCCAAATCTACCAACTCGCCCTCACAATTGGCGACAACGAATCACTAGAACAACCCTTAGATGACTTGTGAATATCTCTCTTCTTCTCTGCGCCCTCTGCGCCCTCTGCGGTTAAATAAAAAAAGCTAGATACTCGCACTCAGAATTATATGGTACGCGGAAACTACGATCGACAAAAACCATATTTACGCAACCCCCACATCAACAAACCCATCGCCGAAATCTATGCAGACTTAGACGCCTTTACCTGGGAGATATTTGAAGACCAACCCCACCGCTTCGATACCGTAAGTTTCTACGTCTTGCTTCCCCCACTGTTTTACGAAGGGCGTTTCATCAAAGGAATTTACTTCAGCGAAGCAGTCGAACTCATCAACAAACTATTTCCCCAACTTTCCTCAGTCTTTTTCTCCTTCACCTATTCCCCCGGAATCTCCTACTCCTGGGCCCCCGTAGCTGACGCCTACTCCAGTTTATACAAAAACCCGCAGCGAGATAAGTGGTTTCGCGAAACTTATGTCGATCGCGCCCACAAACCAATCATACCACTGCAAGACACCGACTTCATCAACGAATACTTAATTTCCCCGCGCAACGTCCCCGCCAAAGACATCGACCTCCTCGCCGTCGCCCGAATTTCCGAAGAAAAAAATTTGCCAATCATAGCCAAAGCCTTAAAAGTTTACCGCCAAAAATATCCGCAAAAACCGATAAAATTAACAGTAGTCACCGGCCACGAATTTGATGCTAGCGACCTGAAAACTCTCGACGAGTACGCATTAAAAGAATGGCGACAAGTCGAGGCAATTTTAGGCAATCCCTCCGACTACATTAACTTAGTGCCGAGAGTTGACTACTACAGCGAAATTCCCACATATTATTCGCGGGCGCAAGCATTCGTCCTCGGTTCCCTCCTCGAAGGAAAAAACCGGGGAATTACCGAAGCCATGAGTTGCAACGTACCAGTAATTTGTTTTGAAGAATTCAACCAATACGCCAGAGGAAACTCGCCAGTTTTCCCCGAAGGTGCGGGTCTTTACGCCAAATTCGACCCAGAATCTCTGGCAGATACTATATATACAGTATTGGAAAATCAAACAGAATTTAAGCCGCGATATCAGTATTTAAAGCATTGCGGGCGCAAGAACTTTTTCAATACTTGTATAGACAGTTTTCCTTACTATCAGCACAACATTCCCGACTACAAGCCCGGAGATGCGATTAACAATTTGTGGCTGGATTTAGCCGTTCAGCAAAATTATCAAGTTAGCTTAAACAGCTTTTTGTACGGAGGTTCTCCCTTGTCTCATATTCGCGGGACAAATGCGATACAGCACAATCTCGGCGAGTTAACCAAGTTTGAATGACAGATAATTCGGAATGATGAAACCACAGAGGACACAGAGGAAGAGAAGGGAGAGATGAATAATTCTGATGTCAACGGGATTTGAGATTAGTCCTCATAGCGAGGACTAATCTCAAATCCCGTGGAATTCATTCCCTGGCGGACTGGCAGGTGGCCATGACTATGCCCTGTTTGGCCGATGCCCTATGCCCTAAGACAATATCCCCAAAAATCTTACTGGCTAAAACTCTTGCTAAATTCACAGGAACAGCATTGCCGACCATTTTGTATCCATCAGCAATATACTTGTACTTAAAAATAAACTCATCCGGGAAAGTCTGAACTCTCGCACACTCTCGCACAGAAAGCCGACGGTAAGGCAGAGGCGAATTGGGGTCAAAAATGCGTTTGTCTTTGCCAACCAGAATCATTTTACTAGCTTGAGGATGGAGAGGTGCGTGTCTGCCGCTTGCCTGAATTGTAAAAGAAGGTTCTGACCAACTTCTCACTCGATTGCGCGACATATAAAGGCTGGAAAACCCCAAATCCGCACATTCGTGATTTGGGACACAATCGTGATAATTATCTAATTTACCCTTAACTGACATAGGGGCGATCGCCTGCAAATCGAAAATCGCATCTTTCAGCGTCAAAACATTGGTTCCCGGTTGGGGATACTCAAAACCAAAACCCAGATTCTGCCGATAACCAACAACAATCACCCTTTGCCTATCTTGCGGAACATCAAAATTTTTAGCATTCAACAACTTGTACAAAACCCGATACCCGATTTCCTCAAACTGCGATAATATATAAGTAAAAGCTTCCTTGTTTCTGGGAGCCAAAATACCGCTAACATTCTCAGCTAAAAAAAACAAAGGCTGCTTGTCCCGCACAATCCTGATATACTCCCAGAAAAGTTGACCCCGACTGTCATCAATCCCGCGTTTCGCCCCGGCTTCACTCCAACTTTGACAAGGAGGGCCGCCGATTATCCCAATACAGTTGGGAATTTCGTCAGATTTGATTTTTCGGATATCTCTGCGATCTAAAATAGTTTCAGGATGATTAAAATTATACGTATCCCAAATAGACTTATCATATTCATTCGCCCAAACCGCATTAAAGCCAGCCAAGCGAAAACCCAAATCCAACCCACCACAACCACAAAATAGAGAAATAATATCCAAAGCCACCTTTTTTAACCCGCAATAAATACAATAAATCAATTATAAACCTCTCTTTTCTTAGATATCTATCTCTTACTTCTCTCCCTCTGCGCCCTCTGCGCCCTCTGCGGTTAAGAAAAAAAATCTAATTCACACACAAACAGAATTTATCATCCTCAATGAATGCAAACCCCATCCTCAAATCTTACCAACATTTCGGCGTCCACCTCGGCTTAGAAAGAATTCACCAACTTCTCCAAAAACTAGACAACCCCCACCAACAAGTACCCATTATCCACATTGCCGGCACCAATGGCAAAGGTTCCGTTTGCGCTTATCTCTCTTCCGTACTAACAGAAGCAGGCTATCGAGTCGGGCGCTACACATCCCCGCACCTAATCGATTGGACAGAAAGAATTTGCATCAACCAAAAACCGATATCCCCAACAGAATTGCAACAGTGTCTAGAACGAGTTGTCGCCGCCACCGAAAACAACACCGAAACTCCCACTCAATTTGAAATAATCACCGCCGCAGCTTGGCTGTATTTCGCCGAACAAAAAACAGACATCGCAGTCATAGAAACTGGATTGGGCGGTAGATTAGACGCGACTAACGTTTGCGAAACACCTCTGGCTAGCGTCATCACTTCTATCAGTCTCGAACACTGGCAAATACTCGGCCCCACCGTGGCAGATATTGCTGGGGAAAAAGCGGGAATTCTTAAAGCAAAATGTCCGGCAGTTATCGGAGAATTGCCAGAATCAGCTAGAATAGTAGTAGAAAAACGCATTCAAGAATTAGACTGTCCGGCAACTTGGGTAAAACCCGCGATAGATTTAGGACAAGGATTCGCAGAATATCAGTTAGCTCAAAATGCGGTTAAAATAAAATATCAATTGCCGCTGCTGGGAAAAATTCAACTAATGAATTCAGCAATTGCGATCGCAACTTTGCAAATTCTCCAAAACCAAGGATGGCAAATTTCCCCAACCGCCATCGAAAACGGTATCGCCAAAACCCAATGGCCCGGAAGACTCCAGCAGACAACTTGGAAAAACCGCAAAATATTAATTGACGGCGCGCACAATCCAGCCGCAGCTATAGCCCTGCGCGAATATGTAGATAATCTTAGCAGTTCCCAGCCACCGATTAACTGGGTAATCGGCATTCTTGCGACTAAAGACTGCGATGATATTTTGAAAGCATTACTCAAAAAGGGCGATCGACTTTACTTAGTACCCGTACCCGATCAAAACTCATCATCCCCCGCAGAATTAGCCAGCCTAGCTCAAATTATCTGTCCTGAATTAACACTCTGTCAAGCCTTCCCCGACTTAACAACAGCTTTAGATGCTGCTGTTGCAGGTGACAACCTAACAATCCTTTGCGGTTCGCTTTATCTCGTCGGCTATTTTCTGCAACAACAACAATCGCAAGCTTAAACCCATCAGAATTGTGTTTCTTCCTCAGTAAAGATAGGAGGCCACAATTCCGAAACGGGCAATTCCCAACCGGGAAAAAGTTCTGCTACTGTTAAGATATCGCCATTTCCTAAAACAGTCGGTTCACCTGTAGGGCGATAAACAGTCACTGTTTCTTCATCGGGATCGATCGTAATTCCGACGGTCGCACCCAATTCTATAAACTTCAAAACCTTGGTTTCTATAGGCTTAATGCGATCGCTCTGAGATTTAATCTCAACCACCAAATCCGGGACAAGTTCTCCAAAATAACGCGGACTTTGGCGCAAGCGGGCGGCGCGCACAAAAGAAACATCCGGTGCTTTGACATTCGTATCCGGCATGATGAAACCGCCTGCAGAGTCAAAGACTCTCCCCAAGCGACGGGGATAAACCCAGTTACCCAGCAAGCGAATCAAAATACTGCTGATTTCACTGGATACGATGTCTGATGGCCCCACAATGGAAAGTCTCCCGTCTTCTAGTTCAATTTTGTAATCTAAACCCGCTTCGGAAAAAAGGGTTTGAACTTGGTTTAAATCTTTGACTGTCATCGCTGGCATAAGAATTTTCTCCTATTCCGATCTGAGCTTTGATTTTAACACAAGTCAAATTTCTGAATATTTGATTAATTCAGGCTATATTCCTACACATCATCAATCAAGCTGAATTGATAAAGGCGATCGCACGGCAGAAATAAACTCAGTTTCTGGGATGAGCGATCGTTCTTCTCAACAAACATTTACCTCTAAAATAGTCGAGATTGACTTATCCAGAGTTCTCCTCCGACTCCGCCTTGTGAAGATGCGGTAATTTCATCATTCGAGAATAACTTAAAAGCTGATATCTGCTTATATATGGCGGCACACATTCCCATTATTTAATAATACGTCAAGTGGTAGAAAAAAGCAAGGGGCGAGATCAAAAAAGATTAATGCCTAATGGCTAATGCCCAATGCCAAATGCCAAATTTTTGTTACAATACAAGTGAGTTTATAAAAATTTAGAGAGAGAAGTTTATGAGCAGCCTTATATCGGTGCAAACGCTAATTGAATATATAGAAGCTTTGCCAGCCCAAGAGCAAACTTTACTATTTGAGGAGCTTTTCAGGCGAAACATAATCAAGCAGCGTCAGGAAAACATCGATTCTTCTACAGTCAAGGTAGCTGGTGAGTCGGCGAGCGGGCAAGCACTAGAAAAGTTTCCAAACACGGCCAAACTTTATGACGCGCTTCGCAAAGCAGACCCGATTATCATTGGAGAAAGAGAAAGGCCGCGCCAGGAAAACACCAAGCAGACAGTCAAGACAAAAACACTCTTAACAGGTAACGCTACCTGCGACATTCGCGCAGCCGATCGCACTAACTCTGGGGGCGACCTCGACAGCTCAACTGCTAACATAATCATTAAAAACGAATCAGACACAACAGTCAGTGCAGCGTTGCTGGGATGGCCCGAATGTAAAGCTTTTGGCGAGACGCGATCGCAAGCACTGCAAAACCTTCACGATTTAGTAAATGCCCAGCTAGCCGAAGCAGAAATCGTCTCTGTCAAATTCACGAATAGTCGATCGAACAATCCTTGGGTGAGGTTAGCTGGTAAGTATGAAAACGATCCGTATTACGATGAGGTATTGGCGCACATAGAAGAATCTCGCCGCGAACTCGATGCAGAAACCGAAGCTTATTACAGTCAAATTGACGCTGCGGTTGAGACCCAATGAGCCAATACATAATTGATACGGATTGTTTCTCCCTTTGGCAACAGAATCATCCAATGATGGTGCAGCGGGTCGAGGTTAACGCAGAAAACCTTGCTGTAACTATCGTAACCGTAGAGGAAGTAATTCGCGGCTGGTTCAATGTTATCAACCAGGCTTCGGCACCTTCGCAAGCGGACAAATTAGTATGGGGTTACACCAGGTTATGGGATACATTAGATGATTTCAAAAATCTCAACATTCTGAAATTTGACCAGAATGCTTCCACTATTTACACTGCGTTCCATCGTCAAATAAGACGAATCGGCACCCGAGATTTGCGGATTGCTGCTATTGTACTTGCTAATAATGCTATCCTCGTTACGCGCAACCACCGACATTTTTCGCAAGTGCCTGGTTTAGTGCAGGAAGACTGGACAATTCAACCTTAAAAGCAAGCGCGATCGCTAATCGTAAGGTGCGTCGCTCCCGAAAATTTGGTGATAATTTGAAGCTATTCGATGCGACGCACCCTACAGTTAAAAGCCGATTTATTCTTCTTATATGACGGCACGGATTCCCATTATTTAATAATACGTCAAGTAGCCACAAAAAGCAAGGGGCGAGCAGAAAAAAAATCCCGCCCCAGCTTCAATAAAAAACTACCTTTGATCCCAAGCCACAGCCGCATCAGCTACAGCTTGTTCCACAGATTTCTCATCCAACATTGCCGCTTGCAAATTGTCATAAATCGCTTTTTGCAACTTCTTAACATCCTTGAGAGGCGGAATCAATAGCTCGGCGGAACTCAACCCAGAAGCACTAATAACCCGAGCTCGATCGGCAGCAGGAGCATCAGCAGGAACACTCTTAAAATAACCGTCCTGCAAAGCCTCAACCGTAGAAGGCAAAACATTAGCAGCCTTAGCAAAAGCCAACTGATTTTGAGAATTAGTCACGTACAGAGCAAACTTGACAGCATCATCAGGGCGCTTGCTGTCGCGGGGCACAACCAAATTCATCACCGCCACAGTCTTCTTGCCGGTTTCCCCCGTAATTTGAGGCGCAGCAGCCGAAACAGCACCAATACTCGGAGCATTCTCAGAAATCGCCTTCAAAAACTGAGGCCCCGAAGCTAACAAAGTAGTTTCTCCAGCTTGATAAAGCTCGATCGCCCTGCGATGTCCCTGCACCAAAACATCCTGCGGCAAAAGTCCGTCTTTGTACAAATCTACCCAATACTGAAAAACAGCTTTCCCCTTAGCTGTATTAAAAGCAGCCTTGCCTTTAGCGTCAACCAAAGGCACACCCATCTGCACGAAAGATTGCAAAACTTCCGCCGAATCTTCCGGCACAAACGTCACAAAAAAAGCAAACTTACCAGTCTTCTCCTTCACCTGCTTGGCAACAGTTGCCAACTCGGCATAAGTAGCAGGAGGCTTAGCAATTCCAGCCTTCTTCAACAACTCCGTATTGTAAATTGTCACCCCAGTCGTGAGATACCAAGGAATGCCAAAACTCTTGCCGTCGAGTACACTAGCTTTCCAGATATTTGGGAGATAGAGCGATCGAACTTGCTGCGGAATCCGAGAATCCAAATCCAGCCAAGCATTGCGTCCCGCCAACAGCGCAGCAAAATCGGGATTCAGGTTCACCACATCCGGCGCATTTTTCGCCGAAACCGCCCCCAAAATCTTGCTTTCCATAGCCGACCAAGGAACGTCCACCCAACGCACCTTCACCCCCGGATTTTGGGCTTCAAAACCGGCGATCGTCTTGTTGAAATACTCAGTAAACTGAGGTTGAAGCTGCATAGTCCAGAACTCGATTTCCTGCGTATTATTTGCCTGGGAATTAACAGCCGGCTTGCTGCAACTGACCACCGCAGCCAGCAGCAGCCCCACCAGCCCAAAAACAGCAAACAGTTGCCAAGATTTACGTTTCATAGAATAAAATTTGAGAGTTATCGGAACCGTCAGACAAAAAAGCGTGAAGCGAAGCTATCCCGTAGGGAATCGCCCGAATCAAGCGCTTACGAGTCAGTAACAGAGTTTTCTACCTGGACACGGCGAGCGAGATAGTCTGTTTTTGTGCAGAATCGGCAGGTTTTCGGTCGATCGAGCTGGAATTTATTGACATTCGCAGCAGAATAGCTATTGTCAAGTAAATTGGATAGCATAAAATCGGAACTAGCGATCGCGCAACACAGACGGATCTGCGTAGATACGGCGGGATACCGAGATTACAGCACTCTTGCTGCAGTTGGAAACCAACCCTCCAACACGCCTGCACGCTGAATCAGGCTGGCCAACTACAAAAGAAAAAAATAGCAATTATCGGCGACCCAATCACATGGTTAACTTTTTCAAAGGTCTACTTTCCCAACGCCAGCCAGGAATCGGGCTCGAAATAGCCCCAGACCGCATCAACATCATTCAGCTCGAAAAGAAAGGTCAGGCATTAAAATTAGGCATCCTAGCCTCAACAGAAGTTCCAGAAGACTACATACAAGAAGGACAAATAGTCGATCCGCCGGGAATGGCAGAACTAATACGTACCGTCCTCGCCGAGAACAAAATCAAAGCCAAGCGAGTAGCCACAGCCATTCCCGGCCGCGAAGCCGTCATCCGCCTCATCCCAGTTCCCGCAGAGCTCAACGAAGAAGAACTGCGGGATTACATGAACGCAGAAGCAGGACTGTACTTGCCATTTCCCAGAGAAGACGCCGACGTAGACTATCAAAAAATAGGCCTATTTGTAGATGACGACGGAGTAGAAAAAGTGCAAGTCGTGTTAGTAGCAACCCGCAGAGAAGTTACCGACACATACATCGAAACCTTCAAAGAAGCCGGACTGGTTATAGACGTACTAGAAGTAACCAGCTTTGCCCTAATCCGCACCCTCAAAGACCAACTGCAACAATTTTCCTCCCAAGAAGCCGCAGTTCTCACCGCCATAGAATTTGACAGCACCGAGTTAGCTATAGTAGTGGACGGCATACCTCAGTTCAACCGTACCATCCCGATCGGCACCTACCAAATCCAGACCGCCCTCAACCAAGCCATGAACCTGCCGCCAACCAGAGACACCAGCGAACTGCAAGGCATGACCCTGCCAGTCACAGATACAATGGGCGCATCGGGAGACGCCAATCCCGGCACAAATGCGATGATCAAAGTCTTGGGAGAACTAGCAGACGAACTGCGCCGCTCAGTAGACTTTTACCTCAACCAGAGTGAAGAACTCGAAGTAGCGCAACTGCTGCTAGCAGGGCCGGGAGCTGCGATCGGCAAACTAGACGAATTTTTTATGCAAAGATTAAGCTTGCCCGCATCTCAAGTCGATCCCATCGAAACCCTAGGACTCGAAATCAGCCAAGAAATTACCCCAGAACAGCGAGCAGGTTTAGGAGTCGCCCTAGGTTTAGGACTAAGGGAGGTTATGTGACCTAACAGTTTTAGATGAGAGAAAAACCGATTTGAGAATTTTAGGTAAAAACCCCTGCCAAAAGAAGAAGGCAGAAAGCAGAAGGTAGAATATTGGAGTTAGAAGGTAGAAGGTAAAAGGTAGAATATATCAGAGGTAGAAGCAGCCCCTTCCTTCAGTAGAAGGCAGAAATTTGTTTCTTTCTTCCCTAAATAAATCCTTCACTTGTACCAGCAATCTTGGGTTCTGTCTAAAATCTAAAATTTCAAATTTAAATCTATAGCAACAGCCAAGACTGTTAGGACATTCTTAATTGCTGAAACATAAGCGGTAGATCGCTTTTTCCTTCTACCTTCTACCTTCTACATTGTGCCTTCTACCTTCTACCTTGTGCCTTCTGCCTTCTTCCTTCTGCTATAAAATCGAGTGAAGCCATGTACAGCCTAGATATTAATTTTCTCAACGACCGTCCCGACTACAAACCAGTCACAGTAACCAAAAGCTCAGCTAAAAAAAGTTCCGGCGGAGCAAAAGACCAACTGCCCATATATGGGGCAGTGCTGTTTGCCTTTGGCATCAACGCCGCAGTCCTGGGCGCCTGGTGGTGGGCGACTCACGAAAATACCAACTTGGCGACAGAACAAGCAGCCATCGACCAAGAACTTGCCAAGTTAAACAGTCAAGCCAGCACCATCAAAGCCATCAACGCCGAAACCGACCAAGTTACAGCCGAATACAAAGCATTAGCTGGAGTATTCGACCAAATTAAACCTTGGTCGGCGATGCTGCAAGACCTCAGTGCCCGTACTCCGGCGGGAGTGCAAATTGGCAAAATCGAGCAAATCGAACCCAGTCCATCCCCCGTTGCAGCAGCACCCCCTCCCCCCGCAGCCACCCCCGCAGCCAGCCCGTCCCCAGGGGCGAGTCCGTCTCCAGCAGCTAGCCCCACCCCGGCGGCGGCTCCCCCGCCCGCCGTCCCGCAGCAGGCATCAAAAGTACAAATTTCAGGGATAGCCAGTACCTTTGCTCAAGTTAACGACTTTATGTTGCTAGTCCAGCGCTCTCCTTTCTTCCTTAACACCGATACCAAACTGATAGCGGCCACATTAAAAAACAACCCCGCACAATTACAAGTACGCAACCAAAACGCAGCACCCGCAGAACTTCCCAAACTGCGACCGGTGGTGGAATATAAAATTGAAACGACGCTCAGCCCGACGGGGGCCTCCGAGTTGCTCCCCGAGCTCCGCAGCAAGCAAGCAGACGGGCTCGCAATACGGATAGAAACACTTCAAGAAAAAGGAGTGCTAGAACCACAAAAACCAGAGGTGAAAAAACAATGACAGCAAATCAGTTTATTCCCAGCGGCGCACAAGCAGAAGAGACAGGGGGTCAGGAAATATTCGGCATTAAGCTGACACCCCAAGTCCAAGCAATCGGCATCGCGGTTCTCGGCCTCCTCATTGCCGGCGGCCTCGGCTACCAGTTCGTATTCCCCGAATTCCAAAAAAAGGGCGACTTCGAGCAAAAACTTAGCGAAAGCAAGCAAACGCAAGTGCAATTGCAAACTCAAATTCAAAAAAAGGCAGAAGCAGAAGCAAAGCAAGAAGAAGCAAAACAGCGCCGGGCCAACGTGACGGCAATGTTTGCCAGCGACGCCAGCGCCAACACGCTTTTGCTTGACATGACCCAACTCGTTAATAGAATCAACGCGGGCGTGCAAGGAGATGACCTCAAGGCTAAAATTACCAAATTTGAGCCGGATATGCCCCCAGCAGCAGCCACCGCCGCGCCGGGAGCTCCAGACCCTGATATTCTGGCAGATACATCCTTCGGGCCGTCCCTGGCTGGCAAGCTCAGACGCAAAAAATTTAAGGTAGAGTTTGAAGGCACTTTCGCTCAAACCCGCAATTTTATGCGTAACTTGGAGTTGATGCAGTCGCTGTTGGTAGTTAGGAATTTGAAATCTGAATTGCTAGCATCAAATCAGCCAATAGAAGTGGATTTTGTGAAAGGGAAAATAGTCCCTGTGGCTCAGCCGCAAACTAAAATTAAAACTGCTTTTGACTTGCACGCCCTGCTGCCGTTAAAGCAAGAAGAAAAACCGCCAACTCCGGCTCCGAGTCCTGGTGCTAAGTAGCGGTAGTTTGGCGGATAGATATTAGCTATTGTTGCCAAGTCGCTCTTTCACAAGAAAGGAGAAGTCAGAAGGTTGAAATTGGATGATTGAAGGTAGAAGTCAAAAATTTATGAATGCCACAAAAATATTATTGTAGAGGGCAATCAAAAATTGGCTCTTCAACCTAATTTCTTCTAATACCAGTTTCAAAAAAAATTAATGGAACTGTAGGATAGTTTCTAACCCTGATGTCGTCAGTTATTCCCAATCGAGAATCGCCAATCGAAAAGGACATAACTTCTCCTTTCAAACAGACTCGAAGCGAGAATCTTTCAGTCAGTTTAGCAGCGAGCGACAAAAGACTGCGAACAACAAATACAAATTGTAGTTGAGGAGAGAACGTGAAACAGCATCTACGGTTAAGTGGAGGACTCTTATGCAGCGTTGCAGGAGTTCTGATCGCCCAAGCCCCCGTCTTGGCAGGGCCGACTCAAGTCACAGGAGTGCAAGTAAGTCAAGGTAATAATGGCGTAAATATTGTCATGGCGACAGAAAAGGGCGATCGCCCGCAAGTTTTCGCCATCAATAACGGCAATACTTACCAAGCCACAATTATCAACACCCAGCTCCGCTTGCCACAAGGCAACAGCTTCCGTCAAGATAACCCCGCTCCGGGAATTTCTTCAGTAGAAATCAGCCAGGTAGAGGCTAACAGCATCCGCGTTGTGGTAGCCGGCACCAACGGAGTTCCCAACGGACAAATTGTTCCCGGACAAGGCCAAAGCATCGTCCTCAGCGTTGCCGGACAGGGCGGTACAGTACAGTCAGCCCAAACTGCACCGCCGCCGCCTCCGGGACTGCCGCTGAGCCAAACAGCTCCCCCGCCGGCTCCCCAAGTCCGCACCTCGCAAAACCCAGGCGTGCTGCTGCCAAATCCCGAAGTTACTATTACCAGGAACGATCGCCCCCCCCTCCCCAGCGAAATACAATCCCAGACAAATCAGGCGGCGCCTTTCCAACCGCGGGCAGTTGCTCCGCCGTTGGGAGATATCGCAGTGTCTAACATCGCCCCCGGCGTGGGAAATATTGAACTGAGTTCGGGAGAACGCATCCCCCGCTTGGTGCTGCGGGATGCCCCAGTCCGGGACGTTTTGGCTCTGCTGGCCCGCGCTGCGGGATTGAACATTGCTTTTACAGGCGGCGGGGCCCCTGCTCAACCCGGCCAGCCCGCAGTGCCCGGTCAGCCAGGAGCCTCCGGCTCAGATGAAGGGCCAAAGATTTCTTTGGACATCGAAAATGAGTCGGTACAAGATGTCTTTAATTACGTGCTGCGGCTCAGCGGGCTGCAAGCTAACCGCCAGGGGCGGACGATTTTTGTAGGGACTAGCTTGCCGATCGACTCGCGCAATATTATCATTCGGACTCTGCGGCTCAATCAAGTTCGCTCTACCGATGCAGCTAACTTTTTGAGCGCTCAAGGCGCGGAAACTCAACTGCCGATTACTCGGGTGACTATTCAAAGCGTGGGCCAGGGAAATGCGGCGCGGGATGTGGAAATTCGGGAACCCGACATTAAGGCGATCGGTGCTAAGGACGGCAACGGGCCGCTCTTGCTGAGGGGACTATCGGTGCTGGCGGATTCTCGGCTCAATTCCATCACTTTGGTGGGCGACCCGCGCAAAGTTGACATGGCTGTAGCTTTCTTGACACAGCTAGATTTGCGCCGCCGTCAAGTCGCTGTCAACGTCAAGGTGATCGATATCAACTTGTTGGGAGACAACAGAAGTAGCAGCAGCTTCTCTTTTGGAATTAATAACAATTTCTTTGTCAATGACGGCGGAGTAGCAAGTCTCAATTTTGGCGGCAGCGCCCCTCCTGCCAGGCCGTTTGGCAACACGGGTGGCATAAATTCTCGACCGATCGTCCCCAACCCCCTAGGAACCCCGGACGTTTTCTACGATGCGAACGGCCGACGTATCGTGCCGTTTACAGGTCAAGGTCTCCTAGGTCCCGGCAAAGGCGTGTTCCTCGAGCCCACAGCCCCAGTTACTAATGACCCCACGCGAGTTGGAATTACGGATTATGAGCCTGGATCGACGACAACATCAGGAAGTGCAGACTTCGGCTTGTTCCCGCTGTTCCAATATCCCAGGAGGTTCCTGTCGGCGTTACAGGCAACTATTCAGAGCCGGAATGCCAAAATCCTGACCGATCCGACTTTGGTGGTTCAAGAAGGAGAAACGGCGAATGTGAATATTACTGATGAAGTGATCACTAACATCACGTCGCAAACGCAGACTACTGGAAATACAAGTACCCAAACGGTGACGGCTGTCAAAGACAGGGCTGGTTTGCAGTTGGGGGTGGCGATCGACCGGATTGACGATAATGGCTTTGTCTCTCTGCGCGTGAACCCGATTATCAGGACACCCGGCAACACTCAAAACCTTTCGACTGGCCCGAACACCAATCAGATCACTCTGCTGGGCGAGCGCTCGTTGCAATCGGGGTTAATTCGCCTGCGGGACGGTCAGACTTTGATTGTTTCGGGGATTATCCGCGACGAAGAACGGGTTACAGCGAACAAGATTCCGATTTTGGGAGATTTGCCGATTATCGGTTCGCTGTTCAGGAGTACCAGTAAGACCAACCAGCGGGCGGAGTTGATTGTATTGCTGACTCCGCAGATTTTGGATGATAGCGATCGATCGAACTTTGGCTACCAAAACAACATCAGTCCCGACGCGCGCCAACTATTGCAGCGCAGTCAGCCCGTCCAGCCGAGACAGTAGGAACAAAGGAAAAATGTCTTGCTGTCAACTTTCCACGCTCTTTCCCCTGAGTCCGACAGTCCGACAGTCCGACAGTCCGACAGGGGTTGAAACCCCTGCCTCACAGCTAAAGTCCTCTCAAAGAGGACTATATAGCCTTTCGAACTCTCATATGAGGTACTCCGCGGGCATACCTCACTTTTTTGAGAACCTCTGTAAATCACTCTTTCAGTCGTCTTCAGACGACTTCAGCTATGAGACAGGGACTTCAGTCCCTGGCGGCTTTCGGGAGAATGAAACAGCCCTGCCCCACGGAGGAAAGAAAGAGGGGAAAGAAAGAAGGAAGAAGGAAAAATTTTTTCCTTTAGCCCTTGACAAATTACATTTTATTCCTTCTATTTATCTTTTTTTCTGCTCTGAAATCCACCAAGGCGAGAAATCTTCTCTCCAAGGTGGTATTTTTTTACCTAAATTTTGGGATTAATTAAAAAAATTGTCCAAATCCATATAAATTAAAGGTTCCACCGATCCATAACGGTCGGCAAGACTTTAGAATAATGCAGTGAAAATTAGATGCTGTGAGGTTTTCAGCAATTAGAAACAAAAATTCCTTTTCTGACCAATTACCCTAGAGTAATTGGTATTGAGCAGGAGTTTTTAATTGGGGAAGCGGACAGGAGCCATAGGGAACAACCCAAACCTCCCAAGCCACACCCCAATGCAGTTGATAACTCACAGCTAATAATTGAAATCTGTTTGACGTATTTTGCAAACCCAGAAGGAGTGCGCAATGAACAAAGGTGAATTGGTTGATGCAGTGGCAGAAAAGGCTAGTGTCACGAAAAAACAGGCAGATGCCGTGTTGAGTGCAGCCTTAGAAGCAATCATGGAAGCTGTCTCCGACGGCGATAAGGTGACGTTGGTCGGTTTTGGCTCGTTTGAGTCGCGGGAACGCAAGGCCCGCGAGGGTCGCAATCCCAAAACTGGCGACAAGATGGAAATCCCGGCAACCAGAGTTCCTGCATTTTCCGCAGGGAAGTTGTTTAAGGACAGAGTTGCACCGCCGAAAAACGCCCAATAGCTGGCGAACTGAGTCTTGATTAGACCTGTACACGGTGGTAATTTAGCTTGGGCAGCCGCACTGGCAGGCTGCCCTCCCTCTGCTATTCTCGATTTTTCTGCCAGTATCAGTCCTTTGGGCCCTCCTGAGTCGGCCTTGAATGCGATTCAAGCTCACTTGAGCAGTCTGACGGCTTACCCAGACCCGGATTATGGAGAGCTCAGGACTGCTTTGGGGGAGGCTTTGAATGTTGACCGGGATTGGATTTTGCCGGGGAATGGTTCGGCGGAATTGTTGACTTGGGCCGCTTGGGATTTGTCGAAGCTGGAGGCGACTTATTTGGTGACTCCGGCTTTTGGCGATTACTGGCGGGCTCTTTCGGCTTTCGGCGCGCAGGCGATCGAATGCCCTTTGGATATTAAACCTTGCACCATTGTCAAGAACGGGGAAGATGCCCATGAAGCGAGAGATGAATTTTCTCGCTTCACAGGCATCTTGCCTGTTCCTAAACAAGTAATTGAGCATGGTGCAACATCTCAGTTGGATCTGAAATCGTTGGACGTTGGGGCAGGAAACGAGTTAGTAACGGATGATTTGTCGGTTTCTAACCGTTCCCTTGTCTCCCCTTCTTTGCGTCTCCCGGTTCCTCTTGCTGTCGATGCCGATCGCAGACGAGGTTTGCTCCTGAACAACCCGCACAATCCTACGGGTTTGCTGTTTGGTAGGGAGGCGATTTTGCCTTATGTGAAGCAGTTGGGTATGGTGGTGGTGGATGAGGCCTTTATGGACTTTCTACCGCCTTCTGAGCAGGAAACTTTGATCGATGCTGTTGAGGAGTTTCCGAATTTGGTGATTTTACGATCGCTCACTAAATTCTATTCTCTGCCGGGACTGCGGTTGGGCTGCGCGATCGCCCATCCCGATATCCTCCGCCGCTGGCAGTTACTGCGCGATCCTTGGCCTGTGAATGCTTTGGCTGCTGCTGCTGCTGCTGCTGTGGTGCGAGATACTGTTTTTGAGCGGCAAACCTGGGATTGGCTGCCTGTTGCTCGCCGAGAGCTATTTGAGGGTTTGGCTAATTTACCGGGTTTGCAGCCTTTTTCAGGGGTGGCTAATTTCTTGTTGGTTGAGTCGTCGATGTCGGTTTCTTCTATTCAAAAAAGTCTGTTGGAACGACACCGGATTTTGATTCGGGATTGTTTGAGTTTTCCTGAGTTGGGCGATCGGTTTTTTCGGGTGGCCGTGCGCTCCAGGGCGGACAATCTGCGGCTGATTGCTGGACTTGCGGAAGTTATTCGTTAGTTGACTGTTGTCAGTTGTCAGTTGACGGTTGACTGTTAACAACCAATAAAAGTTGACAAACGATTTTATTGGTCGTTTGAGGCGACATCCCCAAGAAACCCGGTTTCTATGATAAATCTTTGGTTTTGCAGGGAAGTATCTAGGAAGAAACCGGGTTTCTGACCCAGCGCGCCGATCGTCCTAAACTACTAACTAATGACTCATGACTGATGACTACTGACAATCAAGCATCCAGGATACAAGCCCCCGGATTCATCCGTCCAGAAATAAAAAACCTGTATCCGATAAAGAGCCGAACGTATTTATCCGTGGTCAATGCTTCAATTATTTAATCTAAAATCTCAAATCTCAAATCTAAAATCGATTGACTTCTTTATTTATGCTTGACTATGATTTAGTGATTATTGGTGGAACTGCGGCCGGACGTTATGCTGCTTTGACTGCAACTAATTTCCCGGCCCGCGTTGCTTTGGTGGAACCGCTAAGTAATTCGCAAGATTTGCCGACTGGGGGGAAAGAGTCGATCGACCTTGGTTTGAGATACAGCCAAACTTTGAGCGAGGCTGCTCGTTTTGCCCAGCAGATCGGCCGCCAGCAGTTGGGGGTTCGCTGGGAAGTCGCGAATTCCTCTGTGCCGCTCAAATTGCGCTTTGACGGGGTTTTAAAGTGGGCCGAGGGTGTTGTTTCTAATTTGTCAGAAATTGATTCTCTGGGCGTTTTGGCTGCTCGCGGTGTCGATGTTATTTCGGGCAGCGGCGAGTTTGTCGCCAAACCGGATTTGGCTTTTGTTGTCGGCGGCAGGAAATTGCGATCGCTCTGTTATTTGCTAGCTTGTCCAACTCTGCCAACGATTCCCAATATAGAAGGACTTTCTTCTGCTGGCTGTTTTACTTCCGAAACTGTCGCGGAATTAGCAAAACTTCCCGAGTTGCCTAAAAGTTTGGCTGTAATCGGTGCCGATCCCAGCGGTGTCGAAGTGGCTCAAACTTTTGCTCGATTAGGGGTTGCTGTTACGCTTGTGGTGAAGGGTTCGCACATTTTGGCTAAAGAAGACCGGGAGGCTGCCGGCTTGGTTCAAGCTGCAATGGAAGCTCAAGGAGTGCGGATTCTGACTGCTACTGAGGTGACTCAAGCTAGGGTGATTGAGGGTAAAAAGTGGATTCAAGCTGGGCCAAGGGCGATCGAAGCTGAGGAGATTTTTCTGGCTGCAGGTAGAGGACACAATTTTTCATCGTTAAATCTCGAAGCGGCTAGGGTTAAATTCAGCGATCGGGGCGTGATTTTAAATGAAAAGCTGCAAACAACTAATCGCCGCATTTATGCGATCGGCGATGTTGCTGGGGGTTATCCGTTCCCTCACATCGCTAATTGCGAAGCTGCGGTTGCTGTGAAAAATGCTTTGTTTTTGCCGCTGTTTCAAATAGATTATCGCGGGATTCCTTGGGCGATTTTTTCCGATCCGCAATTGGCGAGGGTTGGCTTGACTGAAGCGCAAGCAAGGCGCAGGTTTGGAGACGATCTCATTGTTTGTCGGGAATATTTTAAGAATGTTGAAAGAGCTCAAATGTGCGGCGAGACAACTGGTTTTTGTAAGATTGTCGGGCGTCGCAACGGAGAGATTTTGGGAGCGAGTATTGTGGGGCCGCAAGCTGCTGAGTTGATTCACGCGATCGCTTTGGCTGTGCGTCACGGGATGAAGGTTGAGGCGATCGCCGAACTTCCTTATATTTGGTCGAGTTTTTCGGCAATTAACGGTCAAACTGCTGCTGTTTGGGAGTCGCAGCGCTTGGGCCGCAACACTTTTATGCAAAATTTGTGGGAGAATTTGTTTCACTGGCGCAGGTATTGGAAGTAAAAAAATCAAAGAGATAATTCGTAATTGGTAATTGTAAGTATGTGAGCGGCAAAATATAATTGACTTGGGCTATTTCCACAGTCTGCTTCTGAATTTTGCCATTGAATGCCTGATTCTGTTGTGAGATTGGCGCAGCTTGTTGTGGCATCTGGACAAATAATTCGGCTGGCGATCTCGTGAATCCCAATTTCTTCCAAATCTGACACACAAACTCAATTGACTCTGCTTCCCGCTTGAAATTCCGCTCCGCCCCAATTGTACTAATGACATTAAATTCTCACCTAAACTAGACATTAAGATTTAACAGGCGATCGCATTCAAGCATCGGTTTTAAAAATACTCTTAAGTACCTGATTAGCCTCTTTAATTTCTCTGCTATCAACTGCTGGCGTTCAATCAGCCTTAACCTACTTCATCTTCTACTTAGTCTTAACTCAACTATAAACAGCTCTTGCATAAAACATTCAAGTATTGTTTTCAACTTGCGATTTCATAAGTTGAGCCACAAAGTATATTAAGAAAAATGTAATTCACTGAATACCACAGCAGAGCGAGCGAAAATAGTAGATAGTAACTCTCAGAAGCTTCTGGTTTGACAGAAGCAGTAGGAATACGTAGATATGATTGAGATCACAAAACTTTTCCTAGGATATCACATTAACGAGCAAATATACGCAGGAAATCGAACTCTAGTTTATCGCGGCATTCGCTCGGAAAATGGGCAACCCGTCGCGATCAAACTGCTGCGAAATGACTTTCCCAGCTTCAACGAATTGGTTCACTTCCGCAACCAATACGTGATTGCTAAAAACTTAAATATCCTAGGCATTGTCAAGGCATACAGCCTGGAGAGCTATCATAACCGCTATGCTCTGGTGATGGAAGACTTTGGCGGAATTTCCTTAAGTAGCTACCTCTCAAGTATTGCATCCGCGAGCGAGGAACATCTAGAAGGCTTGCCCGTTAACGAGTTTTTTCCCATGGCGATTCAAATTGCCAACGCCCTGGACGGACTTCACCGCCACCGAGTCATCCATAAAGACCTCAAGCCGGCCAACATTCTAATTAACCTGGTCAGCAAAGAAGTCAAGCTGATTGATTTGAGTATCGCTTCCCTGCTGCCGCGCGAAACCCAAGAAATTCAAAATCCCAACGTCCTCGAAGGCACTTTACCCTACATATCTCCCGAACAAACTGGCAGGATGAACCGAGGCATTGATTACCGCACAGATTTCTACTCGCTAGGAGTAACATTCTACGAATTACTAACAGGAAAATTACCATTCCAAACAGACGATCCAATGGATTTGGTACACTGCCACCTCGCCAAACAACCGCTGGCAGCCTCAAAAGTTAACAGTAGCGTTCCATTGGTGCTGTCTCAAGTTGTCAGCAAACTGATGGCGAAGAATGCTGAAGACCGCTATCAAAGTGCCCTGGGACTCAAGTACGACTTAGAAACTTGCTTGTACCAGTTGAAACAGACAGGAAAAATCGTTAACTTTGATTTAGGGCAGCGAGATTTGTGCGATCGTTTCATCATCCCCGAAAAATTGTACGGTCGCGAAACAGAAGTAGCTACGTTGTTGGCAGCCTTCGACCGCGTAAGTGCAGGTAGCGCGGAAATGATGCTGGTTGCTGGTTTTTCTGGGATTGGTAAAACCGCCGTCGTCAACGAAATTCACAAACCTATAGTGCGGCAGCGCGGCTACTTTATTAAAGGCAAATTTGACCAATTTCAACGAAACCTTCCCTTTTCAGCATTTGTCCAAGCTTTTCGCGATTTAATTGGGCACTTGCTATCGGAAACAGATGCCAAAGTCGAGCAGTGGAAATCGGAAATTTTGGCAGCTTTGGGCGATAGCGCTGGGGCGATTGTGGAAGTAATTCCCGAATTAGAAAGAATTATTGGACAGCAACCGCCAGTCCCAGAACTTGCTGGCAGTGCGGCTCAAAATCGCTTCAATTTGTTGTTTGAGAAATTCATTCAAGTCTTCACAACAAAAGAACATCCCCTGGTTATATTTTTAGACGATTTGCAATGGGCAGATTCAGCATCTTTGAAGTTGATGCAACTGCTAATGAGCGATATAGATAAACGCTATCTTTTCCTAATAGGAGCTTATCGGGATAACGAAGTTTTTCCAGCGCATCCGTTGATGCTGACGTTAGCGGAGATTCAAAAAAATGAAGCAAAGGTGAATACAATTACCTTAGCGCCGCTCGATGGCTCTGATGTAAATTGTCTAGTGGCAGACACTTTGAATTGTTCTACAAAGTTAGCAAAACCACTGACAGAATTAGTTTATCAGAAAACCAAAGGTAATCCATTTTTCGTAACGCAATTTCTTAAATCTTTACACGAAGATGGACTGATTGCATTTAACTTTGATTCCCGCTATTGGCAGTGCGATATTGCACGAGTGCGATCGCTAGCTATTACCGATGATGTAGTCGAATTCGTGGCAATTGGGTTGCAAAAGCTGCCGCTTAAAACGCAGGAAGTGTTGAAGTTAGCGGCTTGTATTGGCAATCAATTCGATTTAGCAATTTTGGCAATTGTTGATGAAAAAACTCAAGTAGAAACAGCATCTGCTTTATGGAAAGCACTGCAAGAAGGACTGATTTTACCAATTAGTGAAGTTTATAAGTTTTATCAAGCAGAGGGTCATGCGGAATCGGTAATTAGCAATGGTAAATGTGACCAATTAGCAATTACTAATGACCAGTTAGCGAAATACAAGTTTTTGCATGATCGAGTGCAACAAGCTGCCTATTCCCTGATTCCCGATGACCAAAAGCGATCGACTCACTTAAAAATCGGTCAACTCTTATTAAAGAATACGCCCGAAGCCGATCGAGAAGAAAGAATCTTCGATATTGTCAACCACTTAAATATGGGATCAGAATTAATTACTGAACAGGCAGAATGCCATGAATTAGCCCAATTAAATTTGGTTGCTGGAAAGAAAGCCAAAGCTTCAACAGCCTACGCTGCTGCTACTGAATATTTGAACTCCGGAAGGGAATTACTGACAATCAATAGCTGGGAGAGTCAGTATCAACTAACTTTGACGCTGCATGAAGAAGCAGCAGAAGCGGCATATCTGAACGGCGATTTCGATCGGATGCAGAGATTGACTGATATAGTGTTGCAACAAGCTATATCGCTACTGGACAAAGTGAAGGTGTACGAAGTCCAGATCCAAGCTTATATGGCTCAGAACAAGCTACAGGAAGCTTTGAATGCGGGCTTGCAAGTGTTAAAGCAGTTGGGGGTAGAGTTTCCCAACTCGCCCAATCCGTCCGATATTGGGCAAGCATTAGGGGAAACGGCGGCAATTTTGAGTGGAAGGCGAATTGAGGATTTAATTGACCTGCCTCAAATGACCGATTCTCATCAACTAGCAACTATAAGGCTTCTGTCAAGCATATTTTCTCCTTGCTACTTTGCAGTTCCGCCACTGGTGCCTTTAGTAGTTTGCAAACAGATCGATTTATCCGTTCAATATGGCAATGCTTCTGTGTCTCCGTTTTCTTATGCCGTATATAGTCTTCTTCTTTGTGGGGTTATAGGAGATATAGATTCGGGCTATCAGTTCGGTCAATTAGCTTTACGTCTATTGTCACAATTGAATGCTCAAGATATCGCAACCAAGACTCTCCACATGGTGCCTGCTGGCGTTCAACATTGGAAAGAACACCTCAGAAATATTTTAGAACCTTTGCTCTCAGCTTTCTCTAGCGGTCTGGAAACCGGGGATTTAGAATATGCTGGCTATGCAATCATGGTGTACAGCTACTGCTCTTATTTCGTTGGCAAGCAACTGACCTTCGTTGAACGAGAGATAGCAACCTACCGGGATGCAATTTTTAAAATTAAGCAAGAAACCTCGTTGCACTTTCAGGATATCTGGTGGCAAGCCGTCTTAAACTTGATGGGAAAAAACCCGAATTCATGGCAGTTAAAGGGAGAAGTATACGACGAAGAGACAATGCTGCCACTGTATCAGCAAACCAATAATTACCTGGCCATTCATTACTTACACTTGCACAAACTTATCCTGTGTTATGTATTTGAAAATTACCCAGAAGCCTTTAAAAGTATTCCTCCAACAGAAAGTTATTTGAGCGCAGCTTCAGGGCAGATAACTGCTGCCATTTTCTATTTTTACGATTCTCTAGTGCGGTTGGCGGTGTACTCGGATACTCCAGAGTCAGAGCAACAGGAACTTCTCGAACGAGTACAAGCTAATCAAGAAAAAATGCAAAACTGGTCATATCATGCCCCCATGAATCATCTGCATAAATTCTATTTAGTAGAAGCAGAACGGCATCGGGTTTTAGACCAAAAATTAGAAGCGCTTGAGATGTACGACAAGGCGATCGCCCTCGCTAAAGAAAACGAGTACATCAACGAAGAAGCAGTAGCTCACGAACTCGCCGCCAAATTCTACTTAGAATGGGGCAAAGAAAAACTCGCAAAACCCTATCTAATTGATGCTTACTATGCCTACGCAAAATGGGGAGCTAAAGCAAAGATTGACCATCTAGAACAGCATTATCCCCAATTACTGGCTCCCATCCTGCAACCGGATCGAAGTCGCCAGAATCCGACCGAAACAACTCACACCTCCAGCAGTGAATCATCCCTATCTAACAGAGATAGAACACTTGTCGGTAGCACCAGCAGTTGGGGGGTAGTAGATTTGCCGACAGTTATCCAAGCTTCTCAAGCTCTCTCGAGTCAAATCGATCTAGAGCAATTGCTGACTACTTTGATGCAAGTGGTGGTGAAGAATGCCGGAGCACAAACCGGAGCATTAATTTTGAAGGAAGAGGGAAACTGGAGGATAAACGTTCACTGCACAAACGGTCAAGACTGCCTTCTGCAATCAATTCCGGTTGAGGAGAGCGAGGTAATTCCTTTAACCCTGATCAACTACGTCAAACGTACAAAAGAAACCCTAGTTTTTGATGATGCTAGCACTCAACCAAGATTTGCATCTGACCCCTACACGATCCAACACCAACCTCAGAGCCTGCTTTGCACTCCGATCGGCGAGCGAGGCAAAATGATGGGGATTTTGTATTTAGAAAATAATTTAGCAACAGGGGTATTCACGGGCGATCGCGTCGCCATCCTCAACATCCTGTGCTCGCAAGCTGCAATTTCCTTACAAAACGCCCGACTGTATCAACAATCCCAGGAATATGCCCAAAAACTAGAGCAGTCTATTCAGGATCTCAAACAGATGCAGTTGCAATTGGTGCAGGGTGAGAAAATGTCTGCTCTCGGAAATTTAGTCGCAGGGGTAGCCCACGAAATTAACAATCCCGTAGGCTTTATCGCCGGCAACTTGCAACCCGCTCAAGAATACGTGGGGGATTTATTCAACTTGATCGATTTGTATCAAGAAAAATTTCCCAATCCGGGAGTGGAAATTGAAGCAGAAATTGAAGATATGGACTTGGAGTATTTGCGAGAAGATTTGCCCAAATTAATTGGCTCGATGCAGGAGGGAGTCGAGCGCATCCGCAATATCAGTACGAGTTTGAGAACGTTTTCCAGGGCAGATAGCGATCGACCTGTTTCTTTCAATATTCACGACGGACTCGAAAGCACTCTGCTAATTCTCAAGCACCGTTTAAAAGCCAGCGAGTTCCGCCCTGCCATTGAAGTTGTGAGAGAGTATGGTAACTTACCCCCAGTCAAATGCTTTCCCGGACAGTTAAACCAGGTATTTATGAATGTACTGGCCAATGCCATTGACGCTCTGGAGGAGTCAAATAAGGGGCGGAGTTTTAGTGAAATTAAAGCCCTACCCAATCAAATCACGGTTCAAACTGCTCTGAGCGAATCCAACAATCAGGTTGTGATTCGGATTAAGGATAATGGAGTGGGGATGTCGGCCGAAGTCAAGGAAAACATCTTTAACCACTTATTCACGACCAAGGCTGTGGGTCAAGGAACTGGATTGGGATTGTCTATTGCCCGCCAAATTGTTATGGAAAAACATGGAGGTACATTACTCGTAAATTGTTCCCTCGGTCAGGGTTCGGAGTTTGTGATTTCTATTCCGGTGTGAGCTCTCGACAATCAGCCCAGCAGCTTTGGCAATCCTTATCGGCTGTTGCTCGGCAATGTGCGGTCTGCTACACCGACTTTTGGGAGGCCTATGAACAGGTTCTACCCAGCAAGCGGCCGTAAGGCCGTGGGCAAGGAAACGGGGAAAACCAGTTATCTTGAGCGATTTAACAACACGTTACGCCAGCGAGTAGGGCGGTTAGTACGGAAAACTTTGTGGTTCTCGAAGAAATTGAGCAACCATATCGGTGCAATTTGGTATTTTGTCGATCGTGACAAGGCCTCTCTTCGTTCGCGACCATTACTATTCACAACTACCCGGTAATTCTACGTCTGACTGAGCATCTATCGCTCTAGTTTTATCAGATTTATTGCGGTTGCAGTGAAAGCAAGCTAGTGCCAAATTGTCAATATCGTTAAGCTGTCGCGCATTTAAATTGCATATTCGGGGCGGGCTCATAGGCCCACCCCACTCATTGTTTTATTGTTTTTTGACATACAATTTAAATCCCGAACAGCTTAGTCCCATTTTTAGTTAAGGGAATGATGTGTTTGATAGTAAACTCTACGTACTGCCATTGTTCGGAGCCATGACTATATTCGCACAGACATTTTGCTCTCTGACGAACTTGATTTTGGATATTTTCAAGGATTTGACCGAAAGCATCCACGATACAAGCCCCCGGATTCATTCCGAAAGCAGACTCAGGACCCAGAAATAAAAAACAAACGTGTATCCGATGAAACTTGCCGAACGTATTTATCTCGCGCAAGTCAATGCTTCAATTCTTTAATCTAAAATCTAAAATCGCGCAATCGATTGACCGCGAGCGGACATTTCTACACAGTATGCTGAATCTGACCCAAGAAAAGATTGCGGACACTCCGATTGACAAAACTGAGGTAATCGTCGATTTCTTCGTAAAGATTGAGTTCTTATTCTTCGTCATGATTTAGGGGCAAAGTTTGTTGTTTGTCCAACAGTTCTTGGATGCGATTTTTGACAGCGGTGGAGGCTCTAAAAAGGGGTATGCCTTCCACTAATTCAATTCGGACAGATCCTTCTATAGGTACAGTATCGCGCAGGTTTTCCCGTTTTGGCAGGATTAAAATAGTTGTGGATTTTAGGGGTTTCCGTCTTGATTATATCTACGTTTTTTTCAATCTTGCCTAATACTATCGGGTACGCCCACCGCCGAAATACCCGATATTGCCTTTAAGTTTTGACACCGAATCAACTCATTAAAATCCAAACTGCGCCCTTCAATTTGCGCCACAGCCTCGATCGCCCCCAGCAAATGTCCGGCTGCTTCCGCTTCGTTGTAACCGCGCCTGAGAGCGACTCTAATCGCCCCTTCGTCAGCATCTAACTCTACTTGGGAACTGCGGTTGTCGCGCCAAATTCGAGTCATGGCGAGTCCCGTCAAACCGCCCGCGATCGCAGTGCCGATCGCATCTCCCTGCAACAATTCTACAACAGTCCCGACAATTCCCGCCAGAGCTGCACCTTGATAAATATCCGGTTTAAACCACTTAACATTGCACAGAAAACTTACATTCCTTAATATCAGTAAATCCCGCTGCGGCTTAGATAGCAGCCGCCACAAATCAAAATTAATATAAATCGGGCGAGATTGATTCCAAGGTAAAGGAAAATCGCAGTCAATTACCGTTGATTGTTGGGGCTTATTAATAATTTTACACGTCATGCGGCCGGAAGCGGGCATCACATCTAACAGGCGGCGAATTTCTGGTTCGGGATTCATAAATTTTCGGGAATTGGGAATTGCTTGCATCGGCCTAAAAAACAATAATATCGGTCACGGTTTCGTAGGGGCGGGTTCACCAACAATATTTAACTCCCCTCAAAAATCTACAGAAACCCGCCCCCACCCAACCAATAAACTACATCAACGTTCTTGATTTCGATAAAATACGAAAATATAACTGTAAGTATGCGGGGATTTACTGTTGGGTGAGTGAGGGCGGGTTTGAGAGATTTTCGATTATTGACAAATACTGTTGGTTAACCCGCCCCTACAAGTCCAGAGGGGATTTACTGTTGGGTGAGGGCGGGTTTGAGAGATTGTCGATTATTGACAAATACTGTTGGTAAAACCAGCCCCGACAAGTTAAGAGAAGATATTAAGGGTTTTTCTTGGATTCGGAAGAAGGAGATTCTTGAGTTCTGGGAGCCACTTTTTCCGCGTTTGGCGAAGGCTTCGGACTGGCAATTGCTGGGGCAACTGACGGCTTTGAATTCGCGGTTGGGGATGCCGATGGTTTCGGAGAATCAGGGGCTGTTAGGGGGGCAGCAGGGGCTGTTTTAGCGCCTAAAATGCTGGCGTCTCCAGTGTCGAAGGTGCCGGCGATGCAAGCGATCATCATTGTCGCTAAAGTGCCGACAAATAATGCTTTCCAACCGAGTTCGGAAATGTCTTTGCGGCGGGATGGAATTAGGGCGATCGTACCGCCGACAAATATGCCGACAGAGGCTAAGTGGGCAAAGCCGGAAAGGGCGTAACTGACAATCAAAACTGTACGATCGCTCACCTCTCCTTTCGCTGCAGCTTCTGCTAAACTTCGATAGGGCGGAATGGCTGTTTCTAATAGTCGGCGACCGATAATTACTGATGCTTCCCAAGAATCTTCAAAGGGAACTCCGGTTAACAAAGTCAGGGGGTAAAATAATGTTCCTTCAATCTTTGTCAGCGTTGAGGCTCCCAAAACTTGATTTATTAACGAAACCAAGCCTAAAATCAAAATCAAAACCGCTGCGATCGACACTGACATCTTTACCCCGTCTAAAGCGCCGATAATTGCTGCATCCAAAGGACTAACTCGTTCGATGGGTTCTCCGCCAACTGTCTCTTGTTCGCGGACTTCACCATCATTTTCGGCAATTTCGTCGCCCACAAATTCGCGGCCTTTAGGCTTCGGTTCTCCCTTGGGAATGCCACCCATTGTCACGGGCACGCCTGTTTCGGGTACTAAGATTTTGGAGAGAACAAAACAAGCGGGAATGGCGATAATTGAGGCTGAAACTAAATGCCCTAAAATATTGGGAAAAACTGGCTTGAGATAACTGACGTAAATTGCTAAAGTTGAAGAAGCGGCAGTCCCAAAACAGCAAGATAGAATTGCACAAAGTTCGGAACGAGTCATTTGTGGCAAATAAGGCTTGACGACAATTGCCGCTTCAATTCCTACGAAAATATTAGCAGCGCCGCTGAGGGCTTCGGCGCCGCTCAACCGCATTGTCATATAAAATATTTTGGCAAAAAGTTCGGTGATAATTTGAATCACGCCGATGTTGTATAGCAAGGCCATGAGGCCAGAAAAAAAGACTACTGTCGGTAAAGCTCGAAAGGCAAAAATATATCCTAAATTAACTTCCGGATCTTTGCCAGGTATCGGTACAATGTTGTTGCCGAATACAAACCTCGCTCCAAAGTCAGCAGCGGTGAATACTCCATCCAGTAAGCTAGTAAACCATTCTAGCGCGAGGCGAGTTGGGGGGAACAGGAATACTAAAAATCCTAAGACTAATTGCAGCCCAATGCCCCAGATGATGACGCGCCAAGGTATATACTGAACTTTGCGATTTTCTGAGAAAACCCAGGCGATCGCACATAAGCCAAAAATGCCCAGAAACGAGATAAGATTGTAGATAGACATGAGCCTAGTCCTTGAAATACTTGAGAATGCCGATCGACGGCTTGCACCACATCAGTTATACTATTCATCTGACGGCAAATGCTAAAAAAAATAACGGGCAGATGAATTAGGCACTCAACAGCGTACTTATGTCACTGCTTAGGTCATTCCGAACTCTGCGGATCTTTAGCAACCCTTGATTTGCCGTAATTACCAGCAGTTTAGATAGAAACTCTAACACATGGAAGCTTTTGCTCCACATCCTCCTGAATGGACTGCGACGGCGGTTCACGCTAATGAGTTTTGCTGCCCCAAGTGTGGCGCTAGCTGCACGAATGCCGCTGATGTCTGGATTAATCGCCGATCGCCAGTATATACCGAGTTCAACCGTCGCAAGTGGCAAGAATTTTACCGCTGCCAGTGCGATTGCGTGTGGTGGGCTTGGAGTAACGATAGGCCTCCTTCTGAACTTGTGCGTCGCGATCGGAGCTCGGATGAGGGCCCGGATGACGGCCCGGATGATGATTTTTAGAACGGTGACAGAATTTTCGCTTTTCGCCTTTCGATTTTATTTAAAATTAAGCTAAGGTGCGCCCGGTCGCACCCTACATTTAGATATGTTAGCGCCTGTTATCAACTAATTCATCACGTCAAGTATCCCCTTGACTACGCCTTCCATGACTCTTTCAATTAAGCTCAATTCCTTGTCGCCGATCGACTCATTTAAGAGCATTGACTGAATTCGCTGTCTGTCATCGCGAGTCAGTTCGCCTGACGAAAATATCCGCTCTACTATTTGTTCAGTTAGAAATGGGAAAGCTGGAGTTTGCATGGTTGGTCTCTAAAAGCATCAATATTGTGTCTTTAACTTTATTAGAGGAGCCAGTTATTGTGTGGGTTTTTACTTTCCCACCCAATCAGTGCTCCAATCATAGGACTCTGGGGGGATTTTGTCAATACACTCGTTACAGATCAATACAAAATTTGCCTTAAATTTTCGACATTCTGGCAACGGGTGGTTTTGGAGTGCGATCGACCCCGGCGGTGGCGGTGTTCGATCGACCTTTTCAAGTTTATTGGCACTTTGGCGGAACATTACCGCTCAAAAAAAATCAAAACGAGAAGAGATTAGAATTGGTAATGGAGAATTGGCTTTTCTGAATTCCCTCTTCCTTCCGGCTAATGACTAATGACTGAGAACTAATGACTAATGACTAATGGCTTCCTCCAATGACCTATTTTCGTTCTGCTCTAATTTTGACATTAGGTTTTGGGCTGCTACCGCTAGCAGTGCGATCGCAACCTGTCGTTCCCGCTGCTGACGGCACGAATACTGTTGTTAAGTCCGATCAAAATCGCACTGACATTAGCGGCGGGCAACTGTCAGGAAACGGGGCAAATCTGTTTCACAGCTTCAGCCAATTTAATCTCAGCGAAGGTCAAATTGCTAATTTTCTAACTAATCCAAATATTCAAAATATTTTAGGGCGGATTTCCGGCGACAATGTTTCCGTCATTAACGGTCTGATTTCTGTTAGCGGCGGTAACTCAAATTTATTCTTAATGAATCCGGCGGGAATTGTCTTCGGTCAAAATGCTAGATTAAACGTGCCGGGGTCTTTTTTCGCGACAACTGCTACAGGTATTGGGTTCGGCGATCGCTGGTTCAACTCGGCCGGAATTAATGATTACAAAGCTTTACTGGGAAATCCCAATCAATTTAATTTTAATAACTCACAAGTCGGTGCAATTGTCAATGCGGGAAACTTGGCAGTTGGCAGCGGGCAAAGTTTAACTTTGCTCGGTGGCACCGTTATTAATACAGGACAATTATCCGCTCCCAACGGTCAAGTTACTGTGGCTGCTGTTCCAGGACAAAATTCAGTCCGCATCAGTCAAGTTGGCAATTTATTAAGTTTAGAAATTACTCCGTCTTTGCAGTCAGAAAAATCGGCGCTCGCCCCGGTTTCTTTGCCTCAGTTGCTGACGGGGCCCGGCGCAGCGTCAGCCACAGGTTTAACGACTAACGAACAAGGTCAATTGGTACTCACTGGCGGTCAAACAGTGTCCGCAGTTGCCGGAAGTGCGATCGTCTCCGGTTCTGTAAATGTATTTGGCCTTTCTGGGAATGCTGGCGGCACAGTCAATATTTTAGGGGAAAAAGTCGGACTCTTCGGCGCAAATATCAATGCTTCCGGGACTGACGGCGGAGGTACTGTGCGCGTCGGAGGCGGTTTCCGGGGGATGGAACCAGTGCCGAACGCACTGGTAACTTATGTTAGTCCTGATTCTACGATCGCAGCCAACGCGATCGACCGCGGCAATGGCGGCACTGCGGTAATTTGGTCAGACAATACAACTCGCTTCTTCGGCAATATTAGTGCTCGCGGGGGCATCGCCGCAGGTAACGGCGGAAAAGTAGAAGTTTCGGGCAAAAATGCTTTAACTTTCCAAGGAGAGGTCGATACCCGCGCGACTAACGGTGCGATCGGCAATCTGTGGCTCGATCCGGCAAATATTACGATCGTCAGCGGTAACGGCGACACCAACGCGCGATCGACTGGCGGAGAACTCGAACCGGCACCACAACCCAATGAAACATCGATCTCAGAATTACAGTTGGAACAGATGGCGGCCGGCAGCAACGTGGTTCTAGATACCCCCGGCTACATCACCCTCCAAGACTTGCCCGACAACCAACTTTCCCTGCAAGCGAGAACCGGAGACACCGTAACATTTAGAGCGGGCGGAGTGTTTTTTGTCAATGACTCCAAGGACTCAATCGAGACTCAAGGCGGCAACATCAATATTTTCGCCAGCAGCATCTCTCTGGGCGGACTCAATGCTAACGGCGGCAATATCGCTCTCACTGGTAACGGCATTGACTTGAGAGGCGGCAGCAATTCTGTCAGCAGTGCGGGGGGAACAATTCGCTTGCAGCCCAACGATAGCCGAGCAATTCGGATCGGTGGCACCGGCGATATTTTGGGCATTTTGGACTTGACGGCAACGGATCTCGGCGCTTTGGCGGGGGGTTTCGGCTCGATCGCGATCGGGCGCGAAAACGGTAGCAGTTCGTCGATCGCGATCGTCGCACCCATTACTTTCAACAGCCCGCTGACACTTCAAGGCAGCTCGATCGCGATCGACCATCCCCTGAATACAAGCGGCAGCGCTAGCTTGACTCTCGACGCGCCCCAAACTGATCTCGGCGCCAACATTGCGACATCCGGCGCCGATCTCACTTTTACAGGAAACGCATCCCTCAATGCTGACGTGGCTTTGAGCGCGGAAGTTACCGGCAGCATTCTGTTCTCCGGTAGCCTAGACGGATCTCGCGCCCTGAGACTTGACGCTGGGCGAGTGCTGTTCGGCGCTACAGTCGGTCAAGCTGCACCCCTGGCGAGTTTGACTGTTAACGCCCGCAGTACCGAGGTTTCGGGCAATATTGCGACATCTGGCGACATGACTTTCAATAGTAACGTCACAGTCGATCGCACCGCCGCCCTAGCCGCCACCACCGGCAATATCGCTTTTGCCAATACCCTCGACAGCACGCCGGGCCGAGCTAATAATTTGACGCTGCGCGCTGGCGGCAACATTACTTTTGACGGCAGAGTCGGTCAAACTCAGAGGTTGGGCCGGCTCTCGGCCGATGCTGCTAGCGTGACGGCTGCTTCCACAATTGCAGCCTGCAGTTTGAGCGTTAACGCCCGCGATTCCGCTACCTTCGGGGGGGACAGCACGACCGCTTTGGGAGCCGATATCAAGGCAGGAAATGTCCTCTTAGAGGGTAATTTCAGGACGGATGGGGGCAGCGTGAACCTGCAAGGAAGCCGCGAGGTTCGGACTGGCAATATTACCTCGAACGGCGGGAGGATTCGGGTTGAGGGGAATACTGTTGCTGCAGGTGCGATCGACTCGTCATCGGCGGGCACAGGAGGCGCGATCGCTCTCCAAACCAATGCCGGCCCTTTAACTGCGGGAGCTTTGAACGCTTCGGGGGCGATCGGCGGAAATATTGCTGTCACCTCTTCATCGGGCATTTCGGCTCTCGATCTCAACTCCAGCAGCACTTCAAACGGCAACGGCGGGGGCGTTTCCCTGAGCGCGACTGATAACATTCAGTTGGGCTCGATCAACGCTCAAGGCGGCCCTGGTGGCGCTGGCGGCAGCGTTGATGTGACAACCCCCGGTTTGTTTCGCTCGAACAATGTTTTCAACGATATATCGGGCAATTCTTCGAGTATTTCTACTGCCGGAGGTGCGGGGGCGGGGAGGATCGCAATTCGCCACGGAGGCGGTATCGATCGACCGTTTGTAGTTGGCGGTGCGATCGACAATGGAACCCTGGGAAGCATTAATGCTGGCGCGGGAAACGCCATTTTGCCCAGTCTTGCTTTTGGGGAAACTTACACCCAGGGAAGTTTACCAAATCAGATTTCCCTAATTACACCGGGCGCGCCCTCTACTCCCGCACCAATTCCCCCACCAATTCCCCCACCAATTCCCGCACCAATTCCCGCACCAATTCCCGAACCAATTCCCGCACCGCCTCTAGTGCCAGTAGTCCCCGTAAATCCCGATCCTGCCCAGTCACTTCCTGCATCTTTGCAAGTAGAATTGCGATCGCAAAGTCGATACAAAACTCCCGAAATTAGCCCGGATATTTTCGCTCCTTCTCGCAGGCTAGATTCTGCTGGTTCGGGAGTTTTAGCATTTGAGGAAATCTTTACTCGCGAGTACGAAAAATATCTAGACTTGCCCGCAAGAACGCCAATTAGTAATATGTCGGTAATTTACGAAACTCTTCGTAAAAATGAACAAATTACCGGGATCAAATCGGCCATTATTTATATGAATTGGGTCAGTGGCTCGGCTGCAGCAGCCAAAGAAAATGGTTCGGTGCTGGTGGCCAGTCAGGATTTATCTAATCTATTGCCTGTGAGAAAACACCTCGCATCCCAGCCTCCTCATCCGTTAGAAGATAAGTTGACCCAGAGGTTGCAGCCGGATGGTAAAGAAGTTTCCGATGTTCCTAACGGGGAGCATTTAGAATTAGTGTTAGTAACAGCTAACGCTCAACCCCAGCGCGTTTTAATTCCGGCGACAACGCGCTGGCAGGTGTTGCAACTAGCCGACGCCCTGCAAAGCGAAATCACTAATCCCCGCAAAAGAAGCAGCATTAGTTATTTGGATACGGCGCAAAAACTTTATCGCTGGTTAATTGCGCCAGTTGCCGCAGAATTGACAGCTTTAAAAATTGACAATTTAATTGTAATTCCGGCAGCAGGTTTGCGGAGCGTGCCGTTTGTGGCCCTTCACGACGGCAAAGGCTTTTTAGTTGAGAAATACAGCATTAGCGTGATGCCGAGTCTGAGTTTGACTGATACTCGCTACGACAATATTGCGGATGATGAAGTTTTGGCAATGGGGGCGTCGGTATTTGAAGATAAAGCGCCATTACCGGCGGTACCGGTGGAGTTAGAGTCGATCGCGCCGCCCTCAGAAGGAAAATCATTTTTGAATCAAGATTTTACTCTCGGAAATTTGCAAGCTCAGCGGGCAAATCGGCCTTTTGGCATCATTCACTTAGCAACTCACAGCGAATTCCAGCCCGGGGAACCGAAAAATTCTTACATTCAGTTGTGGGATACTAAATTGCGTATCGATCAAATGCGGCAGTTGCGGTGGAATGAACCGCCGGTGAATCTGTTAGTTTTAAGCGCGTGCAGTACCGCTTTGGGCGACGAAGAGGCGGAGTTGGGGTTTGCGGGTTTGGCGGTAGCTAGCGGTGCTAAATCGGCTTTGGCGAGTTTGTGGGAAGTCAGCGATGAGGGGACTTTGGGGCTGATGACTGAGTTTTATCGGCAGTTGCGGGCTCCCAGACGCGGTGGAAATTTGATGATTAAAGCGGAGGCTTTGCGGCGCGCGCAATTACAGATGCTGCAGGGGCGCGTGCGGATTCAAGACGGGATGCTGCGAGTCGAAGGGCTTTCTGGGAGTCTAATTTTGCCTCCGGAAATTGCTGCGCGGGGCGATCGAGTGCTTTTGCATCCTTATTATTGGGCCGCATTTACAATGATTGGCAATCCTTGGTAGTGGAGTTTTCCCACAAGTCTTACCGAAGTTATTAGGGTGGTATGATGAACTCCCTTGATTCGTTAATCCCCGAAAATTTCTACCATTGACATACATTTTTAGGCCTTGCGTTTTCACAGTATAACTGTAACCATGTGTGGGATTCATAATCAGCGATAAATTGACGATCGCGTTAGACACAAATCTGGTTTTGTTTTCATTTTTTCTTAGTGTTTTTACGGATATTGGTTAATTTGCATTCGCTTTCATTTCATGGTGATTCCACCTATTCATACTCTAATTATGTAACACCCAAATCTCCTATGAAGATCGGGGGCGATCGCCCTTCACTCTGTTCTTCCTGCCTTTGCAGGAAACTGTGGAGCGATCGCACTCCTGACCCGAATGTTTAGCCGTCTTATTTTTAAGAAATATTAACAAAAAATAATTTTTATTTTAAAGCTTAAGTTTTTTTAAGTTTTCCGATATTATTATGTACTAGAGGATACATCTACTTAATTAATTAACAATTTCTCAACAAATAATTGAGTATTAATACTAACAAGAGGCTCTAAGAATGATTAACTTAGCGGGCTACGAGATTACTAACCAAATTCATGAAAGTAACAATTCTTTAGTTTACCGCGGACTGAGAAAGCAAGACAACCAACCGGTAATTCTCAAATTTCTCAAACAAGATTATCCGATGCCAGCTTCCTTAGTCAGATACAAGCAGGAATACGAAATTACACGCAATCTTCACCTAGAAAGTGTGCCTCAAACCTACAGCTTAGAAAGGTACCATAACAGTTTGGCTATCATTTTCGAGGATTGTGGTGGAGACTCATTAAAGCTCTTATTGGCTTCTCACCAACTTACCTTAGAAGAGTTTTTATTAATAGCTATTAAAATAACCAGGGCTTTAGGTGAAATTCATCAACATAAAATTATTCATAAAGATATCAATCCCAGCAATATTATTATTAACTCAACCACAGGGCGAGTTCAAATTATAGATTTTGGCATCTCTACTGTTTTAAAGCGCGAAAATCCTACCCTGAAAAATCCTAATGTTTTAGAAGGCACTCTTAGCTATATATCGCCGGAACAAACAGGCAGAATGAACAGAGCCATAGACTACCGCACTGATTTTTACTCATTAGGAGTCACTTTTTACGAACTGCTAACGCGGCAATTGCCCTGGGATTACAGCGATGCAATGGAATTAATCCACTGTCACATTGCCAAACAAGCAGTACCGCCCCATCAAATCAATCTAGAAATTCCTAAAGCTGTTTCTGATATTGTGATGAAGCTATTAGCGAAAACCGCTGAAGCCAGATATCAAAGCCCTTGGGGAATTATCGCTGACTTAGAAGAATGCCTAGAACAATTAAAAACTACGGGAGCAATTGCAGATTTTGCCATCGCCCAAAAAGATATTACAGATAAGTTTCAGATACCTCAGAAACTCTACGGCAGAGAAACAGAAGTAGAAACCTTATTAGCAGCCTTTGAGCGAGTCAGCAGGGGCAGCACCGAAATGATGCTAGTATCCGGTTACTCTGGCATTGGAAAATCCGCCTTAGTACAAGAAGTTTATAAACCAATTACTAAAGCCAGAGGTTATTTTATTGCCGGAAAATTCGACCAATTTCAACGAAATATCCCTTACGCGGCCGTTGTCAAAGCCTTTCAATCATTAGTCAAGCAACTCTTAACAGAAAGCGAAAATCAACTCAACACCTGGAAACAAAAAATATTAGCTGCGGTTGGCGCTAACAGTCAAATCATTGTAGATGTCATTCCGGAAGTAGAATTAATCATTGGCCCACAGCCGGCCGTACAAGAATTAGGCGCTACCGAAGCACAAAATCGCTTTAATTTAGTATTTCTCAAATTCATCCGCGTGTTTTGTTCAGTTGACTATCCCTTAGTCATCTTTCTCGACGATTTACAATGGGCTGATGCCGCTACATTGAAATTGCTACAAGTAATGATAGCAGATGAGCCAACGAACTATCTATTTCTAATTGGTGCTTATCGAGACAACGAAGTCAACCCATCTCATCCTTTAATGATGACTTTGGACGAGCTGCAAAATCAAGGTGCCAGAATCGAGCGAATTACTTTAGCTCCCCTACACCTTCACCAAATAAGTAACTTAATTAGTGATACCGTGCGTAAAGACCAAAAATCAGCCCTCCCCCTAGCCGAGTTAGTGGTCAGTAAAACTCAAGGCAATCCTTTTTTTGTCAATCAGTTTCTCAAAACTCTCTATCAAGAAAACCTGCTAAGATTCAATTTTCAAGAAAGAAACTGGGATTGGAATATTTCAGAAATTGAATCAGTAGGCATTACTGATAACGTCATTGAATTGATGCTAGGAAAATTGAAAAGACTGCCCGCATCAACTCAGCAAGTTTTGCGTTTGGCTGCTTGCGTGGGTAATAGTTTTGACTTAAACACTCTTTCAATTATTAATGAAAAATCCTGGGCGACCACGTTTCAAGAACTCTTGCCAGCCATCCAAGAGGGATTAATCTTAACTACTTCTGAGTTAGGCGCTGCCGAATCAGAAATAATTAACTCAGACTTGGTAATTACTACTTATAAATTTTTGCACGACCGCGTGCAGCAGTCAGGTTACGCTTTGATTGACTCCCAACTGCAAACAGCAATTCACCTACAAATTGGTCGTCTGTTACTGGCAAATATTTCTCCCGAGCGACGAGCCGAAAGAATTTTTGAAATTGCGGATCATTTGAATTCGGGTCGGAATTTAATCGTTGACGAACACGAGAAAATTGAACTAGCTATTTTAAATTTAACAGCCGCTCGCAAAGCCAAAGATGCAACGGCTTATGCTGCTGCCAGAGATTACTTAAAAATCGGTCGAGAAATTTTACCGGGCGATATTTGGCAAGACTCCTACGAACTAGCTTTTACCTTTCATAAGGAGCTGGCAGAGGCTGAATATTTAAACGGCAATTTTGAAGAATCAGAAGCTTTAATAAAAGTGGCATTTGCCCGGGCAAAATCCGAGCTAGAAAAAGCCGAAATATACAACATTTTGATCGTGCAGTACACTCTCTTGAGTAAATATGAAGCAGCAGTGCAATCTGGATTAAAAGCCCTGCACTTGCTGGGCATAGATTTGGCTGAAGATAATTTAAGCGAGGCGGTTAATGCGGAAATGGCGGCAGCTACAGCCTGCTTGGCAAACCAAGAAATTGCTTCATTAATTAATGCCGAAAAGATGAAAGATCCGGCTCAACTAATGGCAATGAAATTATTGGGAAACATGGGGCCGCTAACGTTCTTTTCCTCTCAAGAACTGTGGAAGTTGACTGTGATCGAAGCGATTAACCTTTCTCTCAAGTACGGTTTTGTAGCGGGAGGGTCTTACTGCTATTCGTGTTATGGAATTATCCTGAATTCAATTTTAGGGAATTACCAATCTGCTTATGAGTTTGGCAGACTCGCTCTGACTCTGAGCGAAAATTCAAATAATTTGTCTCAAAATTGCCAAGATAGTGTGATATTTGCCAATTACTTAAACTGCTGGGTGAGGTCTCTCAAAACTACGGCCCAAATTAATAACGAAGGTTATAAAGTTGGCTTGCAATCGGGCAATTTGCAATGGACTGGTTATAACCGGATGTTTCAAACTATTACCTATTTCTTCCAGGGCATGAATTTGAATAATCTCTTGGAAGATATTGGCAAGTCGCTCCATTTCTGCTATCATACTAAAAATCTCTGGGCGATTGATATTATTATTGCTAATAAGATAGCAATTTTGAATTTGATGGGAGAAGAGGATGAAGTTAGCGAAAAACAGCATTTAGAAAATTTTCATGAGCGTAAAAGTATGGCAGCGCTGTGCGAGTTTTATGTTTTAAAAGCGCAGAATCTTTATCTTGACGAACAGTACAGTGAGGCGCTAGAAGCATCTGAACGGGCGGCAGGGCTGATCGATTATTTGATGGGTCATATTTCTAGTGCTCATCATTATTTTTACCGCTGTCTGATTTTAACGGCTCTATATTCTGAGGTTTCTGAATCGGAGCGAAAAGATTACTGGCAGCAATTAGAAGCTAATCAGAAACTAATCAAAGTTTGGGCGGATAACTGTTCGGAAAGTTTTGCACATAAATTCTCGCTAGTGGCGGCAGAAATGGCGAGAATTTCAGGTCGAGATTTGGAGGCGATGGATTTGTACGATCGCGCTTCTTCTGAGGCTAGAGAGGGTGATTTTATTCAGAATGAAGCGCTGGCGGCGTTTCTTGCTGCTAAGTTTTGGTTGGGGAAAGATAAAGAAGAGTTTGCCCAAATTTACTTGACTAAAGCTCACTATGGCTACCAATATTGGGGTGCTAAACGTCAAGTTGAGTATTTAGAGGAAAAGTATCCTCAATTAATAGCGAGAATTTCTGGGAAGACAACTACTCAAACAAAAGTTAACCGCACCACGACGGCGACTACTAGCAACAATTTGGGAGAGACGCTAGACTTAGCTACGGTGATGAAAGCTTCTTTCGCGATTTCGGGTGAAATTGTTTTGAGTAGGTTGCTGGAAAGGTTGATGAAGATTGCGATCGAGAATGCGGGGGCGCAAAAAGGCTTTTTGATTTTAGAAAAAGCGGGAAACTGGGCGATTGAGGCGGAAGGTTCGGTGCAGGAGGATGAGGTTAGCGTGCTGCGATCGCTTCCTCTCAATGCAGAAGCAGCTTCTGGGGGAACTCCTTTGCTGGCTTGTGCTATCGCTAATTATGTGATTCGCACTCAGGAAAATGTGGTGTTAAATAATGCGGCTCAAGAGGGACAATTTACTCGCGATCCTTATATTGCAGCTACTCAACCGAAGTCTATTCTTTGCACTCCTCTGCTGCACCAAGGTAAGCTGACTGGCCTTCTTTATTTGGAAAATAACCTGACTGAAGGGGCTTTTACTACCGATCGGCTTGAGTTGTTAAAACTTTTATCTTCCCAAATTGCTATTTCTATTGAGAATGCTCAACTTTACAAAAATTTACAGGATTTTAATCAAAACTTAGAGCAATTAGTGAGCGATCGCACTCAACAATTATCGAACACCCTAGAGGCTTTAAAAGCTACCCAAACTCAGTTAGTCGAATCTGAAAAAATGGCCTCTCTGGGAGGATTAGTTGCTGGTGTTGCCCATGAAATTAATACTCCCATCGGAGTGGGTGTCACTGTTGCTTCAGCTTTGGCAGAAAATACTACCGAATTTGTATCTATTTATAAAAGCGGCAAAATGAAGCGCTCGGATTTAGAAGAGTTTGTCGATATTGCTACCCAAAGCAGTAAGGCACTTCTAATTAACCTAGAGCGGGCGGCAGCCTTGATTCAAAGCTTTAAGCAAGTAGCAGTAGATCGCTCTAGCGAAGAACGACGTACTTTCCAGATCAGACCTTATCTTGATGAAATTTTATTACAATTAAAACCCAAGTTGAAAAATAGCCAACATTCGCTTAAAATTAAGGGAGATAGCAAAATAGCCATAACTTCTTATCCAGGAGCCTTGTCCCAAGTTGTGACAAACTTGCTAATCAATTCTCTGATTCATGCCTACGAACCAGGGCTTTCTGGGGAAATAATTTTTGATTGGGAGCAAGAAGATAATCGGCTAAGGTTTGAATACGCCGATGAAGGTAAAGGTATTCCCCCAGAAAACTTAAGTAAAATTTTTGAGCCATTCTTTACCACTAAGCGCGGTCAAGGTGGCAGTGGGTTAGGGTTACATATTGTCTACAATTTAGTCACGCAAAAACTAAAAGGTGAAATTGAATGTCTAAGTGAGGTGGGAAGAGGAACCAAGTTTATTATTAAATTACCCATGCAAATTGATTCACAAATGTAAAGTTACAATTCCCATTTACTGGGAAAATACCTCAGTAAGTCCACCTCATTAAAAGTAAAATAAGGATGATTGAAAAGGTTGCCGTGTAACTCTTCTCCCTTCTGCCTTTTTCTTAACAGGTTTTCTAACTTAAAACCTAAACATTAGTAAAAAATAAAGGTGTAAAGCAATGAAAAGTGATTTTGACGATTTGTTAACTAAACCATCTCCAGAAACAGTATTCTTTGCCGAAGGACTCGACTCGGATGACGAGATATTGTTTGCAGATGAAACCACAGAAGAAAAACTGAGTGAAAGCTGGAAAATTTTAGTTGTAGATGATGAGGCTCAAGTTCACACCGCTACCGAAATTTCACTAAGGAAGTTTGTCTTTGAAAATAAATCTTTAACTTTTATCAATGCTTACTCCGCTCGTGAAGCTAAACAGCTAATCCAAGAAAATCCTGATGTTGCCATCATCTTACTTGATGTAATTATGGAAACAGATGATGCTGGCTTAAACTTTGTTAAATATGTCCGAGAAGTTTTAGGCAATCAGTTAGTGCGAATTATTTTACGCACGGGTCAACCCGGACAAGTACCTGAAAAAAGCATTATTATTAATTACGATATTAATGACTATAAAACTAAAACTGAATTAACGACATCAAAGCTATACACTACGATGCTAACAGCTTTGAGAAGTTTTTCTCTCAGTCAGAATTTGCTGTCTGAAATAGAGCGGCGCGAACAAGTAGAGAAAGCACTCCGTATCAGTGAAGAAAAAGAGCACCAAAAATCTGTTGCCTTAGAGCATTTTGTCAAAGAACTCCAAGAAACACAACTCCAGCTAGTTCAAAGTGAAAAAATGTCTAGTCTCGGTCAATTAGTTGCAGGTGTCGCTCATGAAATCAACAATCCGGTTAACTTTATTTATGGCAATCTGTCCCACGCCAACGACTATATTAAAGAACTCATTAATATGTTGAATCTTTACCAAAGGCATTACCCGCAACCAGCAGCAGAAATTATCCATGAAATAGAAGATGCAGAGTTGCCATTTATCATAGATGATTTACCAAAATTGCTTTCTTCCATGCAGTTAGGGATCGAACGCATTCGCAATATTGTTCACTCTCTACGCAATTTTTCTCGGTTGGATGAAACTGAAATTAAATCAGTAGATATCCACGAAGGCATTAATAGCACTTTGATGATATTACAGCACCGACTAAAGGCTAAGTCCGATCGGCCTGCTATTAATGTGATAAAAGACTATGGCGTATTGCCGCTTGTGAACTGTTATGCCGGTCAGCTCAATCAGGTGTTTATGAACCTTTTAGCGAATGCTATAGATGCTTTAGAAGAGAGACTAAGTAGAGAAGATGGTGCAGTTTTTCACCCCCAGATTTTGATTCGGACTGAAGTTGTACCCGGCAGTTCGCATGATAACATTAGCTCGGCTTCCCACATCCTCGTAACAATTACTGATAATGGTGTGGGAATGACAGATAACGTTCATGCTAAACTTTTCACTCCATTTTTTACTACTAAGCCCGCAGGAAAAGGTACAGGCATGGGATTGTCCATCAGCCGAAAAATTCTGATAGAAAAACACTGCGGTCAATTGGAGTGTATTTCTACGCCTGAGCAGGGAACGCAGTTTATTATTGATCTGCCGACTATCTGTAGAGCCACTAATATCGCCGTAGCTAATGCCTAGAAAACTTATCTGGCTGAATTGAGCGTATACCGGTGTTCAGTTGCATGAGAATAGGGTAATTGCTAATTCCTGATTAATCGGAATTCTGACAGAATTTTTTCCCGCATCAAGTCTCCCTTTTTCTGGGGTGGGGAATTGATGCGGCTTTAGGCACATTCTTCTTACTTAATTGTGTTGGTTTTCAATATATTTTTTAACAATCTCTTCCGAGGCGTTACCAACTGTGCGGTAAAAATACAGCATATTCCACGTATACGTAGTAAACTGCATTGCGTAGATCGGCCGAAAAAATGAAACTTTATGCGATCAAATTTCGTAAAAAAATAGTGAAAGCTTATGAACCCAGTGATACATCAATGAGGGCGGTGCTGAATTAGGGTATGGTAAATTTATAGTGCGATCGCCAAAAAATAACACTCATTAAACGCAGAGCTTATGCAATCTCCTGAATTTCCGTCAACTTCTGTTAATAAAAATGGTCATAAAAAAGGTCAACAAAATTATATTTGTCTCGGTTGTGCCGACAATTTATAGATTGCTATCAACATCCTAAAGCTTACTATAAAAATGTTAAACCTGAATGTCTCACAATGTATGTCAATGGTATGAGTCTTCGAGGAATTGAGAGAGTCAAAATGTGCATCATACGACAATTAATTGGCTCCAACAAGTAAGAAAACTTTTTTCGGATTGTCTTCTAGCGCACAGAGACCAATCCACAAGTGGGTGAATTTGATGAATTAGAAACATTGGCCGGCTGAAAAATTTTCATTTGGTTATGGACATATTTATACCCCTTTAAACCAGGTATTTTAGGAATGGTTTTAGGCGCTCGTAATGCAAAACATTGGAACCACTTTGTACTCTTGTTAGTAAATAGAAATGCTATTTTTATGTAACAGATGGCTGGAAAGTTTACCCTAATTTTATTAGCGAGGAATCTCAAATTATTAGCCAAACCTATACGACAAGAGTTGAGGGCGAAAAGATAAGGTTAAGACATTCTTTAGCTCGTGTGAAACCCAAAAATATTTGTTATTTTCAATCAGGCAACAAGTTGCTAAGACCTTCCCTTCAATTTTTAATTCACTATCTCAAATTGGCCGATGTTTCAATTCCATATCAAAATCAAAGAAATTATTTTGGTACTAGGCGATAGCCGGCGTTGCTTAGTGATACCATTATTCAGCAACGCCTTTTTTTGTAATACCATCTGCTCAACGAGCTTCGGTTTCCTGCAAATACCGCCAAACTTCCTGATGACATACGTGCCAAAAATACAGGGCTAAATTCAGAAGAGCTAATAATTTAGTGCCATCTTCTAACATCGCGTGTACTCCTTGATTTTGCAAGTTTAACATATCCTCAAACCTGGAGATCGCGAATAAGAGAAATGCTGCGACTAATGGCAGGTAAGGAGTGGTTTTGATGTATCGCCAAAACTTAACTCCGTAAAGGAAAACGGCACTACCATAACAGAAATAAATTATTTTCTTAGATATTCCCAACCGAGAAATAATCAAAGTCATCCGAAACCTGTCATCCAGGAAAAAGACTCCGAGTAGTAAAGCACTAAAAAATAAGAATATCGCCGATCGACTGCGCGGATTTTTCTGGCGCAGCACTCCGAAAGTAAATGCACAAATTGCTACGGGGATGCACCAGAGGACTTCGGAAACTCCGGTGAGAATGCCTTCGTAAGGGAACCAGAAATTAAAAGGATCGCTAAAGAGGCGTTCAACTCCGTCTCCCTGGTTGTTGAGTTTTGCGTATACGCTCAGCCCGCCCAAAATCAGAACAGTCAGAATGTTAAAAGCAGCTAAAAACCGTACACGAAAAAAGTGTTTTTTGAAAAATTCTAAAGAATTTGAAAAGTTGGGAATTTTATCGAATAAATGCAGATGCTTCATAAAAAATGTCTCTCATCAATAGGGATCGTTACTTATTTACGGGTAGCCAAACCACAAATGTAGTGCCGCGATCGGTTGGATATAAATGAGTTTCAGAAGAGGGCAGCCATTCAGGATTGACGGGGGAAAATACTTCTATTTCTCCTTGCATTTGGCGGACTAAATCGCGGGCGATCGCCAAACCCAATCCTGTACCCGGAATTTCGGTCTGCGCTTTTTCTCCCCGGTAGTGCCGCTCAAATAAATGTTCTAAATCCTGGGGAGGAATGCCGGAACCTGTGTCGCTGACGGCAACTGCTATGGCAGGCAATTGGCTGTATCCTGCCCGATCGCCATCCGCTGCTTTGTACCTTACTTTAATATAAATTTGGCGGCCGGCAGGGGTATATTTCAAAGCATTGTCAATTAAATTGCTCAAAACTTCGCGCAAAGCTCGATCGTTCGCTGAGACTGGCGGCAAATTCGCCTCTATGTCGGCTACCAATTTCAGATTCCTTTCAGATGCGATCGCCTCGGCGGAAATTAACAGCGGTTTTAAGACTTCTGCTACAAAACAGGATTCCTCCAAATTGGCTGCAGGTGACAGCGACAGAGGAGAATGCCGGATTGATTCCACTTTGGACATTGCTTTTTCTGAAGTGCCCGATCGCAGTTTGAGATGTGCTTCGCCGGTGTCAACGGTTCGATCGAACTGGCCGAGCAACTCTTGCAGCCGATCGCTCTCTCGGACAATACTAAAAGCCACATTGCGGTTTTTGTCTTCGGGTACCAACCGCCGCGCTAACAGCTTGCCAAAAGTTCGCAACGCTGTCAGCGGACTTTTGAACTGGTGCAGCAAATTGTGCATCGTGTCGTAAACCTGAGCCTGGATTTGCCGACTCGTACCCAATTCCTGCTGCATCCACTGCGAGCGCTGGTCTAAAATGCAGGCTAGGGCTAAGGTGCGAGCAATTTGTTGTATTTGAGCCTCTTCTCGCTCGTTCCAAGGCCTGTCTTGCCGACCGCTGACTAGGAGTCCCATTACAGCTCCCTCGTGTATCAGAGGCGTCACAATTTGCCTGCGCTGCTGCCACACATTCTCCGGGCCTTGGCACTGATGGGAACTGCGCTCATTACCCGGAAGCGGTTCGGGTGCGATCGCCCCTACCGTTGATTCTTCCACAGCCCCAACAGGCTGCGCCAGCAGTCGCGGTACCGGTTTCACTGTCGAGCTTTCGGAAGATTGCAACCTCAACCCCTGATTTTCTTCCGATTCGGCTGAGGTTTCTGGGTAAACTGCGATCGGCACCAACTTTGCTTCGCTGCCTTCTACCAACTCTTGTGTCAGGTATACCGCGCTGAATTTCGCTCCCAAACTAACGGCGATGGCTACCTGCGAGCGGCAAAGTTTGACAAATTCTGAACTGGCTGGCATTAACATGAGCGCCACATTAAGATATCTAACGGAATTCTAAGTAAATTACAAACGATCGGCGGCCGATTACTGATGAGAGACTTCTAGATTTCAGGTTTCTTCCCTTTGATAGAAGGCAGCTATGTTGAAGGCATGGGGCTTTCATGAACCCAGATTGCCCCGCATCGCCGTCCGCGAAGCTTCCACCGATCCCCAACCTTGGCTTTTGGCGGAATTTGGGCCAAACCATACCACAAACGCTACACTTTTGTCGATCGGCACGAATGTTAAGATTATGTCGATATATTAAAAACAGTTGAATTTTTGAGCTAGAACGGATATACTGGCCTCGGATTTGGTAGCTATCATTACAACCTGTCTGCTCATACTGTCTGCTCACAGAGGAGGTAAAGAAATTGGCCAGGAGACGCAAACGCAAGAGTCGCCGCCGACAAGAAGGACGCAGAATTTTAGAGTGTGTGCCTCAATATAGCATCGAGAGCGGCGAAGATAAACCCGTAACAGCGGCTCGCAAGTTCATCCATGCAGAAGGCATTGCTCCGCCAGCTTTGCTGTTAGTCAAGCGTAACGAGCATACCACTGACAGATACTTCTGGGCTGAAAAAGGTTTATTTGGAGCCCAATACGTAGAAGAGAACCATTTCTTGTTTCCCAGCTTAAAGGTGATGTTGGAAGCTACCACAGAAAAAATTCCTGTGGTGTCAGCGGGTCGCGCATAGCTCAAAATGTTTAGCTCAAAACATTGACAGCAATGTTTTTCTAAGTCTTTTAACAACAGCGCGAGAGTTCTCATTGTCTGGAGAGTGCCAACTGAATTTATGCGAAAAGTCCTTAGGAATTAGGGTATGGGGAGCCATCGCAACAGGCTCGCTCGCAGCAGCGAGCGATCGCCACAATTGGCACTTTCACGATAATGGTTTTTTTTGACTGTTTTGTCGATCGAACAAGCGGATCAAAAAAACAGCCACGGGTCGATCGACGAGAGAGCCGCTTTTGAGTTATCGGTTTGTCAGCTAGAAGTGTAACTACGGCATCTAGCATATCAAAAAACGTTCCGCGTCAAACTTTTAATCGAGCGGTTTCAAATCTAAAGCTTTTTGCATGGCTGCTAGTTCATCGCGGTGAGCTCTGACAGTAACCAAGCTCTTGGTTTGGCTTCCCGACTCAGCAACTGATTCGAGTTTGAGCGAGACTTGCTCAGAGCGTCCAGCTTTTTTCCAGTAAAATACCCCGGCTAGCGGGGACAGCAGTACCAAAGCTAGGAAAATTTGACCCTGCTGGGGAACTAGCATTCCCAAAACCAGTCCCAAGCACAGAGCGCCGCCGGCACTCAGCAGAGTTAGAAAAATAGCTAGAAACCAACTCGGCCGCACAAAACCCTCAAACGTGACTTTATAGTTGGGGGCATCGACGGATGCAACTCGGTAAGCTCTCTGGGCAAAATACTGTTGTAAGTCGGTTAACAGTGACTCTTGGGCGCTCTCGGAAGCCAGCTTGACTTGTTCGATTCGATCTTTGACTGAAGCCTTGATGAAGAAAAACAAGCCAACAGCCAGCAGTAGCGTCAGCACAAATGTTGAAGGAAGAACAGCAGTATCCATCGGTAGAAGTTTGTGTAATTGAAACGATCTACTCTTACTTTACAGAAATTTACATACGAAAGCGATCGAGGACTTACGCAGACACTTTTTTACCAAGATTCGCAGAAAGCTTCTTCTGCAAGGCGTTTTTCTCTCCATCACCCAATTCCCATATCTCCCCATCGTCGCTAATTCTCAAGTGACAATGCGTAAGTCCTGACGTAGTGTAGCTGCTTTAATCGCTGTGCGGCGGGCGAGCAAAGCGAAGGCAATCGGGCAAATCGCTTTGCAAGTAGCGCCAGCATCTCCAGGGTTTAGGCATCCGATTCCAACTCGGCTAACCTGTGTGACCAGTTTCCAGGGCGCGGGCTCGACGATCTGACGCGCCGTTTCCCTGACCGATGTACTCGTGCCAGAGACGAGCGAGGTCTTGAGCTTGGTGCCGCCACTCAGGGAGGATTTGATACATCCGGCGGGGGCGGCCGCGTCCTTCTACTTTTTTCCAGTAACCGGTGATTACGGCTTCATCTTCGAGGAATTTCAGAGCGCTGTAGAGCACGGTATCAGAAAGTCGGTAGATGGGGAATTCCCTCTCTAGTTGGCCAATCAGTTCTGTACCGTAGGAATCTCCGCGCAATAACACGGAGAGAATGTAACACACAGCTAGTTCCTTGTTTAGATAAACAGGAGGGGGGTCTTGAAAAAATTGATAGATATGTTCAAACTTCATCTTTCTTGTCCGCTGGAAACTCTCGTGATACCGTCAGGTTAACGGGAGAGGAAAGCGGGGCGGGGTGTGCCGCTTCCTAATGATTGAGTGGGACACCGGGGAAACAGAGGTGCAGTATTTCCCCAGTGAATGTTGATAGCCCCAAACGCTTGTCCTGCACTTCGGTAATGTTTGCCTGCCCCTTGGTTGAGGAGCACTGGCGTAACTAGCGCATTTTTTTTCCTCTTCCAATCTATCGCAGCGACTATTGCTAAGTGTGCGATCGCCTGCAAGAGTTGGCAGTTACTTTGGGAGTTAGTGTTTTAACTGAATTTGCCGTTGATGTTTGCGTTCAAGCGCAGGCTTTAAACCGAACTCAGGCCTAACATAGCCCGCAGTGTAAAAGTTAGAAAGACAAAAGTCGCTACAATCGAACTAATCAGGGCGATCGCAGTTGTCGGTCGATCGAGCAGGGGTTTGAGTCGCTCGAACAGGAAAAAGAAAATTCCCAGACATATCGTAATGAAAAAGCGCGGGTAGCGAGAGACGTTATTAATAAAATCTTGCATTGGCTTGGTGGGGTAAAGTGTCACAGCACGGTCTTTGACTGGTAACACTTGTGAGCGAGTTAGACAATTTTGGCACAGCCGGAGCTAAATCTGCCGATCGGGCGATCGGGCATTTTTGCCGTTGAGGCTGACATATATAATTCTAACGAAAACTTTTCGCCGATCGCTCCGGCACTGTCTGTTTAATGCCACGCAACCTCCGGTGACAACTTCAGAAGTATTTATATTGAGTTCTAGTTGTGATAAATATTATCAAAAATTTGGGTTTAAAACCCTGTCCTTCTAGGACAGCTTTAATTTCTTAAAACTTTTTTCAAAAAGTCCGATAAGTTCCGATATCTGGGGTATAGTATAAAAGTCAAGGTCAAATTCCTTTGCCATCGTGAAACAAGACATGAGACACACTTTTAGGCATAAACCGGGGGACGCAGAGCAGCGAAAACTCTTTAAACAGCTAGAGGCTGAATTCAGTAAGTCTTAAACCAGTCAAAACCAACTATTTTTAGGATTGTTAAGTAGGGTAGGGCATACCCAAACTCTAGATAAGTATTCTAGTACGCTTTTGGAGACAGACCCGCTGGGGTGGCTGCGAATCAGGCTCGTTAATTGGTAGGATTCTACGGTTGAAAAGTCGGAGTATTGCCGAAAGGACGCAACACTTAAAGGTTAGTCGCTGAATTAAGAATCCCCGCACCTTAATAGTCGGGGAGTGTCAATTCTAGATAAATGTCTGCTTCCGCACCTTTTCAAGTCTTGCCGCGTCCCTTTCTGAAATGGGCCGGAGGCAAAACTAGGTTGAAGATATTAAAAACCCAGAGAATCACACTATGCGAATTTTAGTCTTTGATTTGGGACAATATCCAAGAAATCCAGCCTTGGACAGTAGACTTACGCCTTTTTATAGTTGTATTATTAATATCTGGACGATTTTCTGAGATTATTTTACATATTGCATCTTCGGGCGGAATTTCTCCCTGTTTAAGGGTTAATTCAAATACTATATAAAAAACTTTTTTTTCTAAAATTTTATTAATCAAATCTAGATATTTTAATTTAGGTCTTTTATGTAAAATTGACCTTCCTTCACTTGTCAAGCGAAAGAGGGGCTTTTTTGTTAGAGAATTTTCATGTTTTTCCATCAGTCCAATATACAGACCAGCATTAGTATAATAGTCAGTTTGCCTGCGGTCAAATTCATAGTTTTCTGTAATATCATCTTTAGTTAAATCTCTTTCTAATAACAATGATAATAAATCTACTACTCTCTCAAATTTATCAGCTTGTGGCAATGGAACATCTGGCTCTGCAATTACTTTAATATTATTGAATACCCGATCGACATCACTCCGTTGTATTTCTTCGGGAGCGATCGTATAATTCTTTTGTGTAATCAGTTGGAGAGAGTTATAATCTTTATCATTGCTAAATTCATAAATAAAAAAACTAAAAATGTCGTTAGAGTATGTCATGAATACTGGAATCACTTTTTTAGTTATTTTTTTTGACCACAATCTGTAAGGATAGTAAAGTTGTCGAATCAAAAAATTCTTAATAAAATATTTTTTAGCTTCTATCAATATAAAATAATTTTCACTTTCAAATCCTGCATCTATTTCACACTGCGAATTTTTAACTTTGATTGAATATGGTTCGTTGGCGAGAGAATTTATAATATTAAAATCAAAGGACTCTGTAGACATTCTCCCAGAAACAGTATAAGCTGTTTTTTCGCCGAATAAATCATCTATAATACCGATATTAAATGCACAGTGCAATGCGGAACTTTCAGAATATAAATTTGTGTAATCTATACTCTCTATCCCGGGAGGAAACTCAAAAGGAATAACTTCAATTTCACTATCATATTTAACTTCAAAGTGTGTATCAAACTTCCCAATAACGTATTTAGAACGAGAAATTGGCAATATGGATAGATGATTGTCTCGAAAGATATCTGGCAAATTAACCGAGTGATCGAACTTTGCCATCAGCCTGCTTTCTCTTTCTTGATTAATTTGACCAGATGCTATTTCAAAAAAAACATTTTTCTCTACCTCTTCTAATATCTTATGCCTTTCAAATAATATTTCCCAAGCTTTGTCATTGGCAGTTTTCTGGCTTTTACTCATATTTATTTATCCTGAATTTCATAATTCAAAACTAATACTTCATCAACCATACCTCTTTTCAAGGCATTTGAGTTGATACTTCTCGTTGCCCTAACTTTTTTAATTTTATCCTGATAATCATTGTACAAATTCATAATAAAATCTGTACAGGAATTACTCAGCATTACCTTGCAACCTCTTTTATTTAAATCGTCAAACACTTTTTTGAGTCGTTTTTGTTGGTCTCTGTTAAAGCCATTGACATCATATCCAGTAAAAGAAGCTGTTTCCGACACAGGATCGTAAGGAGGATCGAAATAAACAAAATCTCCTCTCTTGGCATCTTTTACAGCATCTTCAAAATCCTGATTTAACAGCGTGATATTATTGCTATTTAAGTATTTGTTCACAGCTCTTAAAACAGCGTCATCTAAAAAATTAGGATTTTTATATCTACCAAACGGAACATTAAACTGACCTTGGGAATTAACCCTAAATAAACCATTATAGCAGGTTTTATTTAGATAAATGATTCGTGCTGCTTTTTCCACTTCAGACAAAATTTCATATTTTTTCGTTGAACGATCTAAGTCTCTCATCTCATAATAAGACGTTTCGCTATTGCTATATTTATCCTTGCTTAATTCCTCCATCAGCTCATCTAAGGAGTCTTTGATTACTTGATAGCAGTTAATCAGTTCTTTATTGCTATCATTGATAACAGCTTTTTGGTGTTGTAACTCAAACAAGAGTGCGCCTCCACCTATGAAAGGTTCATAGTATGTATTTTTGCTTGTCAGCTTGGGAACATACTTAACAATTTCTGGCAATAACTGCCTTTTACCTCCTGCCCACTTTAAGAAAGGTCTTACTAACGGATTAATTTTCCCTCTTACTAACGTATCGCTTTTCACTCAGATGCCTCTAACGCTGAACAATTCATTGTACTTGAATTTTTGTTCAAGTCAAGAGGAAAGGGTTATATTGATTCAAGGTGTAAGTCGCAGTTAAATAGATCGACCAAAGCACCTTGACATAAATACCTTCATCTGATATGTCTGGGAAAACAATCTGAATTAAGCCGATCGCACTTCGATCGCTCCCCTGTCAAAAACCCGTTTGTCAGTACCGATAGAACTGACAAACATCCGGTCTTCATAGACATCAAACGTCGCAAAACTCAGCCGACTAGCAGAATACTCCGTCCACTCAGAACGCCCCACCGGACGAGTGCCGCCGCCGGCACCGCAAATTAAATAAGTCGTACCGTTAATCGATCGAGTGCGTTCGTAACTGTGCTCGTGTCCGTTGATATAAAGCTGCACGCCGTACTTTTGAAACAAAGGCGTCAAAGTCTGAATAAAAGATTGACTCACTCCGTAGACGCCAGAGGAATAAATCGGGTGGTGGCCGAACACAACTTTCCAAGGTGCCGTGCTCTGACTCAACTCTTTTTCCAGCCAAGCAAGCTGATTTTCCCAATCCGCATTGTGATTGGTATCTAAAGCAAAAAACTGTACCGGATCGCGCCGAAAAGTATAGTAGCGACCTTGCATATTAAAACCCGCATATTTAACTTGCGGATCGCCGTTAGCAGTGCGGATGTCGTGATTTCCCAGACAAGCATAAAATTTTACACCTTGCTGCAATAACGGCTGATAAGGCCGCTCGAAAACAGCATTAATTTTTTCAATTTCGCCGTTATTGTAGATATTGTCGCCCGCGAGAACAGCAACATTAAAAGGGTTTTCCCGGTGATATTGCGCCATCGCCTCAGCCACAGCATACTGACCTTCTGCGCCCGTACCGGTGTCGGCTACCGAAATAAAGCGTAAAATAGGCGGTGAGGCCGGCAAAGGGACGATCGCCCTTTCTCCCTCAACGTTAGAAGGCACAGCAGCATTGGCGTCTGTACCCCAGGCAGTCCGAAGCTGAAACATTTTCCAGACTCCGACCAAACCTAAGCTGCTGAGACTGCCTAAAATTAGAAAGTGACGGCGTTTGATACTCATTGTGATTCGGTTACAACTAAGTTAAATGATAAATTAAGGCTGAGACGGCTCAACTAAAATTTATCGCTTTTAGATATATTTGCAACGCCCCAAGGCAGAGAAAATGTCAGAAGAACAACTAAACCAGTCAACTCCAGAACCCTCTCAATCTCCGACACCGGAGGTTGACTCGCCTGCAAAGTCTGCCCCCACTGGCAGCAAAACTCAAAATGCCAGCAGCGCGGTTCCAAAAAATCAGAGAATCAAAGCTTTGATTGCCTCGATTGGGAATTTGGGAAAAAAAGAGAAAAAATTAGCAGCCGAACCCCCATTGCAGCCCCAAAAGCCGATCGCGCCCACCGCTTCAGACTCAGCAACAGCAACTCCTCCGGCTGTTGCTGCGGAAGTTAACAGCGTGCCTCCAAAAGTTGCTGTAAAAGTTGAGAAAAAGCCTGTATCCCAACGCCCGGAAGGGAGTTTTTTAGAGAAAGTCGTTGTACTTTGGCAAAGTATTGTACGGCTTGTGCGATCGCTACTGCCACCATCTGCCAACGAGAAGCTGTCCGATCCAATTTTAAACGCCGCATTAGCCGCAATTCTGATCGTTGCAGTCGGTTTAACTTTCAACAGTTTCTCGGCAAAACCGCCGGAGAAAGTAGCAAAAGTGCCTTTGCCAGCAGCGCAGCAGTCGCCGCCAACCTTTGGCGATTTTATGGCATCGGGAACGCCAAAATCGCCAGAGGCGATCGCACCGTCAGCGCCAATCTCTACTAAATTCAAAAGCAAGTTGCCCGATTTAGTGGCGCCGGAAAAACCGCAACCAGTAGAAATTATCCCGCCGCCACCGCTGACGCCCGAACAGTCTCTGATTGCTGCGATTCAAACTCAAGTTACTGACATTAAGAATCGACTGGGCGGCAGTTTAGTTGAGTCAGTTCAAGCTAATTTTTCCAGCAGCATTTTGACGGTAAAAGTCGCTGAAGATTGGTACAAACTCAGCGAAGTTGAGCAAAATCAACTAGCAACGAAGATGTGGAAGGAGGCTAACTCCCTTGATTTCAGCAAGTTAGAAATTGCGAATAGGGAAGGCAAGTTAATAGCTAGAAGTCCGGTTGTTGGTTCGGAAATGATTATTTTAGACAGAGGGATTAATTAGAATTTAAATAGCCTGTATCTGTACACCATCTTACCAGCCTTACAGTCCAGGAAGCAGAACCTAATTATGTAGCGTGAGCCCTGCGTACCTTACGGCTGTTGATTTTTGTGAGTAATCTCAAACTTTTGCAAGCTCCGACAGAATGCTAGCATTAAATCATATCATGTCAGCGGTCACGACCACAATTAAATAGGTTTGTAGTCAGGACTGAAGTTTTCATAAAACTACGAGGAATCAAGTTCTCACTAGAAACCTTAGAACGCTTATTTACCCGACATTAAATTAATAACTTTGAGGAAAATTGAAAAATGACAATTTTAACTCAAGCCGAACAAGTAGAAATTGAATATCCCAGCAGCGACGGAGAGCCAATGGCTGAAAGCGACATCACCCCCGATTACATGACTTACAGCGTAGAAGCTGTCAAGCTTTACTTTCAAGAACGTTCTGATGTTTAGGTGTGAGCTTAAGCTGGCGTGCATCTAATTTGTATAGTAATTTTTATTAAAAGTTTTGTGGGGTGGGCGTCCCGCCCGCCCTAAAAATCTAATTTAGATGCGCGACAGCTTATTTTTTCATTTATTATGAACAAAGGAACAACAGGGAGCATATCATTTTTGGAAAAAGCATTTTTTTTACAGTGCGAACTATTGAATATCTCGCACTATAAAAGCCACAGAGAGATGCTCCCCTTCTTCCGTAATTTCCAGGCAGTAAATTTGAGTAGGCTTGAAATGCGAGCCGACAACAATCTAAGTATTTTTGCTGAGTAACGTACATTGCTTTGATAAAGAATCTGTAAAATTTTAACAATTCAATCACAATTTATCAGTCAAACAAACTAACTAGCGCAGCAACCTTCACCTATGCTCTGCTATTAAGTTGTTGCGGACACTGCCAGTTTTCCAGTAGCCGACGGAAAATATCAGTAATTCCCGTGATTGACTTGCTGCCGAAAATACGGGAACATTATTCTTAATAAAAGCTTGGCAGCTCAATAAAAATCACGCACTAAAAGCTTGATTAAGTCCGAATCCACACATTCTTCTTGAATGAAGGGTGAAGCGCATCAATTAGTTAGTTTGAAACTATCACAAGCAAACAGCTCACTCGCATCTACGGAAATTAAACATGAAAGTTGTTAAAGATTCACCTTTTAACTCTCAAGATCCGTTTCAGAATTTCCTCGCCCCAGAATTCGAGATTGATACCAAAAACTTACTCAATAGTCAAGCTTACGCCAGCAACATCTCAGAACAAACACTCCCTCCAATTCGGGCCGCTGACAACAATAGCGCTGAAGACATCGCCAGCTTTTCCAACTCCCTCAGTTTGAGTCAGAGCTTCCCAACACAGATTTTACCCCCCCCGCAAAAAATAGCGAACTGGATGCTCTGACTGGGGAAATTATAGGCGAAAGGGATCTCGACTACTCAGACAAAGATGCTTTAATCGGCGAAAGACGCGCATCCCAACTCGCACCAACAGCTTCTAATCCCAAAGCACCTCCCATCATCCAAAGTGCCGAACTTAAGTTTACAGACAGCAACAATCAATCTTTTCCCAACAATCAACCCGTTCTCTTCATCACGGGTACTAATGTATTAGTAGATAACTTGAGCGACCCGTTAGGCAGCCGATTCAGCGACTTAACCGTTAAATTTTTCGCAGGCAGACAAGCTTACGAAGGAACAGTTTTGACAGACAAAAGTCGCAAATTGGCAAACAATCAATTTGAAATCGCCGTTCAAGTTCCCAACACCGTACCGTTAGGTGAATCGCGCATCGTCATCAGCCGCAAGCAAAACGAAAAAGTTAGCCCAAATCCCTCAGAACCAGCCACAGAAGTTAAATACGATAGCAATCCTTACCGAATAGAAAACAATACAGAATACATCTTTGCCGCGCAGTGGACAACAGATAAAATCGCAATTATTAACGGTGCAAATCCCGAATCAGTCGTCACAGCTACTAATAGCAGCGACTTGTCGATTGCCAGCGTTTCTGTAGGCACGGATGATATACTCGATCGACCGCGAGAACTAACTGTAACCAGTGACGGCAGCCGTGCTTATGTAGCGATGGATCGTTCCGGGCGCGTTGCTGTGGTCGATCCGATGACGCGGCAACAGATAGACACTCAGCCGAATACTGCTGGTATTAACCCGATAAATTTGCCCAGCGGTGCAGAACCTCGATCGATAGTCATAGACCCCCGCGACCAATACGCCTACATCGCTGACGGAAAAATCGGCAGCAACTCCATCTACGTTCTCGATATCAACCCGTTTTCACCAACCTATCACCAAGTCACCGAAACCATCCCAGTCGGTACAGCCCCAAGCGGTTTGCGACAAATAGCCATTAGCAGCGACAGCAAAAAGCTATTTGTTACTGCACCAAACGGCTCGAACAGCAAAATTTATGCTGTTAACATCGACCCCAAAGACCGACCCAGCGACCCCAGTCAGAACCCCAAAAAGTGGAATCAATTAATCGGAAGTATCACAGCCGATGAAGGAGTAGAAGGAATAGCCAGCACCGTCAATCCCTTAGCCATGACCTTTACGAACAGCGGCAAAGATAGCAACGGATTTGGGGTACTGGACATTACTAATAATGACCCGGTGAGTTTTGCTGCTACCACCCGATATGCAAGTTTAGGGCTGGGTTTTGCTAGCGATTATTTTGATGTAAATGAGGGAGTCGCGGTAACGGTACTGCCGGATGCCAGTTATGCCTTTGTTGTCGGCCGCAATTCCGACACGAAATTCTTCGGTCAAGAACTACCCAGCGTAGATGGAGACCCGCGGGCCGGCAGCAACATCGGCATTATTAAAGACCCGCTAACAAATCCGCAATTAGTAGCGGGAACAAGACCAATTCCAGATGGATTCGCTACAGATTTAGCGCTTTCAAGTGATAGCAAGTACCTTTACGCTTCCTATCCAAATTTAAGCGGTGCTGGCGGCAAAGTTTATGTTTTTGATGTGGAGGAATTTGTCAAAACGCTGACCAACCCCAGTCAATTCCAAGTAGATGCCAAAGGTCGGGGTGTCGGGCTGCCGTTGTTTGACAGCGCTACGGCCCGAAATGCTACGGTTGCGGACTTGTCGGCGATACCAATTGACAATATTAATCCGGCAGTTAGTATTGCTGCTGATTTTCAGATTCTGACCGACGCGAACAATCAATATACTTACGGCGTGCCGCCTGGTAGCAAGCGAGCTCCCGTTTCTGTGACTAACCCTCGCGGTTTGGCGGCGACACCGCTGGATTGGCTGGATTTAACTGGGCCAGGTGAGAATACAATAAATGACTTGACTCCGACTTTTGAGTGGAATTTCGACATTCCTGATTCGCAAATACGCGAAGTTAATTTGTTTGTAAGTACCTTCCCAGAAGGTGAGGGTCTGTTGCCTTGGGACCAAGTTGTCAATTTATCTGAAGCGCTGCCCGATTCCGGCTTAACTCAAGAGGAAAAAAGACAATTTTTGAGTTCTCCGTGGCAAGAGTTTGATGACTTTAATCCGAACCGCATTCTCACAGCAACTTGGAAGCCTTCTGGTGAGTGGGTTTGGAATGGAGGTAACAGGTTTGGAGATAACAACAATTTTACCCTCGATCCAGACCGGACTCTCACAGCAGGTCAAACCTATTATTGGGCTGTCGAAGCAATAAACACTGAGGGAGAGCGCAATCTTGATTTTGGGGAGTTTAATACCCAACTAGAAAGCGGTTTTTCTCCGTTCACAAGCGTCACTGTTCTCACTCACGGTTTTACACCTCCGATAGTTGCAGAAGCAGTAATTCCCCCTAATTTTTTTGACATCGCAAACAACATCGCGGATGCAGGGGGTGGGGGTTTGATTCTTCGTTACGATAAGGGCACAGGTTTCTGGGTTCCTGTCGATAAATATGGGGCTGTCATGCCAGACTTCCCCGCAGGTCAAAATCCAGAAACCACAACAAATTACCTCGAACAATTAGCTACTTACATATCTGACAATTACAGCGACAAATCTTTAGTGCTTCTGCCTGATTGGGCTCAAAACAACGAATCAAGCGTGCCTGATTCTGGTTTTACAGAAGGTGCAGCAGATGCTTTCTACACCTCGCTGGTGCAGTTAGACCAAGCTTTGGGCGGAACCATTGGAGGACTCGATTCTCAAGGGAGACCGCGCTTTTACGACAGCGAAGGGAAACTGATTCGAGAGCAGGGTGACTTGTTCGACTCTCCCATGCACTTTATTGGCTTCAGTCGCGGAACAGTTGTTAATAGTGAAATTGTGCAGCGCTTGCTGACAGCATTCCCCAATGCAGGCGGAACAAATCAATTCGGCCGCGATTTTCAAGTTACGACAATCGACCCCCACGACTTCGATCAGGAGAGTCTTTCGCTGGTGGGGATTGGAGGGTTTAGGAACTTCTACGAACCCAAGGTGCAGACTTGGGAAGGCATTACATTTGCCGATAATTACTACCAAACTACAGCCGATCCGAGTGGTTTGGGGTCGTTTACTCCGAACGGTCGAAATATTCCTAACCTTTTACCACCAGAAGATACTAGCAATCAACCCGGACTCAAATTTCCGAAGGATGAAGATGGCAATCTCCTCGGTGTCCCCGATGTAGTCGAATTTCTGGGAACTCGTTCTGGGGAAACGGGCTATGCTGAGAGTCGGGCGGGCTTCACCCGACAAACCGATGCTATTCCAATAATTGGGGGCGGTTTGGGCGCTACTCACGGACGAGTTCTCAATTGGTATTCCGGCAGTGCGAATCTGGGTTTAACGGATTCGCAACCCAGCTATGCGGTGGATTGGCTCAAAGATCCAGTTTACCGCCGCCGCAGTGATGGAGCTTACGAGGTGTTGTTCGATGCCAATTTCTACGATACTAATCCCAACCGTGTCAACCCTTGGTACACCCCAAATCATACAGACGCAAACTTTGTCCAAGGTAGCGCTGAGGCTCCTTGGGAAGGGATTGGGACTGGATGGTTTTATTCTATAAATGGTGGCGGTGAACGTTTGCGGCCAGAAATGCAGCCGCGAGTGCCGCTAAGTTTTGACAATACTTACAGTGCCAGAATGCGCGGTGATGATACTGTTCCCACTCTGTTCAACGGCAATTTTGATGCTGTTACCGATCCGTTTGGGGGGAATTTGAGCCAGGTTCGCAGAACTATTTCTAACGCGCTACCTGGGTGGTCATTCCACAACGGTCAACAAAATCCCAATATTGATTTGGTTCAAAATTTGGAGGACGTAAAGTCCATTAAAGGAAAAAGCGAAACAGACTATGCCTTTAAACTAGGAGCCAACGGAGTCAAAGAAATTGTTCACAATCGGTTTGTTGTTCCTGACTGGGGAAATTTACGCTTTGATGTTCATGCTCCTGTCAAAAAAGGAAACCTGAACGTCACGTTGGAAACGACAACAGGTACAGAGATCGCAAAAACCACAATAGACCTTAAAAGCAATTTGCAAAAACTCCCTTTCAACCGCAACGAAAATGTCAATACCCCAGCAAATCTCGATCGGGCGACTAATATCTACTTAGGTAATGCTAATAAGATTGGATTTGGTCGAGAAGGTTTTGAAACTTTCCAGCTTAACTTGCAAACTCCTGATGAAGTGACACAACTTTACCGAGGTCAACCAGCTACTTTGAAGTTTGAATTAGAAGGAGGAGACCATGTTTTCCTAGATAATGTCTTCTTTAAGAGCGACCACCTGAGATTGGGAAATCCAACTGAAGCAAGATGGGATATTAAAGCCCCGGATCAAAATTTATATCAAACCAATTTGTTGCTTGAAAAACCGCAGTATTCCTCATCTTATAATGCCGTTACTGGGCTTCCTAACTGGGTAAGTTGGAAAGTTGACAGCTCTTGGAGAAATCGAGTTGAGGAAAGAACAAATACTCCATTCATAACCGATCCAGGCTTGCCTGGTAGTCCTCAAGTTCCGAGCTGGCCTAGAATTGATGGGATAATGTATACAGGAACGGGTTTGGATAGAGGTCATCTTATCCCTAACCAAGATAGAAACAGAAATGAGAAAGATGCTCAGGCTACCTACCTAAGCACAAACTTAATCCCGCAAGCGCTCGACAATAACCGACTTTTTCCCAATAACAGAGGTAGATTAGACCCAGATATTTCGCCTGCATGGTCTAGAATTGAATCAAAATTAGTTGAGCAGCTAATCTTTGATTACAACAAAAAACTTGATATTACTGCTGGTGTTTTTGATACTAAAGAACAGAATTGGTCTATCCAGCCAAAAACTAGAGCACCTGAATTACTTACGGAAGCGCCCAATCAAGGAAATACAGATCCTACAAATTTAGAAGCTAACGGAATTCGCATTCCTGGGTGGACTTGGAAAACAATCTTAGTTTCCAATCAATCAAGTCTTGGGGTACAAGATGTTCTTGGCAGTTACACGTACATTACGCCCAACATACCAGAACCTTACACGGATTGGAGCGGGAAACCAGCAGTCCCCAATCCACTTAATCAACTCTTAGGGGAAAACCGCGAGCCTATAACAAGTGCCGAACAATGGCGAAGACCAAATACCTGGAAGATTTCTATTAATCAGCTTGAAAATCTTCTGAATACTCAGGGTTCTGACACGGTTTTTAACTTTTTGTCAAATCTTCCTGAAGATGTTCGCAATCGAATTAAACAACAGAGCGATTTCTCGTTTCCACCACCTCCCTAAGTCCGACTTGCTCAGGATTTACGCAGAACTATTATGAAATAGGTTGGGGAGATATCTAAATGTTCAAAACATTACAATTTTCTCAATGCTCTGCGTAAGTCCTGTTTTTTGAAACAGATGTAATCCCTACGACTAATTATTACAATTTAAAATTCACCCTCCCTAATCTCACCACGCCAGTGGTAAGTAGCACTCGTTGGACCAGGGATAAATTCTCCATCTGTCCAAGTAGTCTGGTAAAAGAATACATCTCCTTGGAGACCACCAGAAAGACAATTTTTAGCTCCCGAAAAGTTGCTTCCTATGAATTGAGAATAACTCATGTCAACTCCTGATAAATTAGCCTCTCTCAAATCGCAATAAAAAAAATAGACACCCAACCAATCTTCATCCCGACTAAATCGAGCATTTCTGAAATCGGAAAATATAGCCATTCCCAAGCCAACATTTTCCAAACAAGCACAACTAAAGTTGACATAGCTTAAGCGAGAACGACTCAGGTCAATATCACGCAAGTCAGCACCGCTCAAATCTACACGATGCAATATTTTATCCTGAAAATTTCGCTCGCCCTCGCCATAGCGCCGGAGCAATTCTTCAGCAGACAACGTTCTGTTTAAATCATTTTGAATCCTGCCGTCAGGCATAGTCACTTGATGAAAAATAGTCTGCTCTGTTGTTTTAATATCGGTCAAATTGGCATCAGTCAAATTAGTGTCAATCAGCACAGCACCCGTCAAGTCGGCACCCGTCAAGTCGGCACCTGTTAAGTCGGCACCCGTCAAGTCAACATTAACCAATTTAGCATTCCTGAGATTGGCATTACTCAATTTTGCCTTAATCAGTAAGGATTGATCCAGCCATACTCTTTCTAAGTTAGCATGGCTCAAGTTAGAATTAATTAAATTAGCCCCCCCCAAACTAGCGTCTTCCAGATTAGCACCGCTCAAGTTGATATCAACCAGGAAAAACTCGGAAAAATGAAATTTTTTCAGATCGAAACCCGAAAAATTTCTTTCTCCAGCTATATACCGTCTCCGTAATTCTCGCAGGTCGTAGATTCTCGTTGACTCTTTTTCGTCCACCACGGTTTTTTTTTCATATAAAATATTAGTTAATTTTAGCAGAACTATTATGAAATAGGTAGGGACTTATCTAAATATTCAACACATTACAGTTCCTTTAACTATTCCTCATATCAAACCCGGAAAGATTAACCACAGTACCGAGAGAACAACCACGGGGGGTTTGCCCCTACTGAACTATGTGCATTTAACCGGATTTGATATCACCCTCCACTTGCTAGCTTGATTTTGTGGGCGGTTGAGGGGAACTTCAGTCTAGATAAGTGCCACAAAAGCAAGAATCCGGTGTCTTTCCAGAGCCTATCAAGTGTCAACATCGGACTAATAGTTTATCTTATTCTTGAGTAATGGAGATTTAGGAGAAGACGACCTATGAAAGGATCGCTATTTACTGAAATGAGTGCCTCTGAATTGCTCGAACGTTATGCTGCTGGCGAGCGAAACTTTGCTGGGATTCGTGTTAGTGCGTTCATATATCTCGAAGGAGCAATCTTGAGCGATGCCGATTTTTCCGGGGCTGTTCTGCAGGGTTCGATGATTGGAACTGACTTCTCTCGAAGTTACCTGATTGGAGCCGAATTGGCTGAAGTGTCTCTGGAGAACGCCATCCTGCAACATACCCGCTTGGATGGAGCTACCCTCGCTCAATCGATCCTCGATCGAGCTGACTTGACTCATGCTTGTTTGGTACGTGCCGAGTTGGATGAAACCCTGGTGGAGAAGACCAACTTCTATCGCTCTAATTTGTTCGGTGCTTCCGGTGTAGACATCGAATACTGGCTGGAACAAGAATGTATTTTCTGCCACACTATTATGCCCGATGGCAGTGAGAGGAATGATGGGTGCCAACGTCTAGGTATTTGTGTCTATTAATTCACTTGGAGCCGCTGTTACAGCGGCTCGTGAACTTTCTTTATATTATTAAATCAAACAACGTAGGCGGGAAAACTTGCTAGGCATACCAGGCTCTTGACTTTTAAGAAAATTGAACTAATCTTCATCTTCATTAATACTGCATTTACTAAAGAGCAATATTAGCCGATCGCCCTTTTACCGCCTTTTACCCCTTTGAAGACTTACAAGGAAGAAAACCTGGGACGACTGGCAGCGGAGTCAACATTGCGCGCACTCGTAACTCAACTCTTAAATTCTGGAACGAGTCTGGAACAGGTGGCACAAATGATGAATTTATCGACCTTGGAAGTGAGACGATTGGTAGGGGAAAACTTTTGAGCGATCGCACTTTTCCAAGATATCTTGGAAAAGTGCGATCGATGTATGGCACAAAATTTGAACAGTCAACAGTCAAGACTCAACAATTAGCTAAGGACTAGAGAGGCTTATTAGTAGGTTTAAAACCCTGCTTTTGAAAATAGGTTCTAAATACCTCTTGAGCAATTGGTGCCGCCGATACAGCACCATATCCTCCGCCTTCAACGATAACTGCGATCGCAACTTCGGGTTTGTCAGCGGGAGCAAAACCCACATACATAGAATTGTCAGGATGACCGGGCATTTCCACCGTCCCAGTTTTGCCAGCACTTAAAGGAATAGTACCGTCATTCATGGCGCGGCCTGTACCTTTTTTCACCACGTCAATCAATCCTTGTTTAACGACATTTAAAGTTGCAGGCTTAATACCTGTTGAAATTTTTTTAGTAACAGGCGTATTGGTTTGAGAAGCCAATAAATGCGGCTGCACTCGCCAACCGCCATTGGCAATAGTTGACACCATCACGGCCAATTCTAAGGGAGTACAAAGTACCAAACCCTGACCGATCGCCATTGTTACCGTATCCCCAACGTACCAATCTTCCCCATACATTTTCTGTTTCTCTGCTGGGATCGGAACTTGACCGTGATTGGCGCCGTCTATCCCCAAAAGGTCTAAATTAATAGTACCGCCAATGCCCATTTTTTTAGCCCATTTCGCCATTTGTTCGGGGCCAGCAGCCATCCCTACTTGATAGAAAAACGTATTGCTGCTGTAGGCTAAAGCATCCCGGAAACCGATAAGGCCGTAACCGGCGCCGTGTTCGTTAAAGGAAATTCCGCCGATATTAATTGAAGCAGAACTTACCAAAGTCGAGTCAGGAGAAAACTTGCCCGACTCCATCCCCGCTACAGAAGTGACAATTTTAAAAGTGCTGCCGACTGGATAACCTTGAACTGCCCGATTTAAAAATGGTTTGTCTGGCCCTTGCAGTCGATCCCATTCTTGTTGAGTCACCTTGCGGGTGAAAATATTGGGATCGAATGTCGGCCAACTAGCCATTGTTAAAAGAGCTCCGGTTTTCACGTCGATCGCCACAACTGCACCCAGGCGATTGCCCAAAGCTTTTTCCGCAGTTTTCTGCATATCTAAATCTAAAGTTAGCTGCACCGGTTTGCCGGGAATAGGGTCTTTTACACCTAAATCTTGGATTTCTTCGCCCTTAGCATTTACCTCGATTAAACGGTTTCCCCAAACGCCCTCTAAAGTTGAATTGGCTAATTTTTCCACTCCCATTTGACCGACGATCATCCCCATCGGATATCCAGGATTAGCTTTTAATTCCTCTAAAGTAGCTTCGCCGACGTATCCCAAAAGGTGAGCTGCTAATTGCTGGTTGGGATTGTCTCGGCTCGATTCTACGCGAATTTCAACTCCCCGCAAAGCATTACTTTGTTCTCCCAAAGCGACGAAAGTACCGACATCGATATCCTTACTAATTCGCACTGGTAGGGCCGATCTGTAGCCTGCTGCATCGATTTTTTTGATAATTTCGGCGGCGGGAAGTTTGACGATCGGGCCCAGTGTAGCGGCGATCTCTTGCCACTCCTTGGCCGATCGCTCTTTTGGCCACACATAGACCGATCGAGATACGCGGTTGGCCGCAAAAATTTTGCCGTTGCGGTCTAAAATTTGACCGCGATTCGCTGCGACTGAAACAGGGCGAATGCGGTTATTTTCCGCCCGCTGTCGGTTGTAGGCTCCCTGTACCAGTTGCAGTTCGGCTAGACGAAATATCGGCAGCGTCACCAAGGTAGTGACTAGCAGCATAAAAATCATAACTTGGAGCGATCGGCTGCGTTGCCGTGAAGCATTGTCCAAGGCATTTTTGTCGAATCGGACTTGAGAGTTAAAAGAAAAATCGCCAGCCATATTAATTAATCTGCTCTTTTTATTCAACTAACAGGTTGATACGGTTCCCATCCGGATTATTTTGCCGATGATACAGCGATTGTAACTTCTCACTCTTTAGTGACAGACATAAATTCTGCCCGTTGGCAGACGAATCAGCCGGATTGTTTGATTAAGGTAGATGTTAAATATCAGGTTTTTTTGACAATTCAACTGTTAAGGAGGTACGAGCGCTGTGGAACCGATCGATTTTTTGATTGCTTGGCTGGTGACGGGTAGCAGCTTGCTACTGATTTCTCAACTGCCGATCGGCGTAGAAATTGACAGCACACCGAAAGCAGTAATTTCCGCTGCGGTTTTGGGAATGTTGAATGTTTTAATTTTGCCAATTCTGAAAGCAGTTTTTTTCGTGCCGAACTTGCTGACGCTGGGGTTGCTTTCCGGCGTGTTTGCTTTTGTAATGAACGTGATTGTTTTTGCCTCGGCTGCGAAGCTAGTTGAAGGATTTAGTTTGCGGATGGGCATTTGGAGCGCGGTATTGGGGGCGATCGCCTTGGCTGTAGTTAGCAGCTTGATCGACGGCGTACTGATTTAGCAACTTCTCCCGATCGAGGGCGATAGAAATCGCCCGATATTTCCCACCCTTAGCTAGCGCGTTTCCTGGGCCTACAAGCGATTTCAATCGCCGAATATTTCTTCTCCCTTCTTCCTTCTCCCTTCAATCCGTTACATCCGTTACATCCGTTACATCCGTTACATCCGTTGCCGAACTGCCTTCAATCCGTTACATCCGTTACATCCGTTAAACAATCCGTTGCCGAACTGCCTTCAATCCGTTACATCCGTTACATCCGTTAAACAATCCGTTGCCGAACTTACTTTCCCATCACCGATTTATAGGCTGTCACCTTAAGATCGATCCCAGTAATATCTGCGCCGACAACCACAGCCGCAGCTCCTAAATCTAATGCTTTTTTAGCCATTTCCGGCCCCGATATCCCGCCTTCGCAGATAACCGGAACCTTAAGCTTTTCTACCATTTCCGCAAGCAAATCAAATCCCGGCGGCGATAAATTTTCCGTCTGAGCAGTGTAGCCAAAAAGAGTAGTTGCTACAGTATCTGCACCAGCTTCCGTTGCCGCGATCGCAGCTTCTATTGTATCTACATCCGCCATCACTAATTTGCCCAATTCACTGTGAATTCGCCCGATTAATGTCTTTAACTCTTCGCCAGCAGGACGGTTTCTCTCAGTAGCATCAACGGCGATAATATCGGCTCCAGAAGCGGCGATCGCCCGCGCGTCTTCAAACCGAGGAGTAATGTAAATCTCGCATCCCGGCAATTGCTGCTTCCAAATCCCAATTATGGGAGCGGATATCTGTTTTCGCACCGCCCCAATGTGAGCCGGAGTGTCAATCCGCACGCCCGATGCACCTCGATTGATGGCGGTTCGAGCCATTGCCGCAATTACGATCGGATCGTGCAGCGGCGAATCAGCAGGTGCTTGACAAGAAACAATTAATCCTGTAGGAATTTGACAATTAATCATGGGGAATTGCGGATGGGGAATTGGTAATTGGGAATTACAAATTATACCAGTTCAAAAAAAGAATGTAACTGTAGACCATATCCCAACCCATATCCAATGAGTCAATCGATTTGAGATTTTAGATTTTAGATTTTAGAGGCGACCCCACGGATAAATGCTCTTTCTTGAGGATTTTCTATTTTCGATTTTGGATTGATTCCAGGGATAAATCGCGTGGCGGGTACCACCTTTGAAATTCGTGGTCATTCCCCAATCTAAAATCTAAAATCTAAAATCTAAAATTGTATTACCCATTACCCATCCCAGCCATTAAAGAAATAATTTTGTCCAGCAATTGCTCGGGATGAATCGGTTTAGCCAAACAATCGTTAGCTCCCGCCGTCACAAAAGATATCTGATCTGCCGGAATTTTATCAGCGCTTAAAGCTAGAATCTTGATATTTTCAGTAGCTGGTTTTTGGCGCAGTTGGTGAATTATTTCGCAGCCATTCATACCGGGCAAACGCATATCGACAACCACAGCATTCGGCTGCAAAAGTTCAATTTGTTCCACCGCCGCCGAACCTTCAATCATCCACACCACTTGCAGTCCTGCGGCTGTCAGGATATCGCAAATCAGCATGGCAGTTTCTTCATCTTCTTCGACGAGTACGAGACTGCCCCGCAAGGAGGAAGAATGCAGCGGTAAAGATGAATTGGATTTTTCATAGGTCAATTTTGTGGATTCATCTTTGGTTAGAGTTTGGATGGGTATAAAAACGGTAAAAGTAGAGCCGACATCAACTGTAGAGTTAACTTCGATCGCGCCGCCGTGAAGCTCTACTAACTGTTTAGTTAAAGCCAATCCCAGACCGGTGCCGCCGTATTCGCGGCAGTAGGGGGAATCCAACTGCTGGAATTTTTGAAACAAAAGCGATCGCTGATTTTCGGGAATTCCAATGCCGGTATCTTTGATTTGAAAAACAGCGGTACTGCCAGCAGGTGCAGTACCGGGCTGTCGCAATGCCGGCGTTCGATTTTTATCTTCTGTCACCCAAACTCGCAGGATGACTCGCCCGCCTTTGGGAGTAAACTTAATCGCATTTCCTAAAAGATTGAAGAGAATTTGTCTCAAGCGGCGCGGGTCAGCGATGAAGCGATCGCACTCTTGTTTTATCCGCTGTTCTTGCAGCAGTTTCACGCCTTTAGCCGCAGCTTTTTCTTTGAGGGCGTGCAGGCTCTGAGAAGCTAATTTAGAAAGTGAAAATTCACTAATTTTTAATACTGCTTTTCCAGCTTCTACTTGCGATAAATCTAGAATATCGTTAATTAATTCTAATAAGTGGTCGCCGCTGTCTCGGATAGTTTGCAGGTACTGCCGCTGCTTTTGCACTGGCACTTCTTTACTGCCAACTTTGCCGTAAGACCACCGCAGCAGCGTGTCGGAAATGCCGATGACGCAGGTGAGAGGAGTCCGCAATTCGTGGCTCATAGCTGCCAAAAATTCGCTCTTGGCGAGGCTGGCAGACTGGGCGGCGACCAGTGCATCGCGCAGTTCTTGCGTGCGCTCTATTACGCGCTGTTCTGAGGTGCGCTTTTGCTGCTGCACTTGTGCATAAAGTTCGGCTTGGTAAATGGCGATCGCCAAATGTTCTGCTATTTGTCGCAAAAATGTTTTTTTGCTTTCTTCCCACTCCCGAAAAGTACACTGGTGGGCAATTAGCAGCCCCCACAAGTCGTCTTGAACTACGATCGGCACTAGCAACTTCGCCCGCACCTTCGCCCGCCGCATCAACTCTAAAAAACAAGGGTGCGAAGAGTAAGTTGTTTCCACATCCGCGACGCACAAAGCAAAACCTTTGCGATATTTCTCTCGGTCAATGACTCCATAGGTAAAACACTGCGCGCCATCACTAAAATTCAGTACAGACGAGATAGCATCGTTGGCTAAAGCTTCGTAGGTAACGCGACCTAAATACAAGTAAGACCCGGATTTTTCTTGGATTTCGCCAGACCCAGAAACCGCAGCAGGTATTTCTTTAGCTAACTCGCCCTTGTGCGGGGCTGGCACTTTTTCAAATTGATAAATTAACAGGCGATCGACCTCCAAAAACTCTCGCACTCGCTCGACTGCTTTTGACAAAATTACAGGCAATTCCAAACTCTGGCGGATTTGAGTTGTCACCTGATTCAAAAGTCGCTCTTGTTCTAGCTGCTGCTGCAAAGCATCTTCTACTGGCTGACAAAATGAAATGCAGGGACTGGCAATTTGTAATTGATTGACGGCTTCGGCAATCTGGCTCTGTAGCATTTCTGGATCTATAACTTTGGGCGCGGATGTTCCCTCTATTTCTGTTTGGCTGTGTAGGGGCAGGCGATTATTTGGGCTGGGATTGGCAGCGAGAATATCCAGCAAATTTAGGGTGAATTCGCTTTGAAGAACTGCCGAGTTGGGCTGTATATTTTTAATTGCTTGTTTGAGGGCGCGAATGTCAATTTGCCACGAGGGTGCGGGCTTTATTTCTGCGAGTTTGTCGGCGAGGGGAGACAGGAAATTGGCGATCGCCCCGGGGTCGAAAGTCAACTGCACATTCAATTGCGAATGGAGATTTTTTTCGCTGTGCTTGTGTCCGTTTGTTGCGAACTCATCTAATAGATTGCCCCGCAGCAGCGCGCTAAAATGCTCTGATACCACTGCTGCAAACCTGTCCGACGAATTTTCCAGATTTTGACAATCAGCGATCGCATCCTCGGTCAGCCAAATCGCCCCTGGGATTTCAGCCATTTGCTGTAACAACTGGTAAGCAGCCTCAAAGGTTGCTAGCGGCAAAGTCCGATTTAAGGTTTTTGGTTTCAATCTAGATATTTTCCCGGTTGTTTTAAAGAACAAAATATGAATGCCCCTGTTGTGAGGACGGAACCCGGCGCACATCAGGCGCGGCCGATCCAACAGACTTGAGATGACAGTAGTCAGAAAGTAGTTAATAGAAGGCCCCGGAGCCAGAGAGCTAATTTCTCTCTATAGTTGTCCTCTTTCTTCTGGGCGAGCGACCCGCGCTCCAGCGCTTGACGAGCGCGAAAGCGGTAGGAGGAAACGGGGGAAGGGATACGGCTGTATAATCGATCGCTTCTGGTCGTGTTTGCGAAGCGGGTTGTTGATGGAAACTAAGCAATTCCACTCCCATTGCTGGGGTGAAGTTAGCACGCGCCTTTGTTTTCTGAGCTGATTCGGCTAATGGCACGTCCTTAGCCCAAATAAAGATGTTTAACCCTTAACGACAGAACAGGGGACTAGCTACGCATCCACTTGGTGTCATTACTCACACAACCTAGACATCAAAGGTATCAGGCTGGTCAACTGAAAATGAAGTTTTAGCCCCGAAGCCCAGTCACTTCCGTGCTGGGTCGTTGACTACTTTCAACAATCTTATTCCAGTATAATATTAATATATAATTTGTTAACTTGTACTTAACACTATCCGGGTAAATGAGCAATCCAACTCAACTCACCCCCGATTTCACGATCGGACATCTGCCGTGTCACGACTTCCAAGTGAGCGCTGCAACTCTAGGACAGGTAGTGGCTGAAAGATTTGAGCAAGAACCAGCCCTGCCGGGAGTCATTATTACTCATGAATCACAGGTATTGGGCATGATATCTCGCGTCAAATTTCGAGAGCAAATGAGTTTTCCCGATCGCGTAGAACTTTACGGCTCGCGCCCGATTCGAGCCTTGTTAGATTTTATTAGAATTCCGCCTTTGCTGCTTTCGGAAAACTGGAAAGTTGACGATGCCGTCCAAGCGTCTTTCAACAGGCACAAAGACTTGATTTATGAACCGATTATTGTGGTAAGGGAAGACCAGAGACACCACCTTTTGGACGTTCATACTCTGGTGATCGCCCAGTCAAAAATTTTAGCGCAAGCTAATAAAGTAATTCAAAAATACCGAGTAGAAAGACACAAGTATTTGGCGCTACTTCAACAAGAAAAGGCTAAGGTTCACGAATGTAATGAGCTTTTAAAAATCCAACAACGTCAAACTGAAAAGTTGCATACCAATCCCAGTTCCCAGCAAGTAGCACTGGTGAAACAAGCTGAAGAAATTGCTCAAATGAATCAGCGATTTGTGAGGATTGCGAAACTAATTTCTTCCGAAGGTCGCCAAGCATTTCAAGCTACTTTTCAAGGTGCTAATTCTATTTGCAACAATACAGAGAAAATTTTGGGCGTGGGCAAAGCAATAGCTAATGATTTAGAAACGGTTAACCGCACTTCCCGAACCATCCGGGAGGCGATCGAACAAGTCAGGCATTTAGCAGTACAGGTGGCTGTAGTTACCAATCAAATGGGAAGTCAGCCCAGCGGTCTGAGCAAAGTGAGTCTAGAAATTGGCAGACTGGCAAGTAAAACGTTTGAATTGGGGACTCAAATGGAGCAAATTGCCAGCAGGTTTAAACTGCGAGTTCACGAACTCACGGAGGCAGCAAGAGCGGGTGCTAATGTGGCTAAATCCGTGACGATCAAGATCGATCGCGCAGAAATGGCCCTGTTAGAGTTGGAAGAATTAATAGCGGAAAAAAATTTCAATTCATTGACCGCTATCCAAGAACCTTTGGGAGTCATAAAAAGTGTTACCGCTGATTCTTTAGTTCGAGAGATAGAACACGCAGAAGTAGCGGTTTCCGAGTTGGAAGACTTAGTTAAAAATCAAGATTCCTCGCAATATCTGATTCAAAAGATTCAGCAGGCGCTGAAGTCCAAAAAGCCATAAAATCCCAGCCCGAGTCTAATGAAATATTTTGAGAGGAAAAGAAATAAAATCACAATAATAATTGATACTTATACTATTTTAATAAGAATATTTGTTATACTGAAGGTGGGTAATTTTAAAATTCAGTTGTAAAAAGGCTATTTAATTAGCCCCAAAAACCGATAAAAAGTTCCACAAATAGTTGGAAGGACAGGTGATGTTTATGAAAATCCTGCTGGTAGAAGATGACACAGTTACAGTCAGTTTGCTGACTCAAGCGCTGCACTCTCACAATTACAATGTGAATGCGGCAGCAGACGGTGAAACAGCGTTGCATTTGGTGCAGGCATACGATTACGACCTGATTGTTTTGGATGTGCTGATTCCTAAACTCGACGGCATTAGTTTGTGTCGAAAATTGCGATCGTCCGGCTGCCAAATGCCGATTTTACTGCTGACAGCGCTAGATAGCAGCAACGATCGAGTCCAAGGTTTAGAGGCGGGTGCAGACGATTACGTGGCTAAACCCTTTAATCTCGAAGAATTAATCGCTCGAATTCGGGCTTTGCTGCGCCGGGGTAAGGCAACTTTGTCGAGTACAAATTTAACATGGGAAAAACTGCAAGTCAACCCGGACACTACGGAAGTAACTTATGCCGACAAAGTGCTGCACTTGACTCCCAAAGAGTACAATTTGCTAGAACTTTTCCTGAGAAATCCTCGGCGCATTTTCAGTCGCAGCGCCATCCTCGATCGCATTTGGTCGGCCGGCGAATTTCCTCAAGAAGAAGCCGTTACCGCTCACATCAAGGGGCTGCGCCAGAAGCTGAAAGCAGCCGGGATGGCTGTAGATTTAGTGGAAACAGTGTACGGATTGGGCTATCGGCTCAAAAGTCTGCCGGAGGAGATTGAGAGCCAACAAGTTGGGCAGGAAACGGCAGAAACTGCTAAAACTCAAGAGACTTTATCTACTGAATCCAGCGGGTCGAGCCAGGAATTAAACAAAGACGAGCGCCGTCTCAAAGTCTTGAATGCGATTGCCCAAATGCGGGCAAATTTAAAAGCTAATTTTATAGAAAAGGTGGCGATATTCGATCGCGCGATCGCTCAACTGAAAAACGGAAGCTTGGAGGGCGAACTGCGCGAGGAAGCCCAGACTCAAGCTCACAAATTAGTCGGTTCTTTGGGAACGTTAGGGCTGCCGAAAGGTTCGGAAGTGGCGCGCCAGATCGAACATTTGTTCAAGGCTGAAAACATCTGGAAACCGGAGACGGCTCAGCAGATTGAGGGATTTCTGCATCAGATCAAACAGATATTCGATCGCCCGTCGCCCGAACCAGAAGGCGATTTGGTTCCTGCTGTTTCCCAAAAGCGCCGAATGCTGATTGTTGATGATGATTCTTTTGGGAGCGATCGACTGAAAACATTAGCATCCGGTTCCGGCTTCCAGATAGAAGTCGCCAACTCTCCGCAAGCGGCAAGAAATGCGATTTCTCAACAGCCTCCAGACGCGATTTTGCTGGATTTGACATTTTCCAGATCAGAGGAAAACGGACTTTCTCTCCTAGCCGAACTCCGCAGTGAAAAACCCGAAATTCCGGTGATGGTTTTTAGCGAGCACAATCAATTGAGCGATCGAATAGAAGTTGCTCGTTTGGGAGCTTCGGGCTTTTTACACAAATCTCTGCCCCCAGCAGATATACTCAAAGCAGTCGCCCAACTAATCGACCAGACTGGTTCGGCAGAAGCTAAAGTTATGGTGGTAGACGATGACGTGCATCTATTGGCTGCACTGCAAGTGATTCTAAAACCTTGGGGATTTCACGTAACAACATTGGACGATCCCGAAAAGTTCTGGGAGGTACTCGAAACGACTTGTCCGGATTTGCTAATTTTAGATGTGGAGATGCCCGGTTACAGCGGTATCGAGCTGTGTTTGGCAGTTCGCAACGATTTGCGCTGGAGCAAGCTCCCCGTGCTATTTTTGACAGCTCATTCCGAATCGGAAACAGTGCGCCAAATGTTTGTCGCAGGTGCTGACGACTACGTGAACAAGCCAATCGTGAAACCGGAATTGATTGCTCGGCTCCTGAATCGTTTGGAGCGGACTCAACTCAGAAACAGACTGGCTCAGGCGCAACACTAAATACCTTTTTTAGATTTAACAAATTAAATAATTAAAGAATTGCAGAATTGGGGATGAATGATGAAGCTCGTGGTTGTGAGCACGGGCCTACAGTTGTATTATTTTTTTTAAACTTGTATAACTAGGAGGAAATATGCAGTGCGTGTTTGAAACAAATCAGGAAGCCTTAGCCCAGACTTGGGATTGTTAGATTGTGTGATTCCGACGCGGTGCTGTTGATTGATTCTTGCCCGCCGATCGAGAACACAGGCTAATTTAGAGAAGTATTAATCAGATGAAAGCAATGGTATTGCCCTCAGACACAGACAATCTCAATGACAGCGACTGCGAACTAATTTACGCCCCGGGTTCGATTCAACCTCACGGCCTCCTTTTGGTGCTGGAATCTCCGGCGTTGAAAATTTTGCAAGTTAGCAACAATACTTTTGAGGCGATGGGGCTTTACCCCGAACAACTTTTGGATAAATTTTTAGAGGAATTTGTCGAGACTGAGGAAATTCAGGCTATTGAAAAAGCTTTATTTGAAAACGACCAACAACGTAACAGTATCAGATTATCATTCAAAAGTCAAAACCGCAAGTCTTTTTTTGAGGGGACGCTACATCAATCAAATTCAGCATTAATTGTTGAACTAGAGTCGGTTGTTTCCCCACAGGCTAGCGATTGTTTGAATTGTTATAATTTAGTCCGAGAGCCGATCGACAAAATCCACAAAACACCCAACCTGCAAGTGCTGTGTCAGACAGCAGTTGAAGAAATGCGGAGGATGATCGGTTTCGATCGGGCGATCGTCTATCAATTTGATGCCACCGGGGCGGGGGAAGTTGTCGCCGAAGACAAAGTAGAAAGTTTGGCTCCTTTACTGGGACTGCACTATCCGGCTGCCGATATCCCCCCCCAGGCAAGAAACCTGTTCAGCATGAATCTAATTCGGTTTATCCCCGATATTAACTGTCAGCCTGTAGAACTAATTCCTGAGTGCAATCCGCTGACCGGTCGCCCCCTAGATTTGGGCTGCTCTTTGTTGAGAACCGTTTCGCCTTGCCACGTTCAATATCTCAAAAATATGAACGTTGTCGCTAGCATGACATTGACATTAATCAAAGATCGAAAACTCTGGGGATTGATCGCCTGTCACCACCCAACACGCAAGTACGTCAACTACGAAACAAGAACGGCTTGCGAACTGCTAGCAAAGTTTGTGAATCTAGAACTCAGCTACAAACAAGAGGGCGAAGACCGGGAATATGAAATTAATTTAAAAGAACTTTGTCATAAATTTGTCACGAATATTTCTCAAAAACACTCTTTTGTAGAAGGTTTACTTAAATACCGAGATGAATTGCTGGCCTTAGTGGGTGCTAGCGGTGGAGTTGTGTGTGCCAATGAAAATTTAACAACCATCGGCAAAACCCCGGAATTGCTAGAAATTAAAAAATTAATTGATTGGATAAAAACTCAAATAAATAATGATATTTTTTCTACAAATTTTCTCTCAAAGCTGTATCCGCCATCCGAGAGGTTTAAAGAAGTTGCTAGCGGTTTGCTGGTGCTTACCATATCCGAAATAAAAAATTATTATATTTTGTGGTTCCGTCCCGAAGTCATTCAAACTATCAACTGGGCCGGTGAACTAGAGTGGTCAATTAAATTAAAACGGGATGGCAGCAGGCTGAGGTCTCCTCGCAATTCCTTTGAGTTGTGGCAAGAAACTGTGAGGTTAAAATCTTTGCCTTGGCAGCGGTGCGAAATTGAAATAGCACGAGAACTTCGAGTAGCGATTACTAGCATTGAGTTGCGGAAAATGAATCAGCAGCTCAGCTTAGCTTTGTCGGCTACCAAAATCGGATTTTGGGACTGGGACTTGCAGAAAAATCGCATTGTTTGGTCGAGGGAACACGAAGAGTTGTTTGGGTTGGCACCGGGGACTTTTGCCGGAACTTATCAAATGTTTGCAGATTGCGTTCACCCAGAAGATTTAAACAGTATTCAGAATGCTGTAAATCAAGCCCTGGCCCAGCGATCTGATTACTGTCAGGAATACCGCGTGGTTTGGCCCGACGGCAGCATTCACTGGATTGAGGGGAAAGGTAAGTTTTTTTATAACGAAGCAGCCGATGCAGTGCGGATGGTGGGGACAGTTACAGAAATTACCGATCGCAAAGCTAGAGAATTACAGTTGCGCCTGTTGGAATTAGCAGTCACCACCACTAACGACGCCGTGTTAATTACCGAAGCTGAACCGATTGAGGAACCGGGCCCGCGAATTCTTTATGTCAACCCAGCTTTCACGCGGATGACCGGCTATACGCTAGAAGAAGTGGTGGGGAAAACGCCGCGCATCTTGCAAGGAAAAAAAACAGACCGCGCCAGTCTCGCTCGAATTCGGACAGCTTTGAAAAGCTGGCAGCCGCTGCGAGTTGACACAATCAATTACCGCAAAGACGGGACGGAATTTTGGGTAGAAATGAGCATTGTGCCCATAGCGGACAAAAATGGTGAGTTTACCCACTGGGTATCAGTGCACCGGGATATTAGCGATCGCAAACAAGCTGAAGCCGCCCTCCAACAGCTCAACGAACGGTTAGAAATGCGAGTTTTGCAGCGAACCAGAGAACTAGAAAGCTCTCAAGCAGAACTCCGGGAAAGCGAAGCTTTATTTCGCTCTCTGAGCGAGAGTTCCCCCGTCGGCATTTTCAAAATCGATACTGAGGGGAAATGTACCTATACAAATCCTCGCTGTCAAGCAATTGGTGGCTTCACACCTGCAGCAGCTTTAGGAAACGGCTGGATGCGGTTTGTTCACCGCCAAGACCTCAAACTAATTCTGTCTAAGTGGTCTCAATCGCAATCGCTAGATGGGGAATTTTCCTGCGAATTCCGCCACATCCAGCGAGACGGAACCATTCGGTTTTGTCGGCTTAAAACAGCTCCGATTTTTTCCGACAAATCTCAACTAATTGGTCACGTCGGCACAGTCACAGATATCACAGAAAGTCGGGCAATTGAAAAAATGAAAAATGAGTTTATTTCGATTGTCAGCCACGAACTGAGAACTCCGCTTGCCTCCATTCGCGGTTCTTTAGGTTTGCTGGCGGCTGGGGTACTGAAAAATCGACCGGAAACTGCTAAACAGATGTTAGAAATCGCTTCGAGCGATACCGAACGGTTAGTGCGTTTGGTCAACGATATTCTCGACTTAGAACGGCTCGATTCGAGCAAAGTTATCCTCGTCAAGCAGTGGTGCGATGCCGAGGTTTTGATGCGGAAGTCTGCAGAAGCTGTACTTTCTCTGGCTGCGGAAAATAACATTGATTTGTCGATTTTGCCCGAAACAGCCCAAATTTGGGCTGACCCCGACAGAATCGTTCAACTGCTGGTAAATTTGTTGAGCAATGCGATTAAATTCTCGGCTCCAGGGAGTACAGTAACTGTCAGGGTGGAAGATTTGGGCGATCGGGTATTCTTTGAAGTCAAAGATCGAGGGCGGGGGATTCCAGCAGATAAACTAGAAACTATCTTTGGACGGTTTCAACAGGTCGATGCTTCTGACTCCCGCCAAAAAGGAGGTACGGGTTTGGGTTTGGCTATCTGTCGCAGCATAGTACAGCAGCACGGCGGCAAAATTTGGGTCGAAAGTGTTGTCTCACAAGGCTGCAGTTTCTATTTCACAGTGCCTGCACCGTTGGAAGGCGAGGGGGAAAAAAGTTTGGAGGTTTGAGATGGCTTTGTTGACACTCCCCTGGCTAAAGCCGAGGGGATTCTTGATTCGCAGAATCGACTTGCCGATGCAGAATTACTTCAACATCGGTAGCGGTCAATTCTCCACAAGCGTTCGGATCTAAGATCCAAGTTCCGACGTGCCCCGTCGTACTCAACCCCCGACTCAGGATGTTTTTAGCGGCGTTCCAATCTCTGTCAAGGACAAGCCCGCACCGACAAGCGTGAGGGGAGCGTTGACAGACTTTTCTTAACAATCGTTCCGCAGCTAGAGCATTCTTGGCTGGTTCCATTGGCTGGTACGGCAATCGTAATTCTTCCGAATACTTTGCCAAAATATTCCAACCAAATTCGGAACGTATACCAAGAAGCGTCGTTAATCGATTTTGCCAGACAGTGATTCTTCACCATATTTTTAATCCTCAAATCTTCGTAGACTACACAGTCGTTAGACTGGATGACGCATCTTGCCAGCTTCACGGCAAAATCTTGACGCTGCCTACTTATTTTGAGGTGGCGCTTTCCTAGAATCGCTCTAGCTTTTTTCCGGTTTTGCGAACCCTTAACTCGTTTTGAAACTCGTCTTTGGGCTTTTTTCAACCTGCGTTCTCCCTGGCGGAGGAAACGCGGGTTATCAACTGCAACGCCATGAGAATCCGTGTAGAACTCTTTGAGTCCCACGTCTAATCCGATGGTCTTTCCGGTAACTTCAATTTCTTCAGAACGGTCAACTTGCACGCAAAGCTGCACGTAATATCCATCTGCTCGCCTTACCAAGCGTACTCGTTTGATTTGACTGCGCTGGTAGAAATGCAAGTCGCGGGTTCCTTTTAATTTAAGTTTGCCGATTCCTTTTTTATCGGTAAAAGTGATTGATTTCCGGTCATCTGCCAGACGCCAGCCCGTAGTCTTGTACTCTACCGAGCGGTTGTCTTTCTGGAATTGCGGAAACCCTTTTTTTCCTGGGACTTTCTTTTTGCAGTTGTCGTAAAATCGTGAAATCGCCGACCACGCTCTTTCTGAACTCGATTGTCTGGCCATGCTGTTTAAGTCGTCGCAAAACGGGAATTCCTTCGCTAGAATGGCGCTGTATTTATTCAAGTCGTATTTGTTGACTTTTTCGTTTTCCATCCAAAAGCGCAATGCTTTGTTGCGGATGAACTGCACCGTTCTAATTGCTTCGTCTACAGCTTCAAATTGCTGCTTTTTACCGTATGCTTTCAACTCGAAAACTAGCATGACTTCGACCCTCATCACGATAGGTTTATGCTAGCAGCGTTGGCTTAACCCGGTTCTCATTGTTCACAAAGATTTACATAGTTGTAATTTACAGTACATACAATTCAGAAATCTCATGAAAAATACTGGGAGGCTAAAGCCTCCTTACCCCTTTCATCCCCGGACTGAAGTCGCGGGGTTTTCAGGGTGTTCTTTATAAGATCTCGCGAAAGCTCAAGTTCCTGCCAACCCACGCGGGTAGAATGATTTTCGGAGGCTGACAGGTCGATTTTTCTGTTCGGGGTTAAAGTAGGTGATATCATTTCCCGTTACACCGGAATGATGTTGACTGTTGACTGTTGACTGTTGACTGTTGACTGTTGACTCGAATTTACTATTGCGATGCTAACGGATTTGATCTGAGTGGCAAAATATAGCAACAGCACCGACGATTAGGACGTTCTTAAGTGCTGAAACTCTTAATTTTATTGCTTCTCCCTTTTGCTATATCTGTGAAGAAACCCGGTTGATGAGGCAGCGTGCGTAAGTTTTTTTTCGGTTTACCGTGATTAATTTTAAATTTGAGTTTTAATTATGTCAGCAAAGCGCATTTTGGTCATCGATGATGAAAAAAACCTCTGCAGCGTGATTCAGGCCTGTCTGGAACATTTAGGCGGCTGGATTGTACTAAGCGCGCCCGACGGCAGCCAAGGATTGCTTCTAGCTGAAACTCAACTCCCTGACGCTATTCTGCTAGATGTGATGATGCCGGATATGGACGGACTTACTCTGTTTGGTTTGCTGCAAAACAAAGCTGCTACTCGGGGGATTCCGGTGATTTTCCTAACGGCTAAGGTGCAGGCGATGGATTTGAGCGAATTTGCTGACTTGGGGTTAGCGGGGGTGATTGCCAAGCCTTTCGATCCTTTGAGTTTGGCACAGCAAGTGGCGGAACTTCTGGGTTGGGAACCGTTGCTTTAAACTGGGGTAAAAGGCGATCGCAGATAGCATATCAAACTCGGCACTTGAAACCGCTACTAGACAAACAAAGTCGGCCCAGCCCGACGGAAGAATCAAGGGGGCATTACAGCCGGATGACGATCGCAAATCCGCTTTCTGGTTCTCTCGATTATTGCGAAAATTACGCAATTATCTTGGTAAACCGGGTTGATGCGTCCAGGAAAGTTCTAGTTTTTCCTGCTATTTTCAGAATTTCCTCATTTTTTTGATTTAGCTTTGAGATCGATCGGTGATTGGTTAATTTAAACTCTGATTTCCTAGAAGTTCTAGAGATGATCTCAGGGAGTCGGGGTTTTTTGTTACCCGCAAAGCCGATCGGCTATCACCGTATTTACAGGCAGAATAACTCCTCCAGCAGTTACGCACACTTGCCTCAAGAATGATTTTTTTAAACCCGGAACCACGGATGCAGCCAAGTTTTTTGCTAAAAAACTAGCTTTCAGCCTGCTAATCCCAGATTTACGCAGATTTCCCTGAGAAACCGGGTTTTTTTACCCCCGATCGCAGATGGAGCCAAATTTTTGGGTAAAAAACCCGGTTTTTGCTTAAGTATTGTAATCCCTCCTGCGGCAAAAGTATATTTATCAAAAAAATGATTTTCTTCATAATTTCCTCATATTTTTTAGATAAATTTTACTCGAAGCTTTGGATCAGAAGGTCGATCGCACTCTTAGTAGCATTCCGCTGCAAAAGAGTGAATCTGTTGTCAGGAGAGTTCGGGCAAGTGACGGTACTTTCGATTAACGGGTGCCACAGCACAACCAACCTCAATAAGTCAGGATCTAGGCCCTGCATACCAAACAAACCGGGTTTTTTAACCGGGAAAAACGGAGTTTTTTTGTCCGACCTCTAAGTGTTGGCAGGATAACTCAATGCTACAAAAATTAATAACTGAAGATGTGATTCGCGCTCTCGAATAACACCCAAAAAATAAGTCGGTCGTTCGATCGAGAGCCCAACTCGGAATTGCCAGTAACAGGCAAAGTCAATTCTCAGTAAGTTTTTGAAAGAGTGTGGAGATTTTTTAATGTCTGAGCAGCTATCTTATAAAGGTAACAACCAGATTCTGTGCTATTACGCAAATGTTACCAACCTAGTTCAGGTGGTTCGGATTGGGAACATTCCTAATTGGTACTTTGAAAGAGTGATGTTTCCGGGACAGCGACTGATGTTTGAAGCTGCGGCAGAAGCAGTCTTAGAAATTCACACGGGTACGGTGGCAAGTGCTATTTTATCGGACAAGATTCCCTGCTACGTGCTGCGGGTTATAGAAGAGGTAAGTTCCGACTTTGAGCTGGTGAGGACCGAAAAACAATTGGCGGTATTAGCCGGTTAAAATTCATACGAAATTCAGACGAGATCGAGAACGGGCACAAAAATATTAGTTAACGAGTTTTTGGGGACAGGGAAAATGCAGAAAAATCTTGTCAATATTACCTTAGCTGTAGTAACAGAGGAAGTAGAAATTATCTTGGAGTCTTATCCGAAGCACCCCTACCAACAAGCTTTTTCGCCTTCGGGATTGCGACAGGATTTAATTGCTTATGTGCTCAGCCGAGTTCCTAATAGATATACTGCGATCGACTCCGGCGAGTCTGCGTCAAACCAAACTGTTCAGGTTAGCTGTTCTTCGGAGCAGTTGCTGCACATAGAAAATTTGATTCATACTGGAATTCGCGACGTGCTCCACAGCTATCAGAATATAGATTACCGCCTTCCTGAAGAAGTTAAATTCGATTCCAGAGTTGCTAGTTGGTTTTGATAGTTTCTTGGTAAATCAGGGAGACGCCGAGATTCTCGGCACTCTCGGTTGGGCGAGGTGGAATTGTGTACTGGCTTGATGGTTCAAGACTTTTGGTAGTCGCAGCAGCAGTTGCACGGGCCATTGGGATTGACAGCACAGCGCAGAATTTCCGATCGAGCATTAAAACGGCAGCTAGCATCTCCGATAACCCAGATGCCGCTTACAAAAGTTCTTTCCGTCGGCGGTGTGGCCGACTGCACGTACAGGGCAATTTTTTGCAGTCGGTAGCGGCCGGATTTGAGTTGATAGCGGTGGTGGCGTTCCAAAACAGCATAGGTTTCTCCCTCTAAATCTAGATAGTTCCCCGGTTGTGGCGTCCAATCCAGCCGAATGCTACCTAAAAATTGGCGGGGGTGAGAGAGAATCACCTCTACGGGTAAAGTATTTTGTTCCATGTGGCGGTGCGTTCGCGAACTGAACTAAAGGGGCAAATAGTTGACTAAACCTACATTTTCTTCATCTAGAAAGATAAGTTTTTCTAGAGAGAGTAATTTAGGTTGAGGCGCTAAACTTAACTATTTGACACTCTCCTGGCTAAAGCCGAGGAGATTCTTGATTCGCAGAATCGACTTGCCGGTGCAGAATTACTTCAACATCGGTAGCGGTCAATTCTCCACAAGCGTTCGGATCTAAGATCCAAGTTCCGACGTGCCCCGCCGTACTCAATCCCCGACTCAGGATATTTTTAGCTGCGTTCCAGTCACGATCTAATACGCATCCACACCGACAAGCGTGGGTTCGCGTTGAGAGACTTTTCTTAACAATTGTTCCGCAACTAGAGCATTCTTGACTTGTTCCGTTAGCTGGCACAGCAATCGTAATTCTTCCGAATACTTTGCCAAAATATTCCAACCAAATTCGGAACATATACCAAGAAGCGTCGTTAATCGATTTTGCCAGACAGTGATTCTTCACCATATTTTTAATCCTCAAATCTTCGTAGACTACGCAGTCGTTAGACTGGATGACGCATCTTGCCAACTTCACGGCAAAATCTTTACGCTGTCTGCTTATTTTGAGGTGGCGCTTTCCTAGAATTGCTCTAGCTTTTTTTCTGTTTTGCGAACCCTTGACTCGTTTTGAAACTCGTTTTTGGGCTTTCTTCAACCTGCGTTCTCCCTTGCGGAGGAAACGCGGGTTATCAACTGCAACGCCATTTGAGTCAGTGTAAAACTCTTTAAGTCCTACATCTAACCCGATGGCGTTACCCGTGATTTCAATCTTTTCAGAACGGTCAACTTGAATGCAAAACTGGACATAATATCCGTCTGCCCGTCTCACCAAACGTACTCGTTTGATTTGACTGCGCTGAGAGAAATGTAAGTCGCGCGTTCCTTTTAATTTAAGTTTGCCGATTCCTTTTTTATCGGTAAAAGTGATTGATTTTCTGTCGTCTGCCAGACGCCAGCCCGTAGTCTTGTATTCGACGGAGCGGTTGTGTTTCTGGAATTGCGGGAATCCTTTTTTCCTGGGACTTTCTTTTTACAGTTGTCGTAGAATCGGGAGATTGCCGACCACGCTCTTTCTGAGCTAGATTGTCGAGCCATGCTGTTCAAGTCATCGCCAAACGGAAATTCCTTAGCTAAAACAGCGCTATACTTGTTCAATGCGTATTTATCAACTTTTTCGTTGTCCATCCAAAACCGCAGTGCTTTGTTTCGGATGAACTGCACTGTTCTAATTGCTTCGTCTACAGCGTCAAATTGCTGTTTTTTCCCGTATGCCTTGAACTCAAAAACTAACATGACTTCGACCTCATCACGATAGTCTTATGCTACCAGAGTCGGCTTAATATACCTCGATTTGTTCACAAAGATTTACATGGTTTTACTTGACAGCGCCATCCTGAGAGCGCAGAAAATAGACTGGGAGGCTAAAGCCTCCTTACCCCTTTCATCCCCGGACTAAAGTCGCGGGGTTTTCAGGGTTTTATTTATAACCCACATTCCGCACCCTCAACTGGCACACACGCAGTTGGGGTGCCCCGTCCGAGTCGATCAGTCGGCTCTAGATGAGTAGAAATACTCTCGCCTGCCGTGTCAGGTGATCGAGCAAGCGATCGATTCAGTTGGAAAATGTACGAGCGTGTAAATTAACAACAAAAACCAATTATCCCCCGTGCGACGCGGAGGATAAAAATAGTCTAAACTCAAGTAGCAAACAATTCGCTCGATCGAATGAAACCCGTGCATCAAGCAACTGAACTCGCCGTCTCTAACCTCGACCATCTTGGTTTAATAGCAGGTCTAGTTGATGAAATAGAAATTGTCCAAAAATCAATGAGTTAGTAGGGGAACAACCGGGTGAGATTGTCAGTCCAGGTCTAGCAGTCAAAGCAATGATTATCAATGGGTTAGGGCTTGTTTCCGCTCCATTATACTTATTTCCTAAATTTTTTGAAGGCAAAGCGCTCGAACATTTAATGGGTGAAGGTATTCAAGCATCACACCTGAATGAATACCGTTTAGGTAGAGTATTAGACAAGCTATATTTAGCAGGCAGCAGCCAAATATTTACAACTATTGCCGCTTCAGCAGCTCAAAAATTTGAGCTCGACACAGAGACATCCCATTTAGATTCAACTTCCTTTCACCTGCATGGCAAATACGAATCCGAGCTACCATCTGTATCTGTTATCGAGCCAGAAACGGCGCTAGATAGCGAAGATAGCGAAGATAGCGAGTCAACTAAACCCGTGTCATCTGCCGTGCCAATTAAGATTACCTACGGCTACTCCCGCGATCGCAGACCCGACTTAAAACAATTCATTTTAGATTTAATTTGTAGTAGCGATGGAGATGTACCGCTATTTTTACGGGTGGGTTCGGGAAATGAATCAGATCGAGCCATATTCGCATCAATTTGTCAGGAGTTTAAACAACAGTTAAACCTTGACAGTTTAATGGTTGCAGATAGTGCATTATATTCAGCTCCTAACTTAGAAATGTTAACCAATTTAAGATGGTTAACCCGCGTACCGTTGAGTATCAAGCAAGCGCAGCAACTGGTATCTCAGTTAAATGAAGCAGAATTTACCCCCAGTTCTGTGAGTGGATATAGCTGGTCAGAACACAAAAGTAATTATGGTGGAATTGAACAAAGATGGCTAGTAGTAGAGAGCAGTTTGCGACGCGATTCAGACCGAACAAAAACTCGAAAAAAAACTCAAAAAAGCCCAGGCTGAAGCTGAGAATAAACTGCAAGAACTCTCAAAAATTGAATTTGCTTGTGCCGCCGACGCTGCCGCCGCAGCTCATCGCTTATCCAAACAACTAAAATTTTACAATATCACCCAAGTTAGTAGCAAAGAAATTACAGTAAAGACTAATACTAACGATCCAAATGCTCGCGAGAAATCCAGCTCGAAACAGAGATTTAAAGTTCAAGCAAAACTGGAACCAGATACAGGTGCGATCGCCAAAGAAACCAAAGCCTGTGGCAGGTTTATTCTCGCCACTAATGTGCTGGAAACTCAGCAATTAGAGCCTGACGATATGATTGTGAAATACAAAGAACAGCAGTCAGCAGAAAGAGGGTTTGGGTTCTTGAAAGATCCGCTGTTTTTTACGGACAGTATATTTCTCAAGTCGCCGGAAAGAATCGAAGCTTTGGCATTGGTAATGGGTTTGTGTTTGTTAGTCTATACTTTAGGTCAAAGGTTACTGCGTCACAGTTTGCAACGCACTAATTCCCAATTGAAAAATCAGTTGGGCAAACAAACTAATCGACCGACGCTCCGTTGGATTTGCCAGATATTTCAATCAATTCATCTGGTGAGCCTACAAGGGATTCAACAAATTTCTAATTTAACAGCCGAGCGAATGGCTATATTGAACTTGCTGCCGCTCTCCTGTAAGTCTTATTATTTATTAATCTGAGATCGAGCAGTTTGTTTGATGAGCAAAACTGACAGAAATTTCATAAATATTTGATTCAGTAGTGATGTGTAATTATCAGGCTGCTGGAAATATCTGCTGTCGATTAATAGTTAATTATGACGGATGAAGGTGTTGTTAGATATCGAGAATCTAGGATTTGCCCGAAAGCAGTTAATTTTCAACTTGCCCCAACAGGTCGATGCGATTGTGACCCAACAGGTCGCGGGTATTTTTGATTATTATCTCGGACGAGAGACTCGGACGGAGCACCCCAACTGCGTGTGTGCCAGTTGAGGGTGCGGAATGTGGGTTATAACTTTTGGCGATCGGGGGATAGCCGACTTATCTTGGGATAGCCGACTCCCTCCACTACGTTCCTCCCAACAGGCTAGGAAATAAACTTCAACTCGCTTGAGGTAACTAAAGTTAATTTCGATTAGCTTTGATCGAGCAGTACACGCTGATGGTATCGCAACTCGCAGGTTCGATCGATACGCGGTTGAGATTGGTGAACAGATGTTAACGGTTTGCAGGACTTGGCGTGCTTCGGGTGCGTTTGTACTGAGGACTTCAGCGATCGCTACACACCAAACCAATTTTTTTGCAATCAAAATTCCCAAAAATATGCCATTCCTTCGATGATTCCCCAAGCGCAAGCAGAACCAGCTAAATAATGATTTTCAGTGCCGCAATCGCGATGCCATTCTAAAAGTTCTGACAGAGCATTAGCGACGATTACTCCCCGGACATCCTGTTCAAACATACTGATATCATTCCCAGAATCACCGCAAACTAATGTTGCCTCAGATGGAATTTGTAGGTGCTTTTGTAAATAAGTAAGGGCATTGCCTTTATTGCTACTTTGCGGTAAAATATCTACATCGCTATTGCTGCTAAAAATGATTTGAGCTGGCAGTCTCGATTCAGTTAACTTTTGCTGCAAAGCCTGGACAGTCGAGCTATTTTCTGCTGCTGGTTCCAAACAATAACTGATTTTCCAAGGATTTTGTTCTTTTATAGATTGGGGTTTAAGCTGGGAAAACTGCTGAGCTAAAGAGGCGATCGCCATTTTATCCCAGCCTTGAGAAAGATATTCCGCCCAATCTAAATCGAGGGTTCCGTCTTGGTAAATTTCGCTGCCTACACCTGCGATCAAATAGTCCGGTGCTAGCAGTTGCTTTTGGGCAATTAATTCGCAAGTTGAAGCATAAGAACGCCCGGTAGCGTAAACCAAACAAATTTGCGATCGCAGTGATTGCAAGCGCTGGTTGAAAACTTGAGTTGCTTCGTCATCTCCGACTAGCGTGTTGTCTAAATCTGTAACTAATAAAAACTTCATTTGGGGAATTAGTCAGGAGTCAGTAGTCATCAGTGATTAGTGATTGGGAATCGAGCGCTTCCTAAAATAGTTTTAACTATTTATAAGAATTTGTTAAAAAAAATACATTTATAAGCAAGCTGATCGCTTAAGATTTGCCAGATTTAATTTTCAACAAGTGGTGTGAGTTGTATGGTGAAGAATTCAAGCTCCGTTAAAGCTTTTTGGCTGTCTTTTTTGATTTCTGGTGCGGCAGTGCCTTTGGGGCCGATCGCAGCAACAGCTCAAATTCAGGATACCTCAACTCCAGAAGTTGCGCTAGAAGCGAGTGCCGTCCCTACGGCTACCCCAGACGCAGCGCTGGCAGCAGGTAAGATGGAGATACCGCAGTTAGCGGCGATAACCGCAGAGACTAACTCAGCAGTCGATCGCGCTTTACCCGACACTGATGCAGCATGGGTGAATCGCGCTTTACCCGAAACAGATGCAGCAACAGTCGATCGTACTTTACCTCAAACAGATGCAAAAGTCGATCGCGCTTTACCCGACACAGATGCAGCAACAGTCGATCGCGCTTTACCCGACACAGATGCAGCATGGGTGAATCGTGCTTTACCGCAAACAGATATAGCAACAGTCGATCGTGCAACAACAACCCCAGAAATAACGGAGGCAATTCGCGAATTGCCCGCACAGAAGTTAGAAATTGCAAACTCTCCTGAGTCTCAACAAGTTGCTGAAGCCAGCAAAGTTGCCGACATCAGCAGCGAGACGGGCACCGCTGATGACCTCAGCATACAAGAAGACGCAGCACAAGTCACTTCTGTTTCCCAACTGTCCGACGTGCGGCCGACAGATTGGGCTTTTCAAGCACTACAATCCCTAGTAGAAAGATACGGCTGCATTGCGGGATATCCAGACGGCACATTCCGAGGCAATCGAGCAATGACTCGGTACGAATTCGCCGCCGGATTAAACGCTTGCTTAGACCAAATTACCAAACAACTTGGCGGTTCTACTGGTAATTTAGTCAAGCGAGAAGATTTACTTGCTTTGCAAAGATTGCAAGAAGAATTTGCTGCAGAATTAGCTACATTGCGCGGTCGAGTAGATGCTTTAGAAGCCCGCACTGCCGAATTGGAAGCAAACCAATTTTCAACTACTACTAAACTCAACGGATTTGCTTGGTTTAACCTGACTGGAGCTTTTGCGGGCGATCGAGTCCGAGTTGAAGCAACAAATGGAAAAGCTGCTCCGCTCGATCGAGTAGCCGGACGCGATCCTGTCACCAACAGACCAATTGTGCAGAAAGTTGACGACCCAGAAATCACTTTCAGCCAGTTAGTTTGGTTGACTCTCACTACTTCCTTTACCGGGAAAGACGAATTGATTACACAGCTAGCTGTAGGTAACGGCAATTCCCCAGCCAATCAGTATACTTCAACAGGTCTGTTCAATACCTTTGGCACTCCTTTTCTCGATCAAACTGCGGGAGGAAATCCCAATGAAGTTATCCTGCGGGAACTTTCCTATCGGTTTCCGGTTAGCAACAGCTTGCAAGTAGTAGTCGGCCCGAGAATTAATTTCTACCGCTACTTTGACAACAATAAGTTTAACTTTTTCGTAGACGGTGCGAGCAGCTTTAATTCTAACAACAGCCCTTTGTTAAGCGCTACCCGACGCGGTGCCGGTGCTTTGGTTTTGTGGGATATCGGCCGCGCATTGAAACTGCGCTTTGGCTATTTGGGCGAGAGTACGGAATTTTTGCCCACTTCCGTGTTTAATTCCGCTTCCAATCCGTCTCAAGGCTTGTTTGGCGGCACGAATACGGCTACAGCAGAATTAACATTCAGTCCGAGCGATCGAACTAATCTGCGCTTTCTGTACAGCCGTTCCAACATCCAGCAAATCGGCGGCTTAATAGGATCTCCTAACAGCAAGCCGTTAAACGGTGTGGCAGATGACGGTTTCGGCGGCCGCGTGGGCAATGCGACTGCGAATACTTATAGCTTCAATTTTGATTGGTCAGTCACTCGCCGCTTTGGTCTTTTCGGTCGCTATGGCTACGCCGAAACCAATATATTTCCCAAGACTAACCGACCCGACGGCACGATCGAAAATCAATCTTATCAGTTAGGAGTTGCATTTCCCGATTTGTTCAAAGAAGGAGCTTTGCTTACGGTGTCATATTTAGTACCTTTTGACTTTACTGGCGGTCGGAGGTTTCTGGTTTCTGGCGGAGGAAATGGCGGCACGCAGTACGAAATTGAGGCAACTTATTATTTTCCTATCACCGACCATATTTCGATCGTGCCCGCATTTTATGCGATCGGCAATCCCAATAATTTCGATAACAACCCGACAATTTTTGTGGGCAATTTGCGGACGCAGTTTAGTTTTTAACTAATCGAACAGAGTTAATTATAGCTTTTCTCAGAAAGATGAGGTACTCTAGGGAATAGGGAATAGGCCTCCGTGGGCATAGGCCTCCGCGGGCATACCTCACCACGCTTGAGAACCGCTGTACATACTGGTTCTTTACTTAGCAAGACTTTTAGACCAGATTTTGTGTAATTAATTGTGTCCTACTACTTAACGAAATTAGGACTTACTTGAACCTAAGTATATAGCCTTTCTCCATTAAGTGAGGTACGCGGAGGAACAATTCCATATCAGATTGCCATTGGCAGGCCTATATTGAAATAATCGGCGTTAATCTGTGTGAATCAGCCTTCATCTGCGGTTGGCCGATCCATCAAAAATTTAGGCACTCTTGTCTACTGATGACCTGACAATTCCCAACCGTACCTCATATTGCTGAGAAAGGCTATATTAATGGACATGATATCCTGATTAGCGGCGTCCCGATGTCAGCGAATTGGAATTTCGATGATAAATTCGGTGCCTTTACCGGGTTCTGAGAGGCACTGCAATTTGCCGTTGTGTTTTTCAACGACAATTTGGTGCGAAATTGATAAACCCAAACCTGTGCCTTTGCCAACTGGTTTTGTGGTAAAAAACGGGTCAAACAAGCGCACGATCTGATCTTCGGGAATGCCCTTACCGTTGTCTTTAATCCGAATTAAAATGCTCTTGTCATCAATCGTTTCTGTTTGAATCGTGATAGTAGGAAAGGTATAATCTGCTGTGTCTTTTGCTTGGCTGGTGCTTTCTTCCAAGGCGTCGATCGCATTTGCCAATACATTCATAAATACCTGATTTAACTGTCCGGGATGACAGTTTATTTGCGGCAGTTCTCCGTATTCTTTAATCACTTTAATTCCCTGCCAGTTGGGTTTGGCTTTCAGTCGGCTGTTCAACATTAACAAGGTACTGTCTAAACCTTCGTGAATGTCGGCTGTCTTGATTTTCGCTTCGTCCGCCCGCGAGAAATTTCGGAGAGTTTGAATAATTTCTACAATGCGCTCGCATCCGGTCTGCATCGAATTGAGCAATTTGGGCAGGTCTTCTGCTAGAAATTCTAAGTCTATATCCTCGGCTTGTTGCTGAATTTTTGCTGGGGGATTTGGGTACTCTTCTCGATACACTTGGACTATTTCTAATAAGTCTAGAACGTAGCCTCGGACGTGGCAGAGGTTGCCGGCGACAAAGCCAACAGGGTTGTTAATTTCGTGGGCAATTCCTGCTAGCACCTGTCCGAGGGAAGACATTTTTTCGGTTTGTACTAACTGCATTTGAGTTTGCTGCAATTCGCGCAAAGCTGTTTGCAATTCTTGGGATTGTTGCCGATCGCGATCGGCGGCGGCGGCCCGTTCTTCCTCAACTCCGATCGCCCCGGCAATAATTCCGATCAGCTTGCAGTCGGCTTCTGTGGGCGCGATCGACTCAGTGTAGAGAACGCACATCGCACCCACGTAATTGTCGCCCAGCCGCACTGCTTGTCCCAGATAGCTTCGCAGTTGGTAGCGGATGACAGCGGGATCGGTTTGGGCGTAGATCGTGTTCTGCAAGTCAGGAATGGCAACAGCCCGATCGCTTCCTTTGCTGCATGCGTCGGTGCAGATGTGGCCCTCGGCGCGATCGACCAGCGTGTAGTCGGGCGGCGCTTGCCAAGTCGCGATCGCGCGCAGCAGACCGCCACCGACGCGGCTGTAGATAGCGCTGCTTCCGCCCAAAAGCTCGCCGGCTAAGGATGTCAGCCGCTGGATGTTATCAGCGGCGTCGGTGGTGAATCCCAAAAAGCACTCGTTGATTTTGCTGAGGCGGTACTCTGCTTGCCGGCGCGCCGTCATGTCGCGGGAGTTGATCGCAATTCCTTTCACAGCGGGGTCTGCTAGCAAGTTGATGCCGACACCTTCGAGAAAAGACCAAGAACCGTCAGCGCGCCGGAACCTACCTTCTAGGGCGATCGGATCGCCTGGATTTGCGATCAGTTTTTGGCCGTCGGACATCACCGAGGGAAGGTCGTCAGGGTGGATGAAATCTAGGACAATTTGACCGGCGAGTTCCTCGGGTTCGTAGCCTAAAACTCTTTCTACAGAAGGGCTTTCGTAAACAATACTACCGCTGGCGTCGAGAATAGTAATGATGTCGGAACTGTTGAGAATCAGCGATCGCCACTTAGCCTCATTTTGCAACAAAGCTGACTCGGCTTGTTTGCGATCGGTAATATCCTCTACCATTTGCAAAATAAACTGCGGCGTTCCCTGACTGCTGTCGATGACAGAGGCGCTGAGGCGTCCCCACCTGATGCTGCCGTCTTGGCGGAGGTAGCGCTTCTCGATTTGGTAAGCTTCGCGCCAGCCCGCGGCCAACTGTTGGCGCAACTCGCGCGAAGCTTCTACGTCTTCCGGGTGGGCGCAGTCGTCGATGCCGACACCCCGCAGTTGAGCTTCCGAGATCCCCAGCATAGCTTGAAATGCCGGATTAGTGGCGATCGCCACACCTTCGAGGGTAGCGACTACCATGCCGATCGCAGCGCGTTCAAAAATTGCCCGAAACCGCTGTTCGCTGTCTCGCAAAGCTGCATCCGCTGCCACTTGCTGGGTGATGTCCCGCCCTGCGACTGCCAAACCTTTGCGCGAACCGTCGGGGTTGAACAGCGGCACTTTCCGCACTTCAAACACGTTGCTGCCGCCTGTGGGCAAGGGGACAATTTGGCGGTGGTCGGTAAGAGTGCCTGCTTGCCAGGTGGTTTCGTCGGTTTCCTGCCAAGTTAGCAGGATTTCTCTGACTCTCGGATCGGCTGCGGCTGCGAGTTCGGCAGTAGTTTTGCCCTGGTAGTCTGCGGTTTCCCAGCCCAAAAGTTGGAGGGCGCAGTCGTTGGCAATCAGCCAGCGCCCCTCGCTGTCTGTGAGGTTGATCGCGTCGGGCACGGCGTTAATCGCGGTTTTCAACCAGTATTCTCGATCGCGCAGGGCTGCTTCGGCTTGTTTGCGATCGGCGATTTCGGCGACGGTTCCTTCGTAGTAAAGGAGTTCGCCATCTTCGTCGCGGACTTCGCGCACGTTTTCCGAGATCCAGGTAGTGCTGCCGTCTTTGCGGCGGACGCAAGACTCAAACTCTTTCAGGGAGCCGTTTTTGCTGATTTCTGCCGTGAAGGAAGCGCGGCGGGTGCGATCGGCGTAAAGGTTGTTTGCCGAACATTTTGCGATCAGTTCTGAGGGGGAATCGTAGCCGTACATTCGGGCGAGTGCCTGGTTGGCGCTGAGGTAGCGCCCGTCTGGGGCGGTTTGAAATATGCCTTCGGTGGCGTTTTCAAAGATGCTGCGGTATTTTGCCTCGGCTTGTTTGAGGGCTTCTTCTGCTTGGAAGCGATCGGTGATATCAGATTGGACGCCGATGAAGTGGGTGACGATCCCGCTGCTGTCGCGCACCGGCGAGATGGTGAGTTCGTTCCAGAAGGCGGTGCCGTCTTTGCGGTAGTTTTTCAGAACTACTTTGCAGTCGTGTTGTTCTTTCAGGGCCGCGCGGATGCGATCGACGGCAGCGCCATCGGTATCCGGGCCTTGCAGGAAGCGGCAGTTCTTCCCGATTATTTCGCTGCGATCGTAGCCTGTAATCCGCTCGAAAGCCCCGTTGCAGTAGACTATAGGCTTGTCGGGCCGGGTAGCGTCCGCGATCGCGATGCCGTTGCTGGTAGCTGCCAGGGCGCGATCGTACAGCCTCCAGACTTCTTCTATTAAATTCGGTGTGCCGCCAGTACGAGTCGGCGATAGCGTTTCAGAAGGAATGTTTATATCGATGTGCATGAGTTTCTATAAATTGAGTTTATTGTAGATACCGACTGCCAGCACACTTTAGAGTTTAACAGAATTATCTGTTTTCCGAAGGCAGAAGTTAAAAGGCTATCCTGCATAATTTTGGCGGTAAATTCTACCTCAAGAAAATCAGGCTTCCCTCGTTTTTTTTTCTTCTGCATTCTGCCTTCTGCCTTCTACCTTCAAAGGAATCCTAGTTGTTAATTTATAATAGTTTTTCCAGCCATAACTCTATCTCTGGTATAGTTTACTTGGCAGAGTTTGGGCCGCTTACAATTTCGGTTTTTTATTTTCTCAGTTAAATAAGCAATACATTATCCGACTCTAGTAAAAAAATCAATTAAATACTTGATAGTTAAATGATTCAAACTCTTCTCTAAAACAAACCGAGGAAAAATTAATTTTGAACGAACACAGCAAGTTCGGAAAGAGCGCCGATCTCGAAAGTCGGTTCTAGGGCTATACACTGAGCGCGATCGCCATATCCGTAAGCCGCCCAACAAACATCTATCCCAGCATTTTTAGCAAACAGCAAATCAATCGCCGTATCGCCAACCATTAAAATTTGACTGTTATCCAACTCCGGGAACAGGGGTTTAATAATCGAGTGAAAAACAGCCGGGTTTGGTTTCGGAATTATTTGTCCGTTATCACCTAATATCAAATCAAAAAAACTGTGAATTCTCAAATTATTTAGTAATACATTAACAAAATTAACGTGTTTGTTGCTGAAAACTCCCAAGCTCAATCCAGACTGACGCGCCAACTGCAAGACTTGCTTTGTCCCGGCAAATAACTCTACCTGCTTTTCACCTTCCGTCCGATAATAAGAGCGGTAAGTTTCCACCCATTCAGGAATTGCGCTTTCCTCGATCGCCGGATGCAGGATTTTAAAACTATTTGGTAAATTGATGCCGATCGTACCTATAATAGTATCAGCACTAGGCGGGGTAATATTGTAACTTTCAAAAGTTTTGGTAAAGCAAAATACAATAGCTTTGTGAGTAATTGCCAAAGTGCCGTCGAAATCAAAAATAATTAACTTGTACTGACTCATTTTTCTTAAAAGTTATCTCTAGCAACCGCAGATCTTCCATGATATAATAACATTATTAATCTCTCATTCCCCAATTATAATAAGTATAATTTTCAACATTCAAGAGGTCAACATGAGTGTCACCGAAAAACCAGAAATTATAGCAACAGATTTCCCCGACCACACTCAATTACCAGACTCCGACGGTACTTTTGTGAAAAACTTTCAAGAACATCCTCAAAGCATCCTGTTAACAACGTCTGTTCGACCCATTTTAGACCAAATTCATCCCGACGGACAATACTGCATCGGTCAAGATTCCGGTATTTATTGGCGGGTGGCCCAGCCCCCGGAACCGCCAGAAAGAGGAGCCGAAGCACCTGATTGGTTTTACGTGCCCGACGTGCCGCCAACTCTTGACGGAAATCTGCGCCGCTCCTATGTAATGTGGCAGGAATTAATGCCGCCTCTAATTGTACTTGAATTTGTTTCTGGCGATGGCAGTGAAGAAAGAGATAGGACTCCTCGCCAGGGGAAATTCTGGATTTACGAGCGGATAATTCGACCTGCTTTTTACGGCATTTATGAAGTCAAAAAGGCACAAGTTGAAGTGTATCATTTGGTAGAAGATAGATTTGAGTTACTGCCGGAAAATCAGCGCGGACATTACCAAATCGAGCCAATGGGATTGGAATTAGGCATTTGGCAAGGGGTTTATCAGGGCGTAGAGCTGCCTTGGCTGCGCTGGTGGGATGCTTCCGGGAATTTGCTGCCGGCGGCCGAGGAACGGGCAGAACAAGCCGAATTAGTGGCAGAACGAGAACGACAAAGGCGCATAGAAGCTGAGTTGCGAATTCAAGCTTTGGAAGCGCGTTTGCGAGAGTTAGAAGGCGAGTAATTCGATTTGAGATTTGAGATTTGAGATTTTAGATTGGGGATGACTGAGGGCGATCGGGATGCGGTTCTTCATAAGTTATTCGCAATTATTCAATCCTTCAAGCCAAAATCTAAGGATCGCGAATTAAATAACTTACAATTTTAATTGTTATGGGGGGATGGGGCTATGAGCCCGTCCAAAAAGGGCGGGCGGGACGCCCACCCCACTTTCAAGAGTGTAAGTTATTTAATTCTCATTCCTAAATTCGCATAAGTCGCCGATTCCGGTAGAGACACGGCAATTCAGTTTGCCTAGGAATATCATGTGCTGTAAAAACCCGATCGCCTAGCAGCCTCCTCAGAAACGATATAAACATTCATCGGTTATTATCAAAAATTTGCGTATATTAGCTTAAGTATTGCATCACTTTTTGTGTAAGTCCTATGGCACTAATTGTTCAGAAATATGGCGGAACCTCGGTTGGTACAGTCGATCGCATTCTGGAAGTAGCCAGACGAGTAGCAACAACAGCACAGCTTGGCAACTCTCTGGTTGTCGTACTTTCGGCGATGGGCAAAACCACCGACGGTTTAGTTAAACTCGCCAAGGAAATTTCCCCAAATCCCAACAAGCGGGAAATGGATATGTTGCTTTCCACTGGGGAACAAGTCTCGATCGCGCTTTTAAGCATGGCATTGCAGGAAATGGGACAGCCCGCAATTTCCCTCACCGGCGCCCAAGTCGGCATTGTCACCGAAGCCGCCCACACCCGCGCCCGGATTTTGCGGATCGATCCCAATCGGCTTCAGAGTCAGTTAAAAAACGGTAAAGTCGTTGTAGTTGCGGGTTTCCAAGGCATCGCCGATGCCGGAGAATTGGAAATTACCACCTTGGGGCGCGGCGGTTCCGACACCACAGCAGTGGCCCTCGCAGCAGCGCTGCGGGCCGACAGGTGCGAAATTTATACCGACGTGCCCGGAATTCTGACTACAGATCCGCGCTTGGTTGCCGAGGCGCAATTGATGGACGAAATCACTTGCGACGAAATGCTGGAATTGGCGAGTTTGGGCGCAAAAGTCCTCCACCCGCGCGCGGTAGAAATTGCCAAGAATTACGGCGTGCCCCTGGTAGTGCTTTCTAGCTGGAGTGACGCCCCCGGTACGCGGGTAGTGTCCCCACCCCCGCAACCCCGGCCTTTGGAGGGCTTGGAGCTCGCAAAAGCGGTGGATGCGGTGGAATTTGACTTGGATCAGGCGGGGGTGTCGCTGCTGCGTTTGCCCGATCGCCCCGGCGTAGCAGCGCGGTTGTTTGGTGCGATCGCGCAGCAACACCTCGATGTTGATTTAATTATCCAATCAATTCATGAAGGAAATACTAACGATATTGCCTTCACAGTGACGAGAAATTCGCTGAATCAAGCTGTCGCGGTTGCAGATGCGATCGTACCCGCCCTCGGCAAGAATTCTCGCCCAGAATTGGGAGAACCGGAAGTGAAAGCAGAAGAAAAGCCGATCGCTAAAGTTAGCATTGCGGGTGCGGGAATGATCGGTCGTCCGAGGGTAGCCGCGCAGATGTTTAAGACTTTAGCGGAGGCGGGAATTAACATTCAAATGATTTCCACTTCCGAGGTGAAAGTTAGTTGTGCGATCGATGCCGAAGATTGCGATCGGGCCGTTGCCGAACTCTGCAAAGCATTTGATGTCGCCAACTCCCCGATTGGGCTGCGTTCACCATCCCAAAAACCGCCCGCAGTCCGCGCCGTTGCGTTGGATATCAATCAAGCGCGTCTAGCAATTCGCCAATTGCCCGATCGACCCGGAGTAGCAGCAAAACTGTTCGGACTTTTAGCCGAGGAAAATATCAGCGTAGATACGATTATTCAGTCGCAGCGCTGCCACAATATCGACGGCATATTAACTCGCGACATTGCATTTACCGTAGCACAAATTGACGCCGAATCTGCTAAAAACGCCCTAGAAAAATCCGCCGTTGAATTTGGCTGGGGCGAAGTAGCAGTCGATACACAAATAGCCAAAGTTAGCGTTGTCGGTTCCGGGATGGTAGCGCATCCGGGAGTAGCGGCAAAAATGTTTGAAGCGCTTTCCCGCCAGCAAATCAACATTCAAATGATTGCCACTTCCGAGATTAAAATTAGCTGCGTTGTGGATGAGGAACAAGGTGTAACTGCTTTGAAGGCAATACACGCAGCCTTTGAACTTGCCGGCATCGAAAAAATCCAAGTTCCCGCCTAATACTTGTTTGCAGTCGGGAATTAAGATTGCGTCCGATCTGTGCTTGTATGGCAGTTTTCGGTAGGGACACGGCAGTGCCGTGTCCTTGCAAATATCGCGGACACAGCAGTGCTGTATCCCTACAAATATATTCGGATTTGGACAAGGCAATGCTGTGTCCTTGCAAATATCGACCGTCAGCGATCGGAGTTTTGAGTGCAAATTTCACAGCATGAGGCTGTGTTAAAATTAAACTGGCGATCGGCTAAAAGGGATTGAATCTTATGACTGTAGCGAAAGAACAGATTACTGATAGCAGTAGCAATAGCGGTTTATTGAATTTCCGAATCACTGTTGAACGTCTGATCGAGCTTTTAGATTTAGAAGAAGAGGATGAGTACGGAATTTTAAGACCTACTGAATATGCTTTCAGGACAGCGATGAAATTGGTTGTTGAGGCATACGATAGCATGGGAAACAGTTTTCCCAAATGCTCTACAGGTACAGATGACAGAGGCAGTATTACACTAGATTGGACAAGCTTAGAACCAGAGCGTACAGTTCGCCTATTTTGTCCGTGCAGTGCGGAGCAACCAGTTGACATTTATCACCATGCAAAAAATGAAAATGCGGTCGAAGATATCGCTTCATCATCAACATTAGTTTACTGGTTGCAGTGGTTTAACAAAATATGATAGAACCATCTTCAGGGAGTGCGTCAGAGTTTGAAACATTACCGGATCGTACACTTGTTTACCGAGCTCTCCGAAAAGGATGGATAGATCGCGATAGATCGATAGTCAAATCGGACGCCTACTATTTGCGTAAAAATATAAACGAACAGGGTATTTCTGTCAATTTTTCCATAGAGCAATCTTTGAGTGCATTGAGAAATTGTGAAGGAGTTGCTAGCCTGGATTTAGGGAAAATTCGAGAACTAGGTCTAAATGTAGTACGTGACTCTTCATCTCATGGGAGTATTATAGGCTTGCCCTATCGTGAAGATAACCGTCCAAGGGCTGATGAGCTTGCACTTTTGTTAGCAAGACAATCTCGAATTGTATGGGAATCTTCGTCAAGTTGATATCAGCAATTTAAAAGGACAAGCTGTATATATGTTTCAGTTTTTCTTTGTGGTTCATTTGGCTCATTTGACAATAAATTTTGACTTAATATTTCTTGCGCGATCGCCTCTACCACCGGTACACAAACCGAATTCCCAATTTGCTTGTAACTTTCCCCCGCACTCGGATAACTCTTAAAATCTTCAGGAAAACCCATAAGACGGTAACATTCCTTCAGCGTCAACTTTCTCACCATATCTTGCTCGGGAATGTAGATAAAAAACCGGCCCGATGTTTCTTGCGAAGGAATTGTCGGATGCACTCCATCCACCGAATAAATGCGATTAGGCTGTCTGTGAACTCTCGATAAATGTTCTGTATTCGGCCTCACGCCAGTTTTCCAAGTACCTTTATTTCTGTAACCTACAAACAAAAGTCCCGAATCTTGCTTTCTCGGAGACTCAATTAAAGTATATTCTGATTTATCCAATATTTCAAAATTCCCTGTCTTGTCTAGAAATTCCCTGAGTTTTGGAGTCAACTGGGTTTGAAGCCGAGAAAAATTAAATTCTTTACCTTGAGTTGCAATAATAAATATTCTTTCACGATGTTGAGGAATTCCAAAGTCTTTAGCATTCAGCATTTTGTAATTCACGCTGTATCCCAAATCTTCAAGACTGGCAATAATTACTTTTAAGGTATTTCCCTTGTCGTGATGGATTAAGTGCTTGACATTTTCGAGAACAATAACTTTAGGCTGCTTGATTTTGATAATTTTACAAATATCGAAAAATAGCGTGCCTCTAGTATCTTCAAAACCTAACTTTTTGCCACAGATGCTAAAAGGTTGGCACGGAAAGCCGGCGACTAAAACATCAAAGTCTTCTAACTCGACGGGATTAATTTTACTGATATCTCCAAAAGGAACCTCACCGAAATTATCCGTGTAAACTTGTCGGCATTTGCTGTTTATTTCGCAGGAAAAAACGCATTTAAAGCCATTTTTTTCAAACCCTTGTCTGAAACCTCCTATCCCCGAAAATAAATCTATAAATTTCATTTACAATTTAATCAAAAAATTACTCAACCCAATGATAACTCACCGAAGATCGCTATTCTCAAGAACAGGCAAGATGCCTGTTCCACAAAAAGTGAATTTCTGGTGGTGGGCAGGACAACCCGCCCTTGAAAAGCTGATTGCAAATGGTGCAATATCTCAGTGATAACATATTTTGTTTTTCTCTCTTATTTCACTCTGCGTTCTCTGCGTTCTCTGCGGTTAATTCTATCAAGTTCAACAAGTCTTGCTACAGTCCTCAATCTTATACCACTCATTAAAAGTCGCAGCAGCCAGCGCCGGACACGGCAATGCCCTGTCCCCACAGATATCGGATAGAATGTCGATCGCCCGAAACTTTCCCCCGCATTCAACCAACCAACCTGCCAAACTTGTCCCGCAGCCGACTAAACTATAAATAGCAGAAAAAGTCACAGCTATTGTCTACTTTCTTTCACAAACCATGAGTCAAACCTTGGAAAACCTCACCGCCATCGATGACAGCCTATCCAAACGCCACCTCGACCTCGATCCCGGCGGCTACTTCATCATCTATCTCGATCGCGAAACCAGCTTAATTTGTGCCAAACATTTCACCAACATCATCGACGATCGAGGCCTCGCCGTCGATCCCGAAACTGGCAAGCCCATCCCCGCCCGCGGCAAAGTAGAACGCACCCAATCCACACTTTTTAGCGGCAGAACCGCCAAAGAACTTTGCGTCAAAATCCTAGAAGAAACCCGCCCCAGCCCGGTAACAATGTTAGATCACGCGGCTTATCTGGGACGGGAATTTGTACGGGCAGAAATTGCATTGTTGAGCGATCGAGAATACGTTCAAGATTAGTCCAGCCCTGCCATAATTTCTTGACAAAACGGCAACTTACTAGACTGGCATTGCATTCAGGCGATCGTTATTCTTGATATTATCCGCGTTCATCTGTGTGTATCAGCCTGTCATCTGCGGTCGATCTATCAAAGATTTATGCAATGCAAGTCTATTGCATCAGACAGCAACCGATCACGAAAAACCTTGATACCAGAAATAAGTCACCATCGGAATCACTGTCGCCAATACCAACAGCACAACCACAACAACTGTGGCATTGCCTTGGTCTGTTTCTTCAGCTTTTTTAAACGTGCCTTCAACTTGAATGTTGTCAACAACTTCAGGAGGACCCGGATCGGGTTCGCCCGACAAAACAGTTGCAATGCGCGTACTTGCAGCCGCAAATGCCTCGTTGTATTTATTGCCTTCCCGCAGCGGCACTTGCACGGTTTCCCCAGCTACACTCTGGGCAATTTCATCGGTTAGCAGGGATTTCACCCCTTCCCCCGTCTGAATTGCCGCACTGTTGGTAACAGTGTCGAGAACGAGTAAAATTTGATTAGTCTGGTCTTCTTTTTCGGGAAACCACTGTTCAAACAGTTGGTCGGTGAAAGTGGCAGTCGTTTCGCCGTAGTCTAAGCGGTGAATGGTGACAAATCGGACTTGTTTCCCTGTTTTGTTTTCCAGGTTGTCGAGCACGCTGCTGATATTGCTTTCGCTGCTGCGGCTGAGCACGTCGCCTTTGTCGAACACCCAAGTTCGATCGCCCGCCGACAACAGCGGCATTTCGTACACGCCCGTCGCCAATGCCGGCAGTACCGCCATCTGGGATGCGATTAGGGCGATCGCGATCGCCGCCGCCAAAGGTTGGAGATATTTTCTCCAGCTAAATAATTGCTTCAGGAGTCTGGTCATGAGGTTAACCGTAAAACTGACTTTTTTCCAAAAATACTATAGAAACCCCCGTAAAATTCATTTTACACAGGGCAATATTTACAATTAGCTCGCCACTCGAACTCCCCGCCCGATTATTTTAGGATTCTCACTATGGAACCAGCAGACACTTATAAAGGTTGGATTATTCAATCTCAGAAAGTCTTCTACGTCGAGGTTTGGGATAGCCGCGGCAACCGCCACGTCGCCGTCCAAAATGCCAAGACTGAGGAGGAAGCTTTGGAATTGGCCAAAAAGTGGATAGACAAATATGAGTCAAAACCCGGAAGAATGCCGATCGACGTACCCCATCCTTTCGGAGACATGATCGATATGCCATTTTGAAGTCAGTTGTCAGTTGTCAGTTGTCAGTTGTCAGTTGCTACAAATTACCAATTGCCAATAACCAATACAAATTACTCCTTGCCCATTACCAATAGTCATGAGTTATTGGTTATTGGTTAGTTACTACCAATTCCCCATTCCCAATAACCCATTACCAATGACTACTGGCGAAAGCAAGCCGTCTGCTAAGGAATGAAAATTAAATAACTTACACTCTTGAAAGTGGGGTGGGCTCTTATAGCCCGCCCTTTTTGGACGGGCTATAAGAGCCCATCCCACAACAGTCATGAAAAGTGGATTTTATTTAATTCTCATCCCTAAGAAATTCCTCGCAATTTCCGCGTATTTTTCACTAAACTCCGAGCAAATTCGTCGAACCTTTCAGACAGTTTTTCATCCAACAATTTACCGTCGGGACTAAAAGCTTTCCAAGCTTGTCCGATCGCAATTTGTTCGGGAATTACCCAAGCGTGCACCCATCTCAAAATGGTTCGCAAATCGTTGAGTGCGTTGCTGTTAACTTGCCCTCCCAAAACGCTAATCGCACCCGCAACTTTCCCGTCCAAATGCTCAAAACTCATCAAATCCAGGGCATTCTTGAGAGCACCGCTGACGCTACCGTGATACTCCGGCGTTGCCAAAATCAAGCCGTCGGCTTGCTTAACCGCATTTCGCAGCTTTTCCACATCCGGGTAATCGAGATAATCATTCTCACCGTCGCAAAAGGGCAGCTTGAGCGATCGCAAATCGAATATTTCAACTTCAGCGCCCAAGGCCTCGGCCCGTTCTGCTGCTACCTTCAACGCTAACTGGCTGTAGGAGCCAGTCCGCAAACTTCCACCAATGCCGACAATTTTTACCATAAAGCTTAAAAACAATAACTGCTCGACTAAAGCGTACTCATTACGACTATGACTAACATAGCAAGTTCGATCGGCAACTGTCAATCGATTTTAGATTTTAGATTGTAGATTTTAGATTTACGGAGGGAGCCCAGCAACGGGGTTTTTTGAGCAAAATCCATCGATTTGAGATTTTAGATTTAGGGACGTGGCCGAGAAACCGGGTTTTTGCAAAAATTCTTTGTAAAAGCCACATATTTGGGGAAAAACCCGGTTTCTGAGTCGCAGTGCGTAAGTTCAAGAACGGGCCCGAGAAACCGGGTTTTTTGAGCAAAATCCTTGGTTATAGCCCGCAGATTAGGTAAAAAACCCGGTTTCTTGAGGAGCCGTGGATTCAAAACCCCCCTCTTGAGGCGTTTCTTCAGATGCCCGCGAGAGATAAACCCATTCAACACCCGCCCTCTTGTTAAAATAAATGAACGTAGCAAACCAAAAGCGGTCAATCTTGGCAGTCTTCAACCTTCGGCAAAGCAATATGAAAAATTCTTGGAAACACGCATGGCTGGGGCATCTAGCTGTAAACAAAGACAAGTCGAGCCAGAATCCTAAAAAATCAATTCCAGGACGGAATCTTTGGCGCATCCTGGGCAGTTTGGTGATTTCTCAAGGAATATTGCTCTCGACCCCGGTGTTTGCCGAAAGCGCGCCAAACACCATGAGTTACAGCCAACTGATCGACAACATAGAAAAAGGGCAAGTCAGTAGAATCGAAGTAGACGAAACTCAAAAAATTGCCAAGGTTAGGCTAAAAAATCAAAAAAGCGATCAAACCCAATCAGTTAGTCTGTTCGATTACAACAACCGAGAACTGTACTCGCAAATCCGCGCCAAAAAGATTGACTTTGAAGTCAAACAAACAGCCGACAACGCCGCCGCAGTCAGTTTAGTAGTAAACTTGCTAGTGATTTTTGCAGTGTTGGCAGTGCTGATGGCAATCCTGCGCCGATCGACCCAATCTCAAGGAAATGCCATGAACTTCGGCAAATCCAGAGCCCGTTTCCAAATGGAAGCCAAAACCGGCGTGATGTTCGACGACGTAGCAGGCATCGAAGAAGCTAAAGAAGAACTGCAAGAAGTCGTAACCTTCCTCAAAAAACCCGAACGCTTCAACGCCATCGGCGCAAAAATTCCCAGAGGAGTTCTGTTAATCGGGCCTCCAGGAACCGGCAAAACAATGCTGGCAAAAGCCATTGCAGGCGAAGCAGCCGTCCCCTTCTTCAGCATCTCCGGTTCCGAATTTGTCGAAATGTTTGTCGGAGTTGGCGCCTCCCGCGTCCGCGACTTGTTCAAGAAAGCTAAAGAAAATTCGCCCTGCATCGTCTTCATCGACGAAATAGACGCCGTAGGAAGGCAGCGCGGCGCTGGTATCGGCGGCGGCAACGACGAACGCGAACAAACTCTCAACCAGTTGCTGACAGAAATGGACGGGTTTGAGGGTAACAGCGGCGTGATTGTGATAGCAGCTACCAACCGCCCCGACGTACTCGATACCGCCCTGCTGCGCCCCGGCAGGTTCGATCGGCAAGTAACGGTAGATTTGCCAAGCTATAAAGGGCGTTTGGGGATTTTGCAAGTTCACGCGCGCAACAAAAAACTCGACCCAGAAGTTGCCCTAGACACGATCGCCCGCCGCACTCCCGGCTTTTCCGGCGCCGACTTGGCAAACTTGCTCAACGAAGCAGCTATTCTCACAGCGAGGCGTCGCAAAGACACGATTAGCAACTTAGAAGTTCACGACGCGATCGACCGGATCACGATCGGGCTTACCCTCAACCCGCTGCTGGACAGCAAGAAAAAGTGGATGACAGCATACCACGAAGTCGGACACGCCCTAGTCGCGACCATGCTCAAAAATGCCGACCCCGTGGAAAAAGTAACGATTATTCCCCGTTCCGGCGGCATCGAAGGCTTTACTAGCTTTGTGCTCGACGACGAAATGCTCGACAGCGAAGGTTTGAGGAGTCGGGCTTTGCTGTTAAACCGGATTACAGTAGCATTGGGCGGACGGGCGGCGGAGGCCGAAATTTATGGCGATGCTGAAATCGACACCGGTGCCGGTAGCGATCTCAGAAAAGTCAGCAGTCTCGCGAGGGAGATGGTAACGCTTTACGGAATGTCGGATTTGGGGCCTGTGGCTTTGGAAAGTCCGAACAGTGAGGTGTTTTTGGGTCAAAGCTGGAATTCGCGATCCGAGTATTCCGAAGAAATGGCAATCAAGATCGATCGCCAAGTCCGGGAAATTGCCTTTGAGTGCTACGAAGAAGCTCGCCGGATTATCCGCGAAAACCGCGCTTTGGTAGACAAACTTGTCGAAGTGCTGTTGGATGAAGAAACGATCGACGGCGACGAATTCCGCCAAATTGTCGATCGCTACACCCAGTTGACCAAAAAAGAGTTAGCACCAACGTGAATTAGTCATTAGTCAGTTGTCATTAGTCATTAGTCATTAGTTATTCAAGTTTGTAGTGAGAACTTTATTCCTCATTCTCGAAAAAATCAGGACTTTAGTCCTTACTACAAACCAAGAAAAATGACTGCTAACTAATGACTGCTAACTAATGACTAATGACTGCTAACTAATGACAAATTAAGATTGTTGCGCGTACATTTCCCGGAGTACCAAAGCCGGGTCTACCCAGCGGCCGCCGTACTTCAATCCCCAGTGTAAGTGAGGTCCACTCGTGCGGCCGGTCATCCCAACTCTGGCAATTCTCGCACCCGCAGGCACTGTTTGACCTTGCCAAATTTGCAATGTACCTTCGCGATCGGTATAATAACGCCCGCCGTTAGCCGTTAGCACTCGGCCTCTGAGGTGACAGTAGATGTGTTCCCAATTTCCCGATCGCACCACCATACCAGTGCCGCATCGGCCATCTTCCCAAACTTCCACAATTTGCCCGCCCCACCAATTGCGGATATAGCTGCCTTCCGGGGCGGCCAAGTCCAAACCGTAATGAAAATCCCCGCCGCGGGGACCGAAGGGGGAAGTGTATGTTTCAAAGTTTTCGACTGGAAAAGAAGCTTCTTGCCACAAATTACCCGTCGCTACTCTGCTTGGTAAGCCTGACTGAGCTTTGACCACCTGCTGCTGCAAATAAGGGCCGATCAACACAATGCCGATCGAAAGTGCCAGCAGCAGCATCTGTCTGAGACGAAAAAAGCGTTTTGCCGTCAGCGGGCCTCTAGAGTCTTGCAGGATTTTTTTCACGGCTCAAAGTTAAATGTGTGTGAGTTTGCGTTGTCTGTTAGGATCGCATCTTGCACCCTTGTCAATAAAGCTTTCAGGGGCGGGCTTTCCTGCCCGTTCCACAAAAAAATCATTCTTTGTGGAACGGGCCGGAAAGTCCGTTTCTGACAAGGGTGCAAGATGTAAGTTATGCCAATTCGCTGCAAGATTGGCTTCGAGCTCTACCCGCGATCGCGAATCAGTTTATCAACAACGTGTATCTTACTCCATCCAAAACCGGTGTCAAGGCTTCCGGGTAAATGCCCGGGGGCGATCGAAAAAAATTGGCCGAGGAATTCATGCTGCGGTTGAATTCGATCGAGCTTTTGCTTGACACTATAGTTTAGTTACTTCCAGGATTTTGGATGTCATCCAAAATTTCAAATTCATAACACACACATCAAGCAATGCTTACTGAAATTTTTCCTTTTAGCTTTGCCATAGACGCAACTGCGATCGCCGGTGCGTCCTTGTGGTCTTTGGCCCTGTACTGGGGCCTGTCGCCCCTGACAGAATGGGTAATCCTGCAACTCAACCGCTGGATGAATTTTGCTGAGAGATCCCTCTACACCTCAGAAGCCGAGTTTGAAAGAACCCGCCAAGCCAGAGAAGCCCAAAATGCCTTTTACGCTTCGCTGTTGAGCATTGTGCCCTTTTTGATTGCGGGCGGATTGTGCAATTGGGGCGTCGAATTGTCTCTGGGTACTGGTTGGGCGGTATCTATGGGTACGATCGCCTGTATTGGCGGCGGCGTGTACGAGCTCGGCCGCCGAGACGGTCAATCTTAGGCGATTTTAGATTTGGGATTTTGGATTTTGGATTGCTCGAGATATTCGGAGATTTACCAGCCTCTAGAATCGATCGCAATCTCAAATCCAAAACTCAAAATCTCAAATAAATATGACATTTCCCGTCTATTATCACTCGCGCCTCAAACCAAATTAGCAATGTATTTCAACCGTAATTTGACTCAGGATGTTTGCCTAAAAGCCGCAGTTGCCGTTCAGTAGCGGTAGCGAGAATTTCGGGATTGAACTGCCACGGCCAAGGCGAAAATTTCTGCGCGATGTTGCGGTGGGAATAATGCACTTGCAGTAAGTAGCGAGTTCCATCTGTTGTCGTATTTTTGCCGCCGGAGTGCCAAATTTCACTGCGGAAAAATAACACATCTCCAGCTTTGCACAAAACTGGTTCTGGAGATTGTCCGTTCCAAGTTTCTTCCCCGCGATCGGGTTTTCGACCAGATTTGTGACTACCGGGAATAATGTAAGTAGGACAGAGGTCTTCTGCGATGTCGCTGAGATAGAAATGGGCTGTACAAATCCATACTGGCAGTTGAAAAGTGCGATCGTCGGCAAACACGCTTTCGGGCACGGGTACAAACACCTGATCGACGTGGACGCGCCAACCATCGTAACCGGGCCCGCTTTTCCACGCAGTCATGCCGATAATGTGGCAATCGCTGCCCATTAATGCTTCTGCTAACTCAATTATACCCGGTCGATCGGCATAGGAAAGCCACAGCCGATCGCGATTAAACACGCATTTAAAATGCTGGTTCAATTCACTCCAACTGCTACCATCGAGTCCGAAGGGTTGCAGGCGATCGAGTGCTTCCTTGGTTTGCGCCACTTCCGACGGACTGAGTACACCGGGAATCAGCGCAAAACCATCTTCATGCACTGCTTCTGCTAGACCTGCTGTATCGAAAAGATCGCAAGTCTTTTGCCGATAGCTGAAAACTTCGCTTAACGTGCTTGCATTCATAATTCAAAAAGTAAAATTATTAACTGTTATTAAATTAACACTTATTCTGCTCGATACTTGCATACTATGAAACCAGCCACCCAGTTTATTGGTACATCAGGACTTACACAAAAGTTAATTATGCAGGGCACGCACTGCTCGCATTACGCCTGATTTGGGGATAAATCAAATGAAATACCAACCAGAACCAACATCATTAAATCAAGCCCGCGCCGCCTTTCAAAAAATCTGGGGATACGACGACTTTCGACCACCCCAAGGAGAAATCGTCGGCAGTTTATTAGCCGGAAAAGATACAATTATAATTATGCCGACGGGTGGCGGCAAATCAATCTGCTTTCAACTGCCAGCTTTGTTACAAACAGGCTTAACGTTGGTAGTTTCGCCGTTAGTCGCACTGATGGAAAATCAAGTGCAAGAATTGCGCGATCGCAATCTGCCCGCTTCCCTCCTCCACAGTCAATTGCCAACAGCGCAGCGCCGACAAACTATGCAGTCGCTGCAACAAAACAAATTAAGATTGCTGTACCTGTCTCCCGAAACATTACTCAGTAAACCTGTTTGGGAAATTATCAGTCAGCCGCACATCCAAATCAACGGTTTAATATTAGATGAAGCTCACTGTTTAGTGCAGTGGGGTGATACTTTTCGACCAGCTTACCGCCGTTTGGGAACAGTGCGATCTGCTTTGTTGAAAGCTAAACCGGCAAACAGTAAAATTGCGATCGCAGCTTTCACCGCTACCGCCAACCCGGAAGCACAGCAAACAATCAAAAATGTCTTGCAACTGCAAAAACCCGAAGCATTTCTGCTAAGTCCGTACCGTTCTAACCTGCACCTGCAAGTGCAAACAGTCTGGACGCCGAGAGGACGCAAGCAGCAGTTATTAAATTTTATCAAAGCTCGACCAAAACAAGCAGGTTTAGTCTATGTCCGCACGATAAAAGATAGCGAAAGCTTGGCGGATTTGTTGGAAGCAGCAGGTTATGAAACAGCAGCATATCATGCAGGTTTGAGTCCAGAATCACGACGAAAAATAGAAACAGCTTGGCTGAACAATGACATTAAATTTGTAACTTGTACCTCAGCATTTGGGATGGGAATTAACAAGCCAGACGTTCGCTGGGTTGTTCACTTTCAAGCACCTTTGCTATTATCGGAATACATTCAGGAAATTGGTAGAGGCGGACGGGACGGCAAATCGGCGATCGCCCTGACATTGATTAGCGAACCTACGGGTTTGCTTTATCCTGAAGATAAACAAAGAGGGCAATTTTTTCAAGATAAATTGCGATCGCAATACCGAGAAGCTCAGCAATTATCCAAACAACTGCCAGTTAAAGGCGATATAGAAGCTGTTTCCCGCGAATTTCCCGAAAGTGCGATCGCCCTTTCAATCTTGCACAGCAGCGGACAATTAACATGGCGAGATCCTTTTAATTATGCGATCGATAAATCTCCCCAGCAAAAAGGTGAAAAACAAAACTCTACCGCTGCTGAGGAAATGGTAAAATATCTGAAACATCGGCAGTGTAGGTGGCAATTTCTACTGCAAGCTTTTGGGTTTGCAACTGAGGCGAAATCTATGCAGTGCGGCCACTGCGATAATTGTCGGTGATTTTAGATTTACCGCCCAAGTGGGGGCGGGTTTACGAGATTGTTAGTTACAGGCGCGTATTGTTGGTGAAACCCGCACTTTGTATCTTGAAAGATTTAGATTGCGATTTATCGTTTGGCTGGGGCGGGTTTACGAGATTATTGGTTTTAGGCAATTATTGTTGGTAAAACCCGCCCATACAAGATATTTACTGCATACAAATCGATCGATTTTAAATTAGTGATATCATGTCCGGTTGAGGGGCCGGGATTTTTGTAGGGGCCGGTTCACCAACAATACCTGCCAACAATCTCCCATCCCAAAAACCCGCCCCGACCGGGATAGTATGGTTAATCGCTCGGACATGATATGATTACCGATTACCAAAGAAAGTAAATGATAGAAACAGACACTGCGGCACAGATTTACACAGTTGAAAATACAGGGGAATTAAATCAAAATAATGTCGATCGGCGATTAGATATTTGGCTGTCAAACCAGATACCGGACTTATCCCGATCGCGCATCCAAACCCTCATATCACAAGGTAACGTCAAAGTCAATGACGAAACCTGCACCTCGAAAAAAATATCAGTAAAAACGGGCGATCGCATCCACCTCACATTACCCGAAACCCAGCCCACTTCCTTGCAGCCCGAAGCAATTCCCCTCGACATTCTCTACGAAGACGACAGCCTAATTATCATCAACAAACCCGCCGGATTAGTCGTCCACCCAGCCGCCGGACACGCAGACGGTACATTAGTCAACGCCCTCTTAGCCCACTGTCCCCTAGCAGAAATAGGCGGAGTTCAGCGGCCGGGAATCGTCCACAGATTAGACAAAGATACAACAGGTGCGATCGCGATCGCCAAAACCGACATCGCTCACCAACACCTGCAAGCCCAACTCAAAACCAAAACGGCCCGCCGGGAGTATTTAGGCGTAGTTTACGGCACTCCCAGCACCGAAACAGGCACAATAGACTTACCCATCGGTCGGCATCCCACAGACCGCAAAAAAATGGCGGTAGTACCAGTAGAAAAAGGCGGTCGCCCTGCAGTTACTCACTGGACAATCAAAGAAAGAATCGGCAACTATTGCTTAATGCACTATCAATTAGAAACCGGCCGCACCCATCAAATTCGCGTGCATACAGCGGAAATAAAACATCCCATTGTCGGCGACCCGATGTACAGTTCCAACCGTTCTATCGGCGTCAATTTAACCGGACAAGCCCTCCACGCATGGCGGCTGACATTGCAGCATCCCGTAACCGGAGAATTAATAGAGGCGATCGCACCTTTGCCAGATCAATTCAACACCTTGTTGAAAATATTGCGGTTGCGGGCTAATATTTGATATTTTGGGCAGTTAACACTGGTAATTTCTATGTCTAAATTTGAGGAACTTTGTAAAGCTTACGCCGCATCCCGGCAAGCATACCGCGAATCCTGCGAAGCTTGTCAGGATTTTAGTGAAATTTTTATCCAGCAAATGAGCGATTATTTGGAATGCCCGATTCACAACCAAAATCAGAAGTTTGATGACAATGGGATACTGTATTTTGATGGTGCGATCGATGTTTGCGAAAATCCAGAAAATCCCCAAAAGGGCGATCGCGAAACAGTCGAAATATCTTTGAGTGTTAACAAAGTTATTGACAATTTTATTGTTACGGTTTATCCTTGGGGTCACGAATTCAAGATTCTCATTGATGAACCCAGACACTTTGAAGAAGCTTTTGAATACATTTTCGATCGGCTCCAATCAGCTTATACTGGCGTAAGTCTGTTACCGTCAGAACCAGATCCTTTACCTTTTTAATGACTAAATTCCTTACTATAAACATTTTTTCCGCTTTTTTTTTTCATTAAACTTCTTGCCTAAATCTTTGATACAAGAAGAAAACCGCAGATGAACGCAGATGAACGCAGATACATTTAAAGATAGGAGAGCGAAGAAGGGCTTCTATTCAACTGTAATATTTATCTGTTAAATCCCATACATTGCTGGTTGCCGAACTTCCTTTTTTCCCCAAAAAGTATGAGTCCCGAGTTTTGGATTCCAAGTTTATCAAAAAACTCAAACCTCAAAACTCAAGACTCAAAACTCTCTCAGCCTAAAAGCCGATCGATTCAGTCGATGCCCGACACAAATAATCGCATCAGGGCAGCATCAATTACCGACGACGGGGAACCATCGTGTCGATATTGATATTAGCTAGAGGCACGCGCTGCGGCGGAGTAGCAGGCAGGGGCATATTGCGCGCCATACCCAAATAGTTCGACGGATCGCCAGCCTTGGGCTGCTGTTCTTGAGGAACAAAACGGCGGACACTTGTCTGCCAGATGATTTGCGGGAAGCCAAGCTGCGAACGGTGGTACTCACCGTAGCGGGGCGTTTTTAAGTTGAAAGGAGTTTCCCCTCCAACTCGCTGAGGCAAAATTCGGCGCTGCTGGTAAGGTACGGTATCGTAGCCGAACTTATCCAGGTACTCTTCGCTATTGATCAACTCGTCAATAAAACCTTGAGGCCCCTTATTTGCTACCACGATCGACCAAGCAATCTTTTCGCGCTCGCTGTACACATCCCGGCCCAAAATGCGCTGCACGCACATTTCTACAAACCGATAGTTGCTGTTAGTTTGGTAATTCCGCTCTAGGAAAGGAGCCGAAATCGCCAAACCGCGAATAAAGTCCCGCACAGTAATTTGGCCGAACTTGAGTTGCGACTCCAAAGACTTTTGGCGGTTGCTCTTGAGGATTTGGTGTTCGCTGTAAATCTGGCGATATCCAGCCCAAATCAAATTTTCCATGTCTCCAGACGAGAGCACATTTTCAGTTGTGAAAATTCTGGGCTGCTCGTCGCTCCCTGTTTCAAAACCAGCTACGCGCTGGTTTTGGCTTTTGGGGGCGTAGTTTATCAAAGGTAGCGCCACGTTAAAATCTCCGTTATCTCAAATTTCAGAAATAGTTGACACCGCGAGCTGCCAGCATAACGGATACAACTAACCAACATACAGATTAGGGGATTCCCGCAATCTAAATCTGATTTTCCTGAATTTTTGCAACAATCTGTAACATTTGTTGACGGTTGTCAGTTGACTGTTGACTGTTGTCAGTGGGCAGTGGGCAGTGGGCAGTGGGCAGTCAACACTCAACAATCAACACTCAACAGTCAGCAGTCAGCAGTCAACATCCAACAGCCAACAGCCAAATTACCACCCCAGAGCCGAATAAAACTCGCTGCCGGCCACTCGATCTGCTGCGGGTTCTGATGTTGCATCCGAGTCTGGTTGCACCCGAATTTCGGTACAAAATGTCGATGTGCTGAAACCGCCAAAGCGCTTTACGGTACTCGTCCGCATCCGCACGTTCGGATTAGCAAACCAAAAACGCTCGATCGAACTCATCGTCTCGTATTCCGTAATCAGCAGCAGCCCATCCTCGTCATCCATCTCAAAACGGCCAGCCACCGGCACAATTTCCGCATAGCCCCGTTCGCGCAACATCAAACCCTGCCGGGGATTTTCAGGATCGGGGACGATCGCGAACACCGTAGACCCTTTATGATTCTCATCATCCTTATCCCACGCCATCGAGCCGTGCCAAGTCACAAAAGCCCCCCCAGCAGCCCGGCTCGGATCGACTTCGTGCATCTTGCAAATCTCCGCGACTCGCGCGTCATCCGCACCCAGGGCCGTTACCTGAATATTTGAATCCCCAATCTCCGCTTGGCGGAAAGCCAGGTGGTGAGTGCTGCGCTGCGATCGCCACTCCCCAGCACTGCTCTGAAAAAACTCCATTGCATCCATACAAACTATCTCCTTTGGCTTAGGCTTCCCGGTCTTTACGCCTTTTTATGATAGAGCTCCCCCCACTTAGATGTACTTTTGCTACACAAATTAGTCTCAAAATGTGTACTTTGGACATATTGTCAAGCGAATGTTATGATAGTTTACAATGTAGGAGACACAAAAAATCCTGCAAAACGTCATCCCGATCCGTCTCGCAGCGATATCAGCAAACTGGAGGAGCTATTATGGATATGCCTACAACCAGTCTCAGTATGGAGCAGCAGTTCAAACTGCAAGTGCTACGCGAACAAGTCAAAAGCTTAAGCCAAGACCAAGCTCAGGAATACTTGCTCGAAGTTATGCGGCAAAACATGGTCAAAGAAAACCTGTTAAAACATTGGATGAAGAATATGTGAACTCTTCAGAATTTCTTGACAAAAATCAGTGGCTTGTATCTGCAAAAAGTACGATCGAGCTTTTAATCATAAAATCCAGAATCCCGCTTTCTCCAAGAAAACGGGATTCTCAATTCAGAAAAGTTTTACGCGGTTTTTTTTGTCGCTACCAAACTCAGCAAATTAAATGTTTTTAGTCTCAAGCGAGAGGGACGACAGTTTGCGTAGCGACAGGTTGAAACCTGTCGGGGACTCAACCAAAACGGCCGCTGACATAATCTAAAGTAGACTCTTCCTTCGGACTTTGGAAAATTACCTCAGTCTTGTCACACTCCACAAGATAGCCAAACCGCTTCCCATCGTCAGAAAGTTTAGCATTAAAAAAAGCAGTCAGGTCAGAAACCCGAGAAGCCTGCTGCATATTGTGAGTAACGATCACAATCGTATACTTCTCCTTGAGTTCCCGCATCAACTCCTCAATCTTAATCGTAGAAATCGGGTCAAGAGAAGCGCAAGGTTCATCCATTAACACTACATCAGGATTAATCGCGATCGCCCTAGCAATACACAAACGCTGCTGCTGGCCACCCGAAAGAGAAAAACCGCTTTGCTTCAACTTATCCTTCACCTCATCCCACAAATAAGCTTGGCGGAGCGACTTCTCCACCAGCTCATCCATATCCCCCTTATAATTGTTCACCCTCGCACCGTAGGCAATATTGTCATAAATCGACTTCGGGAAAGGATTCGGCTTTTGGAATACCATCCCAATCTTGCGGCGCACCTCTACAGCATCAATATCAGGAGCGTAAAGATTTTGACCGTAGTAATCAATTCTACCCTCTAAACGAAAACCGTTAACTAAATCGTTGAGGCGGTTAAAACACCGCAGAATTGTACTTTTACCGCAGCCAGACGGCCCTATCAAAGCAGTAATTCGATTTTTAGGAATCTCCATACAAACATTTTTAACCGCGTGAAAAGCGCCGTAAAAAATATTGATATTTTCTGTCCGTAAAATTGTTTCCGTTTGCTTGTCTAAATCCATCATCATACAGGTAAAAATCCTCTCAAATTTTACTCAAGACCTGGGTTACATTCGGCCTTCACCATAAGTGCATGAATGCCTGTTTACAACTCACCCTTCAATACACTTTTTTGTGAGTAGCCCAGCGAGAAAGAATACTCGTCAATAAAACCATAAAGACCAAAATCAAAGATGCCGCCCAGGCCAATTCTTTCTGTGCCTTAAAAGGAACCGTTGCAAAGTTGTACACCAGAACCGAAAGACTCGGAGTTGGCTTATCAAATCCTGCAGGCCAGAAAGGCGAATTCAGCGCCGTGAAAATCAGAGGAGCAGTTTCTCCGGCAGCGCGAGCAATTGCCAGAGTCACACCCGTTAAAATAGCCGGAATTGCCGCAGGCAAAACCACCAGCAACACTGTCTGATAATTAGAAGCACCCACACCAACCGACGCCCATCTAATATCTTGCGGGACGATTTGTAGAGCTTCATCAGTAGTCCGCACAATCGTCGGCAACATCAGCACGGCAAGCGCCGCGCCCCCTGCAATTGCCGAAAAACCTCCCATATTTACCACGAACAAACCGTAGGCAAATACCCCGGCAATAATCGAAGGAACGCCGCTGAGGACATTAGTAGCAAAGCGTACCCAGCGAGCGACTTGGCCGCTGCTGAACTCCGACAAATAAACTGCTGCCAATACACCAAAAGGAACAGCAATTAAAGAAGCAATTCCCACCGTCATCAATGTACCGAGAATTGCATTAGCAATACCGCCTCCCGATAGTCCGGGCGGCGGTGGCAGCTTGGTAAACAAGTCTAAATTCAGGCGATTGAAACCTTGTACCGTGACATAGGAAAGAACTGCAAACAAAGGCAGCAGAGTAATGGCCAGACTAGCTCCAGCGAGTACAGTCATCCCCAGACTAAACAGCGCTTGCGGGCTGTTTTTAACCTTCTTTAAACTGCCTGTTTTCGATACCAAAGGATTCTCATTGGAGACGCTATTTGACATAAACTAAAACTATGTAGGAAATGGCGGTCAACTTCTAGTTGTACTTCGCTCTTACTTGAGAAACAATCCACTCTGCCAAAATATTAACAATCAGCGTCAGAATAAACAGAATTAGCCCCGTGTACATCAGAGCAGCAACTTGCAATCCCGAAGCTTCCGCAAACTGATTTGCCATCAGAGAAGCAATAGTATTTGCCGGAGCTAGCACAGAAAGACTTAACTGATTGGAATTGCCAATTAACAGAGTTGCAGCCATTGTTTCTCCCATCGCGCGACCGAGCCCGAGCATAATTCCGCCGACAATGCCGGAAAAAGCCGCCGGTACGAGCACTCTAAAAATGGTTGTCCAGCGAGTTGCTCCTAAACCTAGAGATGCTTGTCGCAATTCTGGCGGGAGACTTGCTAAAGAGTCGCGGGAGATAGCAGTAATAATGGGCAAAGTCATGATTCCCAAAATTACTCCGGCTGGCAACATTCCCGGGCCGACTGGCGGAGTGCTAAAAATCGGCAGCCATCCGAAGTTACTGTTGAGAAACTTTCCGACAGTGCTAATAATGGGAATCAATACAGCAATTCCCCACAAACCGTAGACTACGCTGGGAATGGCAGCTAAAAGTTCTACTAAAAAAACTAAAGCTGTACGCACTGGCAGCGGCAAAAAATCTTCGCTCAAGAAGATGGCAGTCCCTACTCCTAATGGTACTGCAATTAGGAGCGCGATCGCCGAACTGACGATCGTCCCGTAAATCATCGGCAGCGCGCCGTACTCTTCTTTAACCGGATTCCAGCTACTGCCAAACAGAAAGCCCAAACCGTACTGTTGAATCGCAGGTAAAGCCCTGTAAGCAACGGTGAGGGCGATTGCCAGCAAAATTACACCAACTCCTATTCCCAAAATCCGCGTCAGCCAGATAAAGCCTTGGTCTAAGGATTTTTCTGCTTGAGAGCGCGATCGGCTCTCTGATGGAGCGCTGTGATTATCTGAAATCATAGAAAAAAAAACCAAATATATAGTAGCGGAAAATAGCCTGTTTCGGAAAAAGCTAGAAGGAAGCAGAAAGAAAGACCATAAATAAAATCAAAGAGAGAGGGGCGGGTTTATTAATCCCCTGAGTTTTCAACAAATATTTCTGGTAAAACCCGCCCCTACAGAAATATCTCTCTTTTTTTCTTCCGTCTTCCGTCTTCCGTCTTCCGTCTTCCGTCTTCCGTCTTCCCTCTTCCTTCTTCCTTCAATTGCTATTTGGCAACCTCAATCTTATAGTCTGGGCTGATACCGTCAGCGGCCGTGGCTACTTTTTCTTTAACGTTTTGGGGCAGAGGAACGTAGCCCAATTCGGAACTAACTTTTTGACCTTCATTCAAGCCGTATTCAATCATGGCCTCGACGGCTTTAGCTTTGTTGGGGTCAGCCACTGTTTTGGGTACGAGCATCCAAGTGTAGCTAACTATAGGATAGGAGTCTGCCCCTTCCGGATCGGAAATGAACGCCCGGAGATTCTCCGGTAGTACCACTGCTTCAAGGGTTTTTGCCCCCGCTGCGTCGGTGTACACTACAAAATTGCCGGCTTTATTTTCCAGGGCAGCAAACTGGACATTGTTGTTCTTGGCGTAGCCGTACTCAATGTAGCCTATAGCGCCAACGGTTTGTTGAATAGAAGCCGTGACACCTTCATTCCCCTTGCCGCCAAGCTTACCGGGAGAAGGCCACTCTACTGTCTTGCCTTCCCCTACTTTTTCTTTCCATTCTGGACTGATGGCGCTGAGGTGTTTCGTGAACACTCCTGTCGTGCCACTGCCGTCAGAACGGTGTACAACTGTGATATTTTGGTCTGGCAGTTTAGCGCCTGGGTTAGCAGCAGCAATTTTGGGGTCGTTCCACTTGGTGATGTTCCCCAAGAAGATATTTGTGTAAACGTCTCTCGGCAACTTCAGTTCGGGTACGTCAGGTAGGTTGTAGCCGAGCACGATGCTACCAGCCGACATCGGCAGCATGAGCAGGCCTTTGTCCGGCGGCACCTTGGCAATTTCCTCGTCATTCATGGCGGTGTCGCTGGCTCCAAAGTCTACTGTGCCTTTGGTAAACTGTTCGACTCCGGCGCCGCTGCCCACTGACTGATAATTGATCTGTAATTTGGGGTTGGTTGTGTTGAAATCTTGAAACCAACGCTGGTAGAGGGGGGCAGGAAATGTCGCGCCGGCACCCGTCAGGGCTACGTCTGAGGCTAGGGCGAGTTTGGTGTTTGCTGCTGTGCCGGTGGCTGCAACGGGGGATGCGCCGGGGGATGCTGCGGTGTCGCCGGGGCTGGGGCTGCTGCTTGTGGTTGTGCTGCCACCGCCGCAAGCTGCTAAACTCAGGGCGATCGCCATAGCGGAAATTGCAGTAGTCACACGGTTTGAATTAATCAAGTTGAGACGAAAAAGCATAGGTATAAAAAATCTGCGATCGTTATAGGGGTGTCCCGCATCAGCATAGCGCGCAAAAGTAAAGATTAGGTTAAGAATCTTTACACTTAATGGCAATTTAATATTAATTAATATTATTAATGTTATTTATGCTCTTGACAGTCTTGACTTTATAAGGTACAGAGCGGATAAATTGGTACGGAAACCAGCATTCGATCGCCCGATCGCGAAAAATTCCCCATTAAATTATCACAAGATCCAGGCTTGAGAACCAGAAAACCATACAATGGTGGTTATTTTGACAGTAGTGCTAGTATTAAGAATTTAAAAGCTGCGGGCATTGAAGCTGGCATCTGACAAATGCCTTCTGACGAATGCCGTTTGATGATATAGCAACCGCCCTGACGGTTAGGACGTTCTTAATTGCACAAACATAAACGGTCGATTGCAACTTCGGTCTTCCTTCTTTCTTCTTCCTTCTTCCTTCTTTCTTCTTCCTTCTGCTATAATGCCTGCTCCTATTGAATTAATCTGGGCTGTTATTGGTTTGCTCCTGACGATAGGAGGCACTTTTTTGCCTGCATCTGTCACAATTCCGATTGGGTTGTGGGACGATCGAGGACTTCAGGCGTACTCTTTAGGTGTTACGTATCAAATTGGAGCCGTCTTGCTAGTAGGCTGCATGGGGGGGAAAAATGCTGCTGCTCTCTCGCAAATTGCTTATTTGGCATTAGGATTAACTTTGTGGCCAGTTTTTTCTCAAGGCGGCGGCATCGGCTATCTCAAAGAAGCGAGTTTTGGGTATTTGCTGGGTTTTGTGCCTGGTGCTTGGGTGTGCGGCTGGGTGGCTTTTAAGGTGGCTTCGCGGCTGGAATCTATGGCTTTTAGCTGTTTGTGCGGTTTGTTCACTGTTCACGCGATCGGCTTAATTTATCTAATTTTTACTTACTGGCTGCCTCCGGCAAAAAAAACACCTTTATTCGATGAGATTCTTAAATATTCGGTTTATCCTCTGCCGGGACAATTGGCGGTAGTTTGTGCGATCGCAGTGCTGTCATTTACTTTGCGCCGCTTGATGTTTTATTAATTGCGAAGGAAGTTCGGCAACGGATTCTGTAACGGATGTAACGGATGTCAGGATGAAGCATGAAGGATGAAGCATGAAGGATGAAGCATGAAGGATGAAGCATGAAGCATGAGGTAACTGGTAATTGTGCAAAATAAGGTTATACTATACATTGCGAAACGGGAGAGTCCTCTCGCTGCGGCTGGGATTGCTTTACTGCACTGCATTCTGCTCGCAATGACAAGTGAGATTGGAGTAAATTCTCTCATGCCCGATGCCCCATTTTCTATTGCTTAATTCATGCGTTTTAAAAGAAATCCCTTGTTCTGGGTGGCTGCTGTTATCAGTTTAGTTTTAGACCACCTGACTAAGTTTTGGGTGGTACAAAATTTTGACTTGACGGTTCCTCCGCAGACGCAGGCGCTGTTACCTGGGGTGTTTCACTTCACTTATGTTGTTAATACCGGTGCGGCTTTTAGTCTGTTCAGCAATGGCGGGGCGATTTGGTTGCGCTGGCTGTCTTTGGGCGTTAGTGTCGGATTGATTGTGCTGGCTTGGTTCGGGCCGCGAATTAACCGCTGGGAACAAGCTGGCTACGGTTTGATTTTGGGGGGAGCACTGGGGAACGGGATCGATCGATTTGTTTCGGGTCACGTTGTAGATTTTATCGATTTTCGGATAATTCGGTTCCCCGTATTTAATCTAGCCGATGTGTTTATTAATGCTGGGATTATCTGTTTGCTGATTGCAACTTTTCACAGTGCACCGCCGCCGAGAAGGCAAGACGATGGCGATTCTATTTCAGACTAACTTTCAACAAGTCAATCGATTTTAGATTTTAGATTTTCGATTAACCACCCACGGGCTGTACCGTTCTCAGGTTTATCGGAGACCGAGCTTTTTTTGCCGATCCACTGATGAATCCGGCGGCTTGGCAACCAATTGCTTTCGGTCAATCGATTTTCGATTTTCGATTTTCGATTTTCGATTAACCCACCCACGGGCTGTACCGTTTGCTTTCGGTCATTTTTCAGTTGTCTGTTACCAGAAGGTGTAGGTGTCAACTTAAGGTTAGAGTCATTTATGAGCTATAATTAAATTTTTTATTGCTAAGGCTAAACTTGCCCGCGCTCAAAAGCAATTTGGTCACAAACCCCTGGATTTATCCGTGGGATAAAATCCCAAATCTAAAATCTAAAATCTAAATTATCAAATCTAAAATCTAAAATCTAAAATCTAAATTCCCAAATCTAAAATCTAAATTCCCAAATCTAAAATCTAAAATCTAAAATCTAAAATCGGATGACTCCTAATCCATTTGCCCAAGAACGCTTACTATTTGCCCCAGCCACCCCCGATGCTGATGCTATCCCGACTATTTTTGCTTTTCCCAACGAGTACACCGTGGGTATTACCAGTCTCGGCTATCAGATTGTGTGGGCAACTTTGGCTGTGCGATCCGATATTGAAGTCAGCCGTTTATTTACTGATATCCGCGAACAACTTCCCCGACATCCAGAATTACTGGGATTTTCGCTTTCTTGGGAACTAGACTATGTAAATATTCTAAATTTATTGGAATCTCTAGAAATTCCGATTTGGGCGTCACAACGAACCGATCATCATCCGATAGTATTCGGCGGTGGCCCGGTTTTTACTGCTAATCCAGAACCTTTTGCAGATTTTTTTGATGTGATTTTGCTGGGAGATGGCGAACATCTCATTGACAATTTTATTGATGCTTGTAAAGAAGTCCGTACCGCCGACAGACAAACTAAATTGCGGCATTTAGCCCAAGTTCCGGGGGTTTACGTTCCCAGTTTGTACGAAGTAACTTATCTGGATGTGGCTGAGGGGATTAAATCGATTCAGCCTGTCGATTCGGGAATTCCCAGTATGGTTGAAAAACAGACTTATCGCGGCAATACTTTATCTGCTTCCACTGTGGTGACAGAAAAAGCAGCTTGGGAAAATATTTACATGGTGGAAGTGGTTCGGAGTTGTCCAGAAATGTGCCGTTTTTGTTTGGCAAGTTATCTGACTTTGCCGTTTAGGACTGCGAGTTTGGAGGGTTCGCTAATTCCGGCGATCGATCGCGGTTTAGCTGTGACTAATCGTTTGGGTTTGTTGGGTGCTTCGGTCACTCAGCACCCGGAATTTGAAGAGTTGCTGGATCATTTGAATCATCCGAAATACGACGGCGTGCGGCTGAGTCTTTCTTCGGTAAGGACGAATACCGTGACAGTTAAATTGGCAGAAATCTTGACAAACAGAGACAGCAAATCTGTGACGATTGCGGTGGAAAGCGGGAGCGATCGCCTCCGCAAAATCGTTAACAAAAAACTCACAAATGACGAAATAATCCAAGCTGCTATCAATGCTAAAGCGGGCGGTTTAAAAGGGATTAAGCTTTACGGAATGGCGGGAATTCCCGGTGAAGAAATCGAGGATTTAGAGGAAACGGTGGCGATGATGCGGGGGATTAGAAAAGCTGTTCCCGGTTTGCGGTTGACTCTGGGATGCAGCACTTTTGTCCCGAAATCTCACACTCCTTTTCAGTGGTTTGGAGTGAATAAAGATGCGGAGAAGAGGCTGAAGTTTTTAGATAAAGAATTGCGGAAGTTGGGTTTAGAATTTAGACCTGAAAGCTATAACTGGTCGGTGATTCAGGGTTTGTTGTCAAAGGGCGATCGGCGGTTGTCTCGGCTGTTGGAATTAGTGCGCCATTACGGCGATACTTTGGGCAGTTATCGGCGGGCTTTTAAGGAATTGCGGGGACAGTTGCCGGAGATGGATTTTTATGTTTTTCAAGAGTGGGAATTGGACCAGGTTTTGCCTTGGAGTCATTTAAAAGGGCCGCTACCGGAGGCGACTTTGAAGAAGCATTTGGCTGAGGCGATGAGTCATTTTAGGACGAAGGATTTGCAGTTTACTAGTTAAGAAATAGCGGACGCGAAAGTGCGTTAGCGAAGCCATCGAAGAGGATCGCATCTTTGCAAGTAAGTAGATTGAAAGCTAACTTAACAAGATAAAATAAGGAGCGACGTACTATAATACAATTATGCCAGAAGTTCAACCCAAGGAAATTCAGCGTTATGTCACCTCAGATGGCAGAGTACCTTTCGCTGAGTGGTTTGATTCCTTCAAAGATACAAACACTCAAGCCAAGATTCGATCTAGGCTAAATCGGGTTGTTACTGGTAATTTGGGAGACTATCGTTCAGTTGGAGAAGGAGTTTGCGAACTCAGAATAGAGTATGGCCCTGGTTTCCGAATCTATTTTGGGTAAGTTGGAACAACAATTGTGCTTCTCCTCTGCGGTGGAGATAAAAGCACTCAAAACCGAGATATCCTCCAAGCAAAAGAATACTGGACAGATTACAACAGGATTTAAAACAATGGCTAAAAGTATTCCAGATCATCCGTTTTTGATTGAATCTCTGAGAAAAAATCCGGCATTGTCAGCCGCCTATATAACGGCAACTATAGAGGAAATCGACCCGGAACCTGAATTGCTGAAACTTGCTCTGGGCGATGTAGCAGAAGCTTTGGGTCAACCGAAAATGACTCCTGAAGAATATGAATTGCACTTAAAAAAACTGGATGAATTGCTATCGCAGCAAGGAAGTGATGCGATTTATAATCTGGGAACTTGGCTGAATGCTTTGGGATTGAAACTAACTGTTGCTGTTTGTACTGATACAGAGGATAATACTGCAAATGCTGAAACGCGATCGGAAATAACTGTTTAACTTAATCTAGAAAATGCCTAATTTTCGATATTCATCCCTAATTAATGCCACCGTTGAAGCAGTCTGGAACTTTCACGAAAGACCGGACATTCTGCAACTTTTGACTCCGCCTTGGCAACCGGTGAAAATCATTCGCCGCGAAGGGGGACTCGATGTGGGTGCTGTATCAGAATTTCGCCTGTTATTGGGGCCGATTCCTGTAAAATGGGTGGCGACTCACACTGAGTGCGAACAATATCGCTTGTTTGTTGATGAACAAACGGAGGGGCCGATGGCAAGTTGGACTCACCGACACGAGTTTACCTCAGAAAATGGCAAGACTAGATTGACAGATGCGATCGCATTTTCGATTCCGGGCGGCCCGATTGTCGATTTGCTGTTAGGTTGGTGGGTGGAAATGCGGTTAACAGATATGTTTCGCTACCGCCACGAAGTCACAAAAAGAGAGTGCGAGAAAAATGCAAACAACGGCTGAATATTACTGTGCTTTCTGCGGCGAACCGAGTACAACGTTTGTTGATATCAGCGCCGGAATGGAGCAATCTTATATCGAAGATTGTCAGGTTTGCTGTCGCCCGAATGTTCTGTATGTCCGAATAGATGAAGATACCCTGGATATTGAAATAGATACTGACTATCAAGAATAAGCGACTATAAAAATGTATGAATTGCCTTTGATGCTGACTTGGTAGAATTCATAAATTTTGAAGCTGCTGCTTCTACGAAAGCCTGAAAAATTCGAGAGTTAAACGAACAGTTTGGCGACATTTCCGGGTGCCATTGAATTGCTATCATCCAAGGGTGAGAGCAGTGTTCCATTGCTTCTACCAAAGTGTCAGGTGCATTTGCTACTATTTGCCAATCGGATGTTACCTTCCGCACTGCTTGATGATGCCAGGAAACAACTGTTGTTGAAGTTTTTCCCATAATTTTTGCTAGCCGACTGTTGGGATCAATTTCAATGGTATGCTCGATCGCACGCGGGGGAATTCCCGATCCGTGATTAACCTCGTCTCCGTAAGCATCCGGTACGTGAATCACCAAACTGCCGCCGCTGGCTACGTTCAAAATTTGCATTCCCCGGCAAATCCCCAACACAGGTATGTCAGCCTTCAAAGCTAGCTTTGCTAAGTTTAATTCAAAATTGTCGCGTTCTGCATTAACCGAGTAAACTGTGCGATCGACATAACCGCCATAAAGTTCTGGGTTGATATCTCCGCCCCCGGAAAAAATCAAACCATCTACTGCATCCAAAATACTAGCCGGATCTAATTGATTGGGGGGCAGTAAAATCGGAATGCCACCAGCCGCCTGAATTGCATCAATATAAGTTCCATTTAAGCGATATTCGCCTGCTGGACAGCGGTTGTATGTTGTGATGCCAACAATAGGAAATTTTTTCATTTGCTAGAGACTGGGAGATAATTATGTACATTAATACTCAGATTTGGCACTATTTGTAATCAGTGTTTCATGGGCGGGCTAGAACCCCACTCCACAATAAAACTTACTTACTTATTGTGAAACAGGCATCTTGCCTGTTTCTTGTCTGATTACTTGTGATTGATTCCTACATTAAACTGAAACTTCTCTGCACTGCTGTCTAATTTGTAACAGTTTTAGTATGAGTTTCCGGCAGCGGTTTGCGCGTACACAGATAAGCCAACGGCCCGAACAGCGGTACCAATGTTACTGCCCAAAATGCTGTAGAACTCTGCATTCCTCGGCGCTCCATATCGTCTCCTAATAAGGCAGGAAATAGTATGCACAGCATACAAAAATCTAAACTCATTACGTGGATAAAACGGCTGGTTTGCCACTGTCTAATAAAATCATACCAATCGCCTTTTGTCAAGCCAAAGGCAACTAAACCAACAGCAGCTAATGTTAAGAAAATTCCCGTAAAACGGGAGTCTAATATCTTTAAAAAGATATTTTTATGACCGGGAAATTCTGGATTCGGCTGGCGCAGGGCTAAATAAGGCAGCAAGGCAAATGCGCCGACGCCAAAGGATAAAACGGCAAATAGCCATGCAGGTATTTTCTGCCCCCTGCCGTCAGCAAATAAGACGCAACTGTAGATGAGCGGCCAGACTCCCATGATGTTGAACAACGCTACAATTAAAGGGTTGATGTCTGCTATTTTGCCTGTGGAAAGATTTGTAATTAGTGTGATGGTTTCTGGGCTGTCGGGTGGTGCAAATACAAAGGCGTAGGTGCTAAATGCAATCCAAAGCAGCCAAAATCCAATTTTTCGGAACATAGTTAGTTTTTGTTACTTCTGATATTACTATAGCAAGCTAAAAGGGTTTTTGAATAAGACTTTTTTATTGACCGCAGAGGACGCAGAGGAAGAGAGGAGAATATCTGAATGTATTGCTATTTGGTATTGCGGGTTTTGCGCAGATTGCTAAATTTTTGCATAAATTGGCGATCGATCCAATCTTTCCAGTACCACAGCAGCGCCGATTCCCACATGAAAGATCCGCGAGATGCGATCGCCCTTTTATTCCCAGTACCAATTAACCCTAAGTATTGTTCCTGCGGTGCAAAGGGTTTCAGCGGTTTTTCCAATAAAAACTGCTGCAAATTTTCAAACAGCGGTTTGCCCTGACGCACGGCAAACACGCCTGCTTTGGGACGGGGATAATTAACCATCGCAGCGATATCTCCCGCCCCAAATACGTTGGGGTGAGAGACTGATTGCAGGCAATCGTTGACTTGCATAAAGCCGTTTGAGTCGGCTGCTAAACCGGATTCTCTTATCCAATTGGCTGCGGATGCTTGTGTTACCCAAAAAATGCGATCGCACTTTAATTCTAAACCAGATTTACAGGAAATTTGGTAATCAGTAATTGTGATTTGGCAATGGGTTTCCCTCTCCATCTTTTCTACAGCACAGACTTTTTCCTTTAAATGCAATTGAATGCCGCGACTGATGAGAATTTCTTGAAGGCGTCGGCGCACCCGCTGATTGTGTCCCTGCATCAATTCAGGACCGCTGTGAAACAAATGAATTTCTAATTCTTCTTCTTTCTTCCCCCTTCCCTTTTCTCTCTTACGTCTTTCCTTGTACCTTAATATCCATCCCTTAAATCCGTTACACAATCCGTTCCCGAACCCCTCTTCCTTCCCCAATCGAGATTGCATATTTAATGCTAATTCTACGCCGCCTGCACCGCCGCCTACAATCGCTATCCGCAGCGGTTTTTGGGGATGGTTTGGTCTTTCGGAAATTAACTGATTCCAGCTAGCTAAAAACTCCGGTACCGGTTTAGCTGCAATTGCATATTCTGCGGCACCCGGTACAGATAAAGTCGCAGGAGTGCTGCCGATATCCACAGAAAGCACATCAAAATTAACCGGAGGGCGAGTTTGACAAATAACTAAATTTTTGTTAAGGTCGATCGCGATCGCCAGATCGGTTAATATTTGACACCCGGCAAATTCCGCGAGCGATCGCAAATCGATGTGACATTGATCGTAATCGTAAAACCCGGCAACGTGCCCCGGCAGCATCCCCGAATAAGGCGCGTGCAGCACGTCGCTAATCAGAGTCAAACGCACACCGGGCAGCGGTTTGATACCGAACATTTTTAATACGATAGCATGACTGTGACCGCCGCCAATTAACACTAAATGTTTCACAATTACAGATGTTCGATCGAAATGTTCCAGCACGGATATTGTACACCAATCGCACTCCTTGGGCCGCACTGTCCGGTAAGGAAAGCTGGCAGTGCGTAATTGATTTCCCAGCAGTTATACAGAATGCTGTCACTTACCCTCTGTCTCAGAGATTATACTTAGCTCAGTTGCGATCGCATAACATCAATTCACCCATTTCAGTTAACCGATTCCACATTCCGCGCAAATGGCTGTAGACTGTAGAGCGAGCAAATTTTATCACCAAATTATGCCGGGGTGTGTTTCAATAGCTAACTCACCATTCAAAACTATGACATTACGCATCATTCCGCGCAGTTGGCAGCGATCGATTAAAACTCTTTTCCCGCTTCTGTTTGCCCTCTCATTCATTATAGTATTGCTGGCGAACAACTTCATTCCGGCGATCGCCCAGCAACCCCGCCAGGAAATTCGCGGCGTTTGGATGACGACAAACGACAAAGACATCCTCAGAGATCGTCGCAAACTAGGAGATGCTGTCAGCCAACTAAAGCGGTTAAATTTCAACACTATTTATCCTGTAGCCTGGAATTCTGGCTATGCAATGTATCCCAGCTATGTAGCGCAGCAAAGAGACATTCAACCCTTTGTTTACAGAGGGTTAGACGGACAAGATATGCTCGCAGATTTAATCGCCCAAGCTCACCGCCAAGGCCTGCTAGTAATTCCTTGGTTTGAGTTTGGTTTCATGGCTCCTCCCACCTCAGAATTAGCCTTAAATCATCCCGATTGGCTGACAGAAAAACAGGACGGCAGCCAAACATCAAACGGTGTAGGTGGCGAAGTAGTTTGGCTCAATCCCTTTCATCCCGAAGTGCAGCAATTCATTACCGAACTCGTACTAGAAATCACCACTAAATATAACGCAGACGGCATTCAATTTGACGACCACATGAGTTTGCCGTCGGAATTTGGCTACGATGAGTACACAGTTGCTTTGTATACCAAAGAAACAAAAAAAGCTCCGCCCAAAGATTTTCAAAACCCAGCATGGGTGCAGTGGCGAGCCAATAAAATTACTGCTTTTATGTCGCAGCTAAATCAAGCCGTCAAAGCAGTCAAACCCCATGCTATTTTCTCAATTTCTCCCAATTACTACGAGTTTGCTTACAAACATCACCTGCAAGATTGGCTGACTTGGGTGCGTTTGGATATTGCCGACGAGCTAATCGTGCAAGTGTACCGTCCCAATTTAGAATCATTTGTAGACAAGATTAACCGTCCAGAAATGCAAGAAGCACAGCAAAAAATTCCCACCGGAGTTGGGATTATGACAGGTTTGAGAAATAACCCCGTACCGATTCAGCAAATTAAATCTCAGGTGCAAGCAGTCCAAGGATACGGCTTAGGTGTCGCTTTCTTCTACTACGAAAGCTTGTGGGAATATGCACCAGAACCTATCGCAGTTCGACTGTCTCAATTTAGCGATTTCTTCCCGTCTTCTGCATTCCGAACAGCGCTACAAATACCCAGACGCGCGGCGACTTTCCCTCCGCCTGCGCCACCCAAACCAGACCCCAAAGCTAAGCCAGAGCAACCTACCAAAAACAGCCCACCTTCGGCCTCGCCAACCACGTAAAAGAATTAAAGAGTCATCAGTCATTGGTAATTTTGTAGGGTGTGCCATTAGTCCGACAGTCCAACAGGGGTTTAAACCCCTGTCTCATAGCTGAAGTCGTCTAAAGACGACTGTAGCAATTCTATCAAAGCTGTTTTTCTATAGAGTTAGCGCAGAATATATGTGTACCTCTACTGTTGAAAATTGAGATTACTATTTGAGTCGGTTTTAACCGACTTATGCTATTAGACAGGGACTTGAGTCCCTGGCGGCCCGTGGCAGAATGAAACAGCTCTACTGGGGCTAGGGGATACCGAGTTATGTTCCTATAAAATATCCGTATTACCAACAACTACCATCAAAAAAATGCAAACAAAGCAAAAAATTTTACTGCCAAAAATGGGCTGCGGCACTTGGGCTTGGGGCAACAGATTCCTCTGGGGCTACAATGAAAGTATGGACGAGGAATTGCAAGCCGTTTTCAATCTTTGTGTTAGTAACGGCGTCACTTTATTCGATACCGGTGACTCTTACGGAACAGGGAAATTAAATGGACGCAGCGAACAGCTTTTGGGTCAGTTTTCTCAACTATATCAAGGTGCAAACAAAGACAGTATTTGTATTGCGACCAAACTGGCTGCTTATCCTTGGAGACTGACGCGACAATCAATGATATCGGCTTGCAAAGCCTCTGCGGCGCGCCTCGGAAAAAATGTAGATTTGGTGCAAATGCACTGGTCTACAGCAAATTACGCTCCTTGGCAAGAGGGGGCTCTTTTGGACGGTTTGGCTGACCTTTACGAGCAAGGATTGGTCAAGGGAGTGGGCTTATCTAATTACGGGCCGAAACGGCTGAAATGGGTGCATCAAAGATTTAGCGATCGCCAAATTCCCATTGTTACTTTACAAGTGCAATATTCGCTACTTTCTACCTATCCGGTGACAGAACTCGGGTTGAAAGATGTTTGCGATGAATTGGGGATAAAATTGATTGCTTACAGTCCTCTAGCCTTGGGGTTGCTGACGGGTAAATATTCCGAAAACGGCTCTCTTCCTAAAGGCATCCGAGGTTTGGCGTGCAAGCAGCTACTTCCGGGAATGCGATCGCTTTTGGAGTGTTTGCGAGAAATAGCGGCATTCAGAAACAAGACTGTTTCGCAGGTAGCAATTAACTGGTGCATCTGCAAAGAAACTATTCCGATTCCGGGGGCGAAATCTGCGGCACAGGCGAGGGATAATATTGGTGCTTTGGGGTGGGAGTTAGACTCCGGGGAGATTGCCGAATTGGATAAGGCGGCGGCAAGTGTAGATAAAAAAATGGTGCAGAATATCTTTCAAACTCGGTAATATCTGAGATGTTGTACCATTTTCATGAACAGGCTTTCCGGGCTGTTCCACAAGACATGAATTTGCTTGTTCCACAAAAACTAAATTTTCTTGTGAACCCTTGCTCCTATAGCGCCGGTTCAGTAAAAGATGTTGAGAAAAAGCATTAAGTATGATGGCTAAAAAAATCAACCATCGCTTGGACAGTGCGATCGCCTTTGGGGCCTCGACAGCGTTCAAGTTTCCGTTTGTGGTTTCTGTATGGTCGATTCCAGCAGGTTTTGGGCTATCTTTTACCGTCGGGTTGTTAGCTGGAGTATTGCCGGCTCGGAATGCCGCTCGCTTAGATCCGATCGCAGCCTTGCGGAATGATTGAACTTAGTGATGTTCGCCCCCGTTAAATTGAACAGTCCTGGACGCAAGTATCACAATTATAGTCCTGGACGCACGAGTGGTCTGATACCGCTTTTGATGGAAGATCAGACTTCGTTGTCGTAACGCGACTTAGAAAAAAATTACGTTAAAAATCGCTGCAAACAAAGACAGGTAAAGGGTTTGAGGTTGAATAGGGTTCTATCCAGAACTGACAAGGATTTCAGTTCTGACAGGGCATCAAACTCTTTTCCTTACCTAGAGTGCGTTTCAGCTAGTTTAGGGGCGAGAAAATTTCTAAGTTCCATTAGAAATAATATACGTCTCTTCAAATATAATAACAAAAACCCCTTATCCAACAGGCAATTTCCATGTTAGAAGCATTGGTATTGGCGACAGTATTTTGCGGATTTTTTGGTATCATCTTTAAAAAGAACCTGATCATGAAAATCGTCTGTATGGATGTCATGAGTACAGGGGTTATAGCCTATTACGTGGTGGTGGCATCGCGAGAAGGCTGGCTGACACCAATTATTTCAAAGGGGAAAAATGTCGCTTACGCCGATCCGGTTCCCCAGGCGGTGATCTTAACGGCGATCGTGATCGGCTTTTCGATTCAGGCTTTAATGCTGGTCAGTGTGATGAAGCTGGCACGAGATAATCCGACATTAGAAAGTAACGAAATCGAGATGAATAATACCCCATGAATACCCTGACGCTAGCCTGGATAGGACTCCCGTTTTTTGTCGGGTTTAGTATTTATTTGATTCCGAAGCTTGACAAGTATCTCGCAATATTCGGAGCGATCGCCTCCGCTGCCTATGCGTTCCTGCTTTTTGCTATGCCGTCAGCGGTGACGCTGGAGTTACTTGATAATTTCAGTGTCACGTTGTTGGTCGATCGCTTGAGCGGCTATTTCATCTTAACCAATGCCTTAGTCACAGCAGCGGTGATTATCTACTGTTGGCCCACAGATAAGACGGCATTTTTTTATGCACAGATTCTGATGGTACACGGCAGTCTGAATGCGGCCTTTGCCTCTACTGACTTTATCAGTTTATATGTAGGTTTAGAGGTCAGCGGCATTGCGGCGTTTCTCTTGATTGCCTATCCTCGCACCGATCGCTCGATTTGGGTGGCTTTGCGCTATCTATTTATTAGCAATACGGCAATGCTGTTTTATCTAGTCGGTGCCGTGCTGGTTTATAAGGCAAGTCATTCGTTTAGTTTTGCCGGCTTGGGTGCAGCGCCCCCAGAGGCGATCGCTCTGATCTTTATGGGACTCTTGGTTAAGGGAGGTGTGTTTGTATCGGGGTTATGGCTACCGTTAACTCACTCGGAAGCAGAAACGCCTGTGTCGGCTTTGCTGTCAGGGATTGTGGTCAAAGCGGGGGTATATCCCCTCGTGCGCTGTGCGCTGATGGTGGAGGAGGTGGCACCCATCGTCGAAATCTTTGGCGTCGGAACGGCGCTGCTGGGCGTGTTCTATGCCGTTTTAGAAAAAGATAGCAAACGGATGTTGGCTTTTCACACGGTTTCGCAGTTGGGCTTTATCCTCGCTGCACCGTCCGTGGGTGGGTTTTATGCGCTGGCCCACGGTTTGGTCAAATCGTCGCTGTTTCTGATTGCAGGATCGTTACCGAGTCGTAATCTCAAAGAATTGAAACAGAAGCCGATCGATACCAATATCTGGATTGCCTTAGTCATAGCTAGCTTATCAATCTCTGGCTTTCCCTTGTTGGTTGGCTTTGGGGCAAAGGTGTTGACGGTGAAGAATTTGGGACCCTGGGAAACGATCGCGATGAATCTCGCAGCAGTCGGAACAGCAATCTCTTTTGCTAAATTCATCTTTCTACCCCGTGGCGGACCAACAACAGCCAAACCCGGTTTTTGGCCTGCGGTGTTGCTGTTGCTAGCTGGGCTGATTGCAGCCAATGCTTTTGATTTTCAGGCTTATACGCTGGAAAATATGCTTAAGGCGATCGCCATCATCGGCGTTGGTTGGTTAGCCTATTTTCTAATTTTTCAACGCACGGCAATCAAACTGCCACGTATGCTTGAAGAATTCGATCATTTGGTCGGTTTTATGAGCTTGATTTCGCTCCTACTATTCTGGATGGCATTGCCAACATGATTGGACATCTAATATTAAGACTGACGATCTGGTTTCTACTCACTGCCGATTTTAGTTTGGCAAATATTGCGATCGGCATCATCATTGCTTTCCTGTTGCCGCGCAGCTACGCACCCCCGGAACCTTTGAGGGAATGGTTGGGGGTGTTGGGTAACATCTTCAGGGCGATTCCGATAGCTTATTTAGAAGCATTTGAACTCATACTCCGTCCCCATAGGCACGAAGATGCGATCGTGGAAAAAGTGCCAAACCATCGATCGCCCTTGCTGATCTTCCTAGATGTCTTCCTGATCACTTTTACTCCTAAGACGATTGTCGTGAAATATCACGAAGAGGGTTTTTACGAAGTACACAGGGTGCGGCGGACTTCGAGTAATTAGCTGAAGTTTTTTAGGATTTTTTAACCGCAGAGAACGCAGAGAACGCAGAGGAAGAGCGGGGAGAAATCAGTAATTCCTATTTAGCTAAGTCAGCAAACAATCAGGAGGGTACAGCATTGAACAACTTGAACAACTTGATTCTAATTGCGATGATTCTGGCTCTGCTCATACCCATGTACGAGGTATGGAAAGATCATGATATCTGGCAGACAATGTTGGCGTTTGCCAGTATTTCGACCAAGGCGGCAATCATCGCTCTCGTCATATCCGTCTGGCGCGATGATTGGATGATCGGTGTGGTGGCGGCGATTATCCTCAGTGTGGGTAATGCTGGATTGATGTTGTTGGCACATATAATCAAACGTATCAGTGAAGCATGATCGTAATAGATGTATTGAGTTATACCTGCATCGGTATAGGGATTTTTTTCTGGTTTTGGGGAACTTCTTACCTACTTGGGAAGCGATCGGTTTTATATAAACTGCACAGTCTTTCGGTAGCAGATACGCTGGGTTCGATGGCGATCCTCGTCGGATTGCTGCTGAAAATACCCAATAAATGGCCCCTGCTGATTCTGGCGATCGTTTGCTTAGCAATCTGGAACACAATGCTGGGATATGTGTTGGCTTATTGTTCCCAAACAGGGAGTGACTATGAACGATAATAGCTACATTTATGTCCTCGTCGCTCTGCTACCCTTAGCTGCTGGTATGGTGGTATTTCAGGTCAATCCATACCACGCATTGCTGCTGCGGGGGGTATTGGGAGCGATCGCCGCCTTGGTGTATACAATTTTAGGCGCGGGGGATGTGGGCTTGACCGAAGCCTTGATGGGTACTCTACTCGCGATTACACTTTATGCAGTGACGGTGCGTTCATCCCTCGTGCTGCGTCTGGGTGTAATTGAAGAGGGGACAGAGGGCGATGCTATACCAGACGGCAAAACCGCAGGTCATTTTAAGCAACTGATAGATGACATCCGCACAGTTTTTCAGAAACGCCATATGCGCCTGGAACTGGTTCCCTATGCGACTACACAGGCATTGGAGCGGGCGTTGCTCGAAAAAGAAGTTCATGCAGCTTGTGCGCCACAAAGCCAATTGGAACAGGGCGGCGAAGCGCAACTTTATAACACCGCAATCAGAGTTCGGCGTGTCTACGACATCATGCAAACCGAACTTTCATCACCGGGGACAACCCTAACCTATGTAAATACACCAGACGCAGAGGACAAGCATTGATGAAGTGGGTTTACTTTTTATCAGGGATAGCGCTGTTTGTCAAAATGCTGCTAATCGCCAATCCAACAATGGACTTATCGCAGCAAAGTTCGATCGTCGAATTGGTTGTTCAAGATAGTGGAGTACCCAATGCGGTTTCCGGTATCATTTTGCGAAATCGGCTGTACGACACGATCTTTGAAGTCGTGGTATTTACGATCGCCATCTTGGGTGCAAGTTTTATGCTAGCCAATGAACAGCCGTCCTGCGCCATATATCAGTTTACCGATCAACCATCGATTATTTTGGCGCGATTGGGAGCGACGATTGCCGCGTTGGTGGGTATCGAACTAGCAATTCGCGGGCATTTAAGTCCAGGCGGTGGTTTTGCGGCGGGTGTAGCGGGGGGAACTGCGATCGGCTTGGTGGCGATTACCTCATCACCGCAGTGGATGCAAGAAATCTACAAGCGCTGGCACGCCGCGACTTTGGAGAAGGTTTCGGTACTTGTTTTCATTGTATTGTCCGTTATCACTCTGTCAGGATATGAGTTACCGCACGGAGAGTTAGGCACACTTTTCAGCGGTGGCATTCTCCCCTTGCTCAATATCCTGGTTGCAGTCAAAGTCGCATTAGGATCGTGGGCGGTGATGTTGGTGTTTATTCGCTATCGCGGATTGCTATGACAAATGTTCCGATCTCAAATCCATTGACATCAAAATTATTCATCTCTCTCAATCTCTGACTCTGTGTCCTCTGTGTTCTCTGCGGTTTAATCATTAAGCAACAACCGTAAACGATATTTTACGTTTATAAGGCTTACGCACGAGTAGTCAGAAACCGGGTTTTTTTGCGAAATACTTCGTTACACCCGTAGAATTTGCCAAAAACCCGGTTTCTTTGCTTTTGATAAGAAGTTCCTGTGTACTCATCTGCGTTTATCTGCGTGCATCAGCGGTTAAAAAATCCAAATTTCCAAGATATCAGCTTACACTAAACCAGCTCCCAAAATCTGATTTGCAGTCAGGTTCAAATCAGGAAAAGTTTGCGACACAATCCGATCGTTATCTCGAAACTTGAGGATTTGATATTCACCATCAACCAAGTTACCGACAGAAATCGTCGGTTGTTTGGGATTGCCAATAAAATTGCGTCCGCCCAACGCAGCATAATCCACAATCCAATATTCAGGGATACCCATCTCCTCATAATCAGCATATTTCAAATAGTAATCATCGCGCCAATTGGTTGACACAACCTCAATTACCAAAGGTATCGATGCACCTAAACTAAGGATAGATTGTTTTTGCCACAATGTTTCGTTCGCTAGATTTGCACGATTTAGCACCAACAAATCGGGGAAATAACCAGAATCTTTTTCAGGAGGCCTGACTATCGCTTGGTTGGGGATACCGTATGGCAATCCCAAACGATCGATTGCAGCGGAAACTTTGATTGTAAGAAAGCCTTTAACTTCCTCGTGTTCGCCTACTGGTTGTGCCATCTCAACAATATCTCCATTGTGCAGTTCGTAGCGTACCGCCGAATTTTCAGGCAGCCACTCCACAAATTCCTCGAAGTTTACGAGTTTGGGTAAAGCTTGAGTCATAGGTTTTCAAAATTACCGATAATATAAATTATATCTCTATCCATCTGCGTTTATCTGCGTGCATCTGCGGTTACAAATTCCGAATCTGCCAGTATTGCTAGATTCAGACAATTTAAAATGCTGGATTTAATCGGGCGCTTTTCATCCCAAAATACAAGTGCTGAATAAAAGTTAATTGCCGTCGGTGAATTCAAAAGCTCAAAAGTTTGACGTGCCACTCTCTCGCTGTCAAAGCTGAGAAAGTAAACAGTATCATCGAAGATTGCAGGTTTATTAGCTATTTCACCGATTAACCTAAAATCCAATTTTTTATAAAGCCCGCAAATAGCAATTTTCCAAGGTTGGAAGCTATAATAGCCTACTCCAAAAATCGAAAATCGAGGGTTATTTTGATAAATTTTGCTTTTACGATTATCTAGATATTGCCCGCACTTCTCTAGATAACGTCCGGTGTTAGGAGCTATAGTTTTGATGTTTTCGGTTGATTCACCGATAAATTTTTGAGTAACTAGGATATATCGATCGGTAGCATTAATGCGATTTTGAGCAACATCAGATCCTTTAAATAGCGGAAATAGATAAGTTTCCTCAAGCTCGACAGCTTCCCCAAATCCATTGACAAACAAATTATCAATTTTCCGAAACTCCATCACATTCGAGCAGTCATGCTTGACGCCAGAGCGCCATTTCGTTCCTGGATTTACAGCATATAAATTACTCAATTTCCTGAAAGAATCTATATCCTTAACCAGGAGATTGTTGTGATATCCAATTCGGTGACATTCTGAACTTTCTAAACTGCTAAATACATCGCAGAAGTAGTTTCGCGAATTATAATCAAATTTGCAGAATAACAGACAAGCATCAACATTTGCCTCAAAATATTTTTTAGCATCTATTGTATAAGTTGCACATTCAGCGAGATTGAGTTTTTGAGAGTGAAGGTAATTCAATAACTTTCTAGCAGTCGAAGTCTTGCAAAGCATTGCCAGAGTAGCGTCACGATTTTGCAGCCATTGCACCGCCTGAATCAGCATCCATTCTGAGATATCGAAGTTACTCTTACCTGTTAGTGCATCTAAGCCAGTGTGCTTTTGAAAATTACTTTTTTTCGGCAAGTTTTCACCGCCAATAGTTCCTTGTTGTGAGTTTGTTACCCAAGGAAAGTTCCCAAGAACCAGTACCCTATGATTAAATTGGTTGATTAATGATGTCCAGTCAAAATCAAAAAAATCTCCGTGCTTAACCTCACATCTTTCATCCTGTAACAATTCATGCTTAGCTATTAATTCTATTAAATAATGTTGATTGATTTCAACTCCGACAATCTTGCTGGCGGATGGAAAGGAATTTGCTGCAGCTTTAATGAAATTACCTATTCCGCAAGTTGGCTCAATGATGACTTTGGGGTTAACATCAAGTTCTATCAATTTCCGGCACACCATCTCGGCTAATTCCAGCGGTGTTTGAAAATCCCCGTATTCTAGTTTGGTTTGGCGATCGTTGAAACTCATCGGTTAGATTTATAAACTGCGATCGTCCCTTTATTACCTTAGCTATTTCTCCAATCAGCGCCAGAATCTCAACCGAGGATGTTTCGCCATAAATCGGCTGGAGCAAACCTAGAAAGATGACCAACATTTGTTGTCGCGATTACAACATCCACAACATCAAGAGTCGTCGCCTGTGCTGCCAAAATCATATCGCTGTCAATCGTCTTATCACCTGCTGTCGGTTGTCCTTGCTGACGAGCTTGTGCCCAAAACATCGCAGCTTGTCGCATAGCAGCAGTTGTAATGGGTAAATACTCCACCAAGTTAGCTAATTCATCTAATCTAGCAATACCCCTTACCTTATTTGCCCGCAGCAATTCTCGGCGAACTTCATAATCGGCTATTTCGGGAATAATAACTCGACTATCGGATATAATAAGTGCTTGCAACCAGCGAGTACAAAGAGTGCTTTCAGGAGATAGCTTTGGATTCGTAACTAAACCAATTGGTCCTGCATCCAGAAAAACGACTCGGCTCACCAAGTTACACCTTTTAATTCAATAGGAAATAGCTTGCGTTCAGATAAACGATCTTCGTCAAGAGCATGAATCAGATACTCACCTGTTTCTTGCTGCTCTTCGGCATCTTCTTCATCCCTCCAAGACTGAAGCAGATTAAGCAATTTTACCTGCTTTTGTTTTCGCAGAATATATTCTCCCAGCAGTTGCAGAGTGTATGCTTCCGTCGAAAGCCCTTGCTCTTGAGCTCTTTGTGTTAAGTATTGCTCTATTTCTGGTGTCAGAGTGAGGGTGAGTGTCATAGGTGTTTTTATAGCTCTACCCTTATACTTTACAACCTACTAGGCTAAGCTGGCGATCGATCTAAAAAGCTAAGCTGTAACCATTTCGAGTTTGCGATCGGGCGATGCTGGTTCAAAGTACAACACCATGATTTGCTCTGGATGCAGCCCGACAGATTCATAAGTCCGTCCGTTGCGATCGCTAAATTCAACTTCAAACGCTGCACCATCAGCCAACAGTTCAACCACAGTCCCTACTTGTCCGCGCCACAGGTTGTATTCAGGAATATCAACTGTCAAGGCAACAACATCTAGTAATTTAATTGTATTTTTTGCCACTTTTATTACCTCCAGGCACTACAAAGGATAGCAGGTTGTTAATCTCGGAATCTCCGAATCATGCTCAATGACTTCAAATATACATTCAAGCAAACAGCAAGTTTTTTACTAAAGTTTTAGGTGCTGGGAGAGATTTACCATCTGCCTGATATTCTTCAACTAAAAGCTCTAATACCTCCACTGCATTCTGCAAAGCTTCTTCGTAGGTATCTCCGTGAGTGTGGAACTGCTGAGATGGAAAATCAGGTAAATGAACCAGGTAGCAGTTATCTTCATCCGACCATTGAATAACAATTATATAAGGTAATTTCATGATTCTGATTCCTCTTCTTCAATTGCTTTCAATATTCCAAGTTTTCGATTAACTTCTCTCTCTAAATACAGTTTCGCATCATCGCCATCATTTCCAGCAATGGTAATTGGTTCATTTGGTAGTAAAGGATGAACCCATCTTGTATGACTGCCTTTTGCCGAACGATAAGTAAACCCAGCTTTTAGCAGAAGGCTTTTGAGTTCTCTAATCTTTTTGGGCATAAGCAGACATTAAAAATGTGGCAAGGTGACAGGAACACTTTCATCATATCCCAGAAAGTTTCGATCGACCTTTCCAAAAAAAACGCACAAAACAATGCACCCACTCCTCAAAGAAGTGGGTGCAAAACGACCGACTGTATTTTGACCTAAAAACTCAAAACTCCCTTAATAAGCGTCTTGCAGTTCGTAGAAATCAGGGGAAATGTAATCTTTCCGCAGCGGCCAGCCTACCCAATCTTCGTTCATCAAAATCCGTTTCAGATTCGGATGTCCTTCGTAGACTATGCCGTACATATCGTAGGATTCCCGCTCTTGAAAATCGGCCGCTTTCCAAATCCAGTAGACTGATGGCACTCTGGGATCTTCGCGGGGAATGAATACTTTGACGCGGACTTCTTCAGGCTTGGAAGCATTATCTGTCAGCTTAGCCAAGTGGTAAACGCTGACTAAATCTTGTCCCGGCCCTTGGTCGTAGGCGCACTGGCACTGCATATAATTAAACCCGTAGGCGTACAGTGCTGTTGACATCGGAATTAGGAATTCTCGATCGACCTTTAATATCTCCACGCCCAAATTATCGGCCGCTAAAGCTTCGTGTTCAAAGCCATTTTGAGTCAACCACTGGGAAACCTTCCCGGCTTCAACAATTGCAGATTCTTGTTCAGCCACGGTTTACCTCCTGTTTTTGTCCTGCAAGCAAAGCCGGCGGTACTGGCATTCCCATTGCTTCGGTCAATTCCTTCGGCGGCGCTATCCGGGCTGGAACTGACAAGTATTTCCCATCCAAGATGTCGTCTACTACTTTCATTTTGTGGGGTCTGGTGTAGTAGCGGTGGGTGGGCTGCAAGTTGCCGCGTTCTTGCATCGAATCGTTGGCGATTTTTTTCCGCAGTTTGATAATTGCGTCAATAATCGCTTCTGGGCGGGGGGGACAGCCGGGGATGTACACGTCTACGGGAATCAGTTTGTCAACGCCTCTGACTGCTGTGGGGGAGTCTACGCTGAACATTCCGCCGGTGATGGTGCAGGCGCCCATCGCGATCACGTATTTGGGTTCAGGCATTTGTTCGTACAGCCGCACCAAGATGGGGGCGTACTTCATGGTGATGGTGCCGGCAGTGATTAGCAGGTCGGCTTGTCGGGGGCTCGATCGCGGTACTAAGCCGAATCTGTCGAAGTCAAAGCGCGAACCGATCAAAGCTGCAAATTCGATGAAGCAGCAAGCTGTGCCGTAAAGCAGCGGCCACAGGCTCGAAAGTCTCGCCCAATTGTAGAGGTCATCAACCGTAGTTAGGATGACATTCTCTGACAATTCGGATGTGACTTCAGGGCGAATAGCGGGATTGACAATTAGAGGTTTTTGTGATTTGTCAGAACTTAAGACCATTCCAAGGCTCCTTTGCGCCATGCATAGACAAGAGCAATAACGAGGATCGTGATAAAAAACAAGGCTTCGATGAAAGCCAACAATCCTAGCTGGTTGAAAGCAACCGCCCAAGGATAGAGGAAGACGGTCTCTACGTCGAAGATGACGAAGACCAGGGCGAACATATAATATCGGATGTTGAACTGAATCCAGGCTCCGCCGATCGGCTCGACGCCAGATTCGTAGGTAGTGCGTCGGTCGTAGGGACGACTTTTGGGCCGCAGAACCTTAGACGCCGTGAGGGCGAGGATAGGGACTAGGCTGGAAATTAACAGGAAGCCTAAGAAATACTCGTAGCCGCTGAGTGCAAACACGGTGAATAAATACTGCCTCGGTGAAAGGGTTCTGTAACTTGTCTTTACATTATATAGATTTTGGGTAGCTAAAATTACGAGTTGGTTGAGATTAATCGTCCATCTTCTGCAATAATTTTTAATGTATATTTTAAGATTAGCTTACCTACTCTTTTGGAGCTATGAGCGATCGAGCTACTGAAACCAAAACCCTCGATCGGCACGAGTGCCGCGCCTGCGGCTACGTATATGAGCCGAAAAAGGGAAATCCTAAAATTGACATTGCCCCGGGCACGGCTTTTGAAGATTTGCCCCAAACTTGGGTCTGTCCCGTTTGCGGGGCGCGCAAATCCATGTTTCAAAATCTCGGTCAGATGGAAGGGGTATCGGGATTTAAGGCAAATCAGCGTTACGGTGTCGGTGTCAACGGCATGACCGAAGGTCAGAAAAGTTTGCTGATTTTTGGCGGCTTGGTCGTTGGTTTCTTGTTGTTACTTAGTATGTATGGTTTGCAGTAAAACGATTGTGAGATTTTGGCAACGAATTGTAATGTTATTGGCCGCTGCGCTCATCTGTACGAGTTGCAGCACCATCGGTTCTGTGAGTTACAACCCCTGGCAAGTGATTTCCTTGCCGACGGAAGCTAATTTGCAGGATATTGCCTTTACGGGCAATCCTCAGCACGGCTGGGTTGTAGGTTCTGAGGCTACTCTGCTCGAAACCCTCGACGGCGGTACTAGCTGGAAGTCTATAGCACTAGATATCGACGATCCCAGATCGCGTTTTGCGTCGGTGAGTTTTTCGGGTTCCGAAGGCTGGATTGTCGGCCAGCCTTCTGTTTTGCTCCACACGAACGATGAGGGCAAGTCTTGGACGCGGATTGCTTTGAGCTCTCAGTTGCCAGGTTCTCCGAGTACGATCGCGGCTTTGGGCCCGAATTCCGCCCAGATGACGACAGATGTCGGGGCGATTTACCGGACTTCCGACGGCGGCAAAAATTGGAAAGCTGTCGTGCAGGATTCTTTTGGGGTAGTTCGCAATATCAACCGTTCTGAAGACGGGCAGTATGTTGCGGTTTCCTCGAAGGGAAATTTCTACTCGGTGTGGAAACCCGGACAAGCAGCTTGGGAACCTCACAACCGCAATAGTTCTCGCCGCCTGCAAAATATGGGCTTTACCAAGGACGGGCGTTTGTGGATGCTCGCCCGCGGCGGTCAGATTCAGTTTAGCGACCCGGAAAGTCCTGAAGGCTGGGGAAAACCGTTTTTTCCCGATCGCAAGGCGAGTTGGGGTTTGCTGGACATGGCTTACCGGACTGATAATGAAGTTTGGGTAGCCGGCGGCGGCGGCAATTTGCTGTGCAGTTTTGACGGCGGGAAAACTTGGCAAAAAGACCGCGAAGTTGAAGATGTTCCCGCTAATTTTTACAGGATTGTCTTTATGGGCCCCGATCGCGGATTTGTACTCGGCGCGAGCGGAACTCTACTTAAATATCAAGGTTCAGCGCAAGCTGCTTGATAGTAGAATAGTAAGAGAGATTGTCAGTCAATTTGTTGTTGAAAGGAGGATTCTAAATGGCTGGTACAACTGGAGAACGTCCGTTTGGGGACATTATTACAAGTATCCGTTATTGGGTAATTCACAGCATCACCATTCCGGCTTTGTTTATTGCTGGATGGCTGTTTGTGCAAACGGGTTTGGCTTACGATGCTTTCGGAACTCCTCGCCCTAACCAGTATTTCACACCGCAGCGGGAAGAAGTGCCGATTATCTCGGATCGCTTTGAAGCTAAGAAACAAGTAGATCAGTTCATTGCCAAGTAATTTAACAAGGATTTGGAAAAATGACGAGCAGAACCCCAAATAATGAGCCTATTTCGTATCCGATTTTTACGGTGCGCTGGTTGGCAGTTCATACTTTAGGTGTCCCAACAATTTTCTTTTTGGGCGCGATCGCAGCAATGCAATTTATTCAACGATAGGAGTTTACAATGCCTGAGCGCGTTCCTAATCCCAACGAGCAGCCTGTTGAGTTAAACAGGACTTCTTTGTATTTGGGTTTGTTGCTGATTTTTGTTTTGGGTATTTTGTTTTCCAGTTATTTCTTTAATTAACTGGTGTCTGAGTTGGCTTTTGATAGTTCGATCGAATGTGTTTAGCTGTGAATTAGTGAGGTGATGGCTATGTTTAGTGAAAGTGGCAGAATTCCTTTGTGGCTGGTAGCTACTGTCGCAGGCCTCGGTGTTCTGAGCATTGTGGCTCTTTTCTTCTACGGTGCTTATGCCGGTTTGGGTTCTTCGATGTAAGGAGAATCAAGCTGATTTTTGGCTGTTAACCCCCCTTGAAAAAGGGGGGTTTTAATATGCGAATTGTTGGTAAATCAGGGAGAAATGTTATCGAAAGTGTTGAAATTTTGGCAAGTTTATGATAACTTAATATTCTTCTGGTGAAAGCGGGATTTTTTGTGGCTGGATGGAGATTGGCTAAATAAACGGCTCGCCTTGCGGGTTAACCAAGAACCACAAAATCGATCGCCACTAGCCGACGATCGCTAAGAGAGTGTGAGCCGATCGTGAAATTAGCCAAAAGTTGCGAGTAGAATGGTGCAAGAGCCGATCGCTCGATCGTAGAGCACAGCGAAATATGACCCCACCGCCGCCGCCCCGCAAACCTCAAACCGTCTTGGGTGCGATTACCCAAGCAGTCCAGACTATTGCCAAGGTTAATTTTAACCAGCTAGCCCTGAAACCGAATGCCAAAGTACCCGAACTGTGGGTACAGGATGCGGGTGCAGCTAAAGCTGAGGTTTATCCGCTGTTGGGCGATCGATATTTGTTAGGTCGATCGTCCAAATCTTCAGATATTGTAGTTCGCAATCCCGTTGTCAGTCACGTGCACTTATCCCTGTCGCGCGATAGTCGGCGGCGGACTCCTTTTGTCATCAAAGATGAAGACTCCACAAACGGCATTTACAATGGCAAAAGGCGAGTTAAAAGTATGTCCCTGCGCCACGGAGACGTGTTCACTTTAGGGCCGCCGGAACTGGCCGCCGCTGTCAGAATTCAGTACGTATATCCGCCGCCTTGGTATTTGCAACTTGTGCGTTACAGCTTTTACGGCGTCAGCGGAATCACCGCTTTGATTGCCGTGTTGGTAGGCATGGAATCGACCAAGTTTCACGTGCGGCCTCTGCCGAGAAGTATCAATGGCCCGGTGATTGTTTACGCCCGCGACGGGCAAACTCCGCTGCGTCCTCCTCAGAATAACGCTCACTTAGAATTAAAGCAATTGCAGGATTTTTCGCCTTATTTATCCAAGGCTGTACTTGCTTCGGAAGACAGCCGCTACAATTGGCATTTGGGGGTAGATCCGATCGGGGTTTTGCGGGCGCTTTTGACCAATGTTCGCGGGGGAGGAATTCGCGAAGGCGGCAGCACTCTGACGCAGCAGTTAGCGAGGAGTTTGTTTCGAGATTATGTGGGAACTCAAGATTCGGCGGGACGCAAGTTGCGGGAAGCTGTAGTTGCCCTGAAACTGGAGAATTATTACAGCAAAGACGAACTGTTGCTGACTTATTTGAATCGCGTGTTTTTAGGAATTGACCTTTACGGTTTTGAGGATGCGTCTCGGTTTTATTTTGGCAAGTCGGCGAAGGATTTAACTTTGTCAGAGGCGGCAACTTTGGCGGGAATTTTGCCGGCGCCAAACAGTTTTAATCCAATTCAAAATTATCAGTTGGCGGTACAGTACCGCGATCGAGTGATCGAACGGATGCGGGCACTGGGGACGGTTTCTCAGGAAGAAGCCGATCGCGCGAGGCGATCGCGAATTGATATCAATCCCAAAGCCCGCCAATATCTGCAAAGTACGATCGCTCCTTATTTCTACAGTTATGTATTTGACGAATTGGAGTTTTTGCTGGGGGAGCAGTTAGCCAGAGAAGGCAATTTTATTGTAGAAACAGGTTTGAATCCCGGTCTGCAAAAAGTAGCTGAAGCTTCCCTCAGAAATGCTGTTGAAAATGCCGGAGCAAGTGCTGGCTTTTCTCAAGGAGCCGTAGTAACTCTCAATACTACAACGGGGGAAGTCTTAGCTTTAGTTGGGGGCGTAGATTACTTGAAAAGTCAGTTTAATCGGGCTACCCAAGCTTTGAGACAGCCCGGTTCTACATTTAAGATATTCACCTATGCAGCCGCGCTGGAGCGGGGAATCTCACCCGATAAAACTTATTCTTGCGCTCCCCTTTCTTGGGGCGGACAAAGTTACAGCGGCTGCGAAAGAACCAGCGGTAGTGCTGATATGTATCGGGGTTTAGCACAGTCGGAAAATGCAATTGCTTTGAGAGTAGCACAGGATGTCGGTTTAGACAATGTAGTGCAAATGGCCCGACGTTTAGGGATTACATCTGAACTGCGTTCTAACCCAGGTTTAGTATTAGGTGAAAGTGAAGTTAACGTATTGCAATTAACGGGTGCATTCGGGGTTTTGGCCAATCGGGGTTTGGGGAATCGCCCCCACGTAATTAAGAGAATTATTGACAGCAGCGATTGCAAAGATAGAAATGATTTTAACAGTTGTCGGGTGATTTATGACTATCAAAAAGATGGCATTGCCAATCGGCAGTTAGTTCCTGAAGGCGTAGCGGATACGATGACTGATATGCTGCAAGGTGTTGTGCGGGGAGGTACGGGCAGCAGTGCTGCTTTGGGGTTGGGAGAAGCTGGAAAAACAGGCACGACTAATGATAATAGAGATTTGTGGTTTGTCGGTTATATTCCGAGTCAGCAACTGGTGACAGGAGTTTGGTTGGGAAATGATGATAATTCTCCGACTGGGGGAGGTAGTGCAAATGCCGCCCAGTTGTGGGGGGAATATATGCGGCAGGTGGCGCGTTAAGTCATGAGTCAGCAGTCATTAGTCAGCAGTCATTTATTAGCCTCGATCGGCAGGTGGAGTAATCCCTAGGACGAGTTTTTCTTAGACATTTCCGTAAAAGCCTCGACAATCGCTCTAGGATGGAGTGATTCACACAGAAAAACTCAATATGTCCAAATATGTACCACCAAGAATCGCTGTTCAACGACTTGGAGTATGTTCAAAAACCCTTGAGCGGTGGGAAAAAGAAGGGAAAATCAAAGCCTACAGAACACCGTCAGGACAGCGACGGTACGACTGCGACTCAATTGTCGATATTCCATCTACTAAACCAACCATCCTCTACGCCAGAGTTAGCAGTCGAAGTCAAAAAGCCGACCTTCCACGACAGACTGACTTTCTTCTGTCTCGCTACCCCGGATGTGAAATCATCCAAGACATCGGGAGCGGCCTCAATTTCAAAAGGAAAGGTCTTATCGCCCTACTGGAACACATTTACACAGGCGACATCGGAATGGTTGTCATTGCCTCAAAAGATAGGCTGTGCCGATTCGGGTTCGATCTTATCTCATGGTTTGCGGAGCGGGGCGGGTGTAAAATTCTGGTTCTCAACAATAACTCACTTAGTCCAGAAAGAAAAAGGGTTCAAGACATACTCGCCATCATCCACGTCTTCAGTTGCCGACTCTACGGACTCAAAAAGTACAAAAAGCAAATCATTGAAGACTCTGACCTACCGAGTGTACCCAAAGGGGGAGACCAAGAAAATCTGGCTACTGAGGATTCACGCCAATCGAAAAGTCTACAATAACGCGATAGCTTACCTCAATCAACATCAAGGAAAATTTACCTACTACACAGTGGACAAAAAGACCAATCAGCCAGTATTAAAGACTTCAGGCAAGCAAGCATTTCGGAGTTTTTGTAAAACCTTGGACTACCAGATAATCCCTGAGTGGTGCAAAGAGCTAGGAATAGCTCACGGGTTAGATAACGCACTCTTTGAGGCTTACACAGCTTGGAAGAAAACCGACAAGCAGCCCGCTCAAACAGGTAAAGGAAAAAATGCCAAAATTAATCCTTTAGTCGGATTAAAGTTAGCACGATTCCGAGCGGTCCGCGACCAAAAACAGACAATTCAGTTCGCTCCTGGCGACTACAAGAATGGTCATCTAATGGCTAATGCTAGTAAAGTTTTAGAGAAGCCTCTTTGGACTGGACAAGATTTTTGCTTGACTAACTACAACAAAGCCGTAGAAGTTACCTACAACAAAGGGCGTTGGTTTGTAAATATGCCTGTAGAGATGGACGTTCCAGAACCAAAGAATGGTGGTAAGACCATCGCACTTGACCCCGGACTGCGCTGTTTCTTGACCGGGTTTGATGGCAATTATTTCACTGAATTCGGTAAATACGACTTTGGGAGAATCGCTAGGATATGTCAACATTTAGACAAAATGCAGTCAAAGCTTAGCAAATTAAAAGGTGGTGAGTTTTCCCGATTGCGTTACCGACTAAGACAGGCGATGGAAAAAGTTAGGACTAAAATCAAGAACTTGCGTTCGGAAATTCACAAGCAAGTGGGAAGCTACTTGGCACGCAATTACGATGTCATTTACTTGCCAACTTTTGAAACTTCTCAAATGGTGGCAAAAGGTACTCGCCAGCTCAATTCTAAGTCAGCGAGAGCAATGATGACTTGGGCATTCTATCAATTCTCCCAAACCTTAGAACATCTCTGTAATCGTTACGGTTCGAGATTGGTTAGGGTAACTGAAGAATACACTTCTAAAACTTGTACAAAATGCGGTCATATTCATACAAATTTGGGCGGTTCTAAAGTCTTTAGATGCCCCAATTGTGGTTGTGAAATACCCCGTGACTTTAATGGTGCTTTGGGAATTTTTCTCAAAGCTTTGTGGGATACCACCATACTCTCAGACGTGTCTGATGAGTGTGCTATATTCAGATTTTCGCCGATTGTCGGGGATTGTCTGAATTAAAAGTATCAGGAACGGTTAGGGCAATGATGTCTTCATAACACAGGCGATCGGCTAAATCGTTGAGGGCGTGGGTGAGGTCAGGACGATCGGCCGGGATTTGTGCAATTAACTTGCGAATTTTCTTGATATTGAGTTCGATCGCGGCTTGATGCAACTGTTCTATCCAAGCTGTTGGCATTCCTGTCAAGTCAGAAGCAGTCAGAGGGCGAAGGGATGGGGAAGAAAGCGGCTTGTCCTCGACATAAACATAGCGAACCCCTAGATATTCTGCCATTTTGGCAAAGATAGTTTCAGTCCGAAAAGGTTTGCGTACAAAATCGTCAAACCCAGCAGCTATAGCAACTTGACGCTCTTCTTCAAAAGCGCTACCCGTCAAGGCAATAATAATAGGAAAAGGAACACCCATAGCTTGACTGCTAGCCTCGATCTGCTGGGTGGCAGCATATCCATCCATGACAGGCATCCGAATATCCATCCAAATGAGATGCGGTTGCCAACTTTGCCAAAGCGCGATCGCCTCTTGTCCGTTAATAGCTGTTTGCACCTCAAATCCGATCGGGATTAGTAATTCCACCAACAGTTGGCGATTTTCAAGTTTATCGTCAACAACTAGAATTCGATAGGTAATTTGTCCGTCAGCCAGTCCGACAATAGATCGTTCTTGTTTTGGTGATGCGATCGCCTTTGCAGCCAACTCCACTTGAATTTCAAACCGGAAAGTGCTGCCTTTGCCGGGAATACTCTCAACAGCAATCTCCCCTCCCATGAGTTGTACGAATTTCCGACTGATAGACAATCCCAGTCCGGTTCCCTCTTGAGAATGCTGTCCGGTTGCTGTTTGGACGAAGGGCTCGAACAGGCGATCTCGTTCCGAGGGAGCAATGCCGGCACCCGTGTCTGCTACGGTGAATTGGAGAGTGCCTTCTTCACCTCTTGTTACTCGTAGGGCGACACTTCCGGCTTGGGTAAACTTAATCGCATTACCGAGCAAATTGATTAACACCTGACGTAATTTAGCTTCATCGGTACGAACGAATTGAGGCACATCGCTCGATCGACTAAACTTAAGTTGCAAACCCTTCGATTCGGCTTTCAAACTGAGCATTTGTTGTAGCGTATCTAGCAGCGCGTAAAGGTCAAAATCCCTTGCTTGGAAAGTTATCCGTCCCGCTTCGATCTTGGACATTTCCAAGACATTGTTAATCAACGCCAGTAGGTGTTCGCCGCTGCGATTAATCGTGTCCAAATATCGCTGTTGCGTCTGCGGCGCGAGGTTGCTGATTCCAGCAGCATCGCTTGGCGATCGCAACATTAATTGAGTAAAACCGAGAATGGCATTGAGTGGAGTTCGCAACTCGTGACTCATGTTAGCCAAAAACTGACTCTTCGCCCGATCGGCCGCTTCAGCTTTAGCTTTAGCTTTCTCAGCTTCTTTCATGCTATCTGCCAATTGCGCCGTGCGCTGTTCGACAGCTTGGCTGAGGTTGCGTTCGCGGGCGCTGACTTCGTGGGCCATATCCTGAAAAGTGCGGGCCAGTTGTCCCGGTTCGTCGCCTCGTTGCGCCACTTTGGCAATTTCCGGCGCGTTAAATGCGCCCACTTGTTCTGCGGTAATGGGCCGCGCACTGACTTGATGAGCGATCGCAGTCAGTTGCTTCAGTGGTTGAATCACTCGCCGCTTCAACCACCTGTTAATCGATAACACAGCCACCGCAAACATCGCCATAAAAATGCTCATCACCGGCACCATATTCCGGCGGCTGTGGGCAAAAACTTCATCAGCAGGAACGTAAATCATTTGGGTGGCAACCACTTCATCTAACTTCCAGCCAAAGCCCGTTCGATCGCCGTAAATGGCAATTTGACCTTTGGGCGCATCGGCTGGCTTGCCGTGACATTGCAGGCAACTGGCTTCTTTCATTGCCAGGGGTCGGGCGATGTAAAATAGGGTCGATCCTGCGGTTTTTCGGTAGCCCGAAAGTTCTGAAAGATCCGGCTGACGGCGAAACTGTTCGACGAGTGCGGTTTCAAACCGATCGGCGCGATCTCGGAGATTCGAGGGGTTGGGGGCTGCTTCTTTGTAGAAAAAGCCGTGGTAGTCGGGGAGATAGCGAAATCGTTCAAAAATTTCTCGCGCGGCAAAGGCAGGAATAGCTTCTGGCAAAAAGGTAGACTTGGTGTCTAGACTATTTTGCAGCAGGGGACTGACGCGCTGAATCGTGTAGTTGCGGGCAGAGTCGATCGTCTCCATCAAAATGCTTGCCCGCGTGGTAATCTCTTCTTCTGCCGCGTGTCGTAGGGTATTCCACAGGGTGAGCCCACTCAGCAAGATACCTGCCAGAAAAACCAGGGCAAGCAAGAAGGTAAATTGCGATCCGAGTTTTAGTCTGCCCAGCATTATCTCTATCTCCGGTTTCGATCGGGTGATATTTTTTTGTTCGATATGTTTTTTGTTAAACAGGTGAATTGAAGGTTAACTTTGATTTAGAGGGAACAGGAATTCGGAAAAATTGTTCTCCCGTCCCTTGTGCGATAGATAGTTATGAATGCCCCTCAACCCCCAAGTGCAGATATTCTCATCGTAGACGATACCATAGAGAATCTTCATCTGCTGTCCGAGATGCTGGCGCAGCAAGGTTATGAAGTTCGCATCGTCAAGAGTGGGGCAATGGCATTAAGAGGCGTGCAAGCGCAACCCCCCGATTTGATTTTGCTGGATATCATGATGCCCCAGATGGATGGATATGAAGTGTGTCAGCACTTGAAAGCTAATCCCCAAACCGATAATATTCCGGTGATTTTTATCAGTGCGCTCAATGAAGTATTCGATAAGGTGAAAGCGTTTGCGGTGGGTGGAGCGGACTATATTACCAAACCCTTTCAAATCGAAGAAGTTTGTGCTAGAGTAGCGCATCAATTGACGATTCGCCGCTTGCAAATGCAGGTGGAAGATCTGGCGATCGAGCAGGAACGCAATCGGATTGCCCGCGATATTCACGATTCTTTAGGTCATTCGCTGGTAGCGCTCAACCTGCACATGGAAACGGCACTGGCGATGTGGAACGAACATCCAGATCGAGCATATCCGTTTCTCGTGAAAGCCAAACAACTGGGTTCCGAGGCATTGCAAGCCGTGCGGCAATCGGTGTCGGCCATGCGGGACGATCCGTTGCAGGGGAAGGGATTGGCAGAGGCGATCGCGCATTTAATTCAAGCATTTCACCAAACGACAAGCGTACAACCCAACTGTCAGATTCACCTCGATCGATCTGTTTCCCATGCTGTCAATATTGCCCTCTATCGAATCGTGCAAGAGGGGTTGACTAATATCTGCAAGTATGCAGCAGCAACAGCGGTACAGCTTCAGATTGAATCGAATGCTGCCGGAATTTTCCTCAAGCTTCAGGATAATGGTAAAGGCTTTCAAATGGGTGAGAGTCGATCGGGTTTTGGTCTTCAGGGAATGCAGGAGCGAGTGGCGGCTTTAGGCGGATCTTTGGAGATTGCCAGCGAACTCGATCGGGGATGTTGTATTAATGCTTATTTTCCAGTGATGGGTAATTGGTAATTGGGCATTGGGAATTGGTAATTGGTAATGATTAACATAACGAGCGTCAATGTTGTAAACCGCGCATGGGCTATAAAATACGCGCGAGCAAGATACCTGCACTCCTAGTAATATCACATCCGGTAGCATCGGCATGATGACTTTCTCTCCCATTTCTCTGCCTCCTCTGCGGCCTCTGTGGTTTAATCATTACAAGGCAACCAAAAGTAATATAAATTATAACTTTCCACTTTCAATTTTAAACTTGCAACTTCAAATTTTAACTCTAAACTCTTATGATTCGTATATTACTTGTTGAAGACCAGGACTTAATTCGGAGTAGCTTAAAAGCATTGTTGGAAACCCAGCCAGATTTACAAATTGTCGGGGAAGCAAACAACGGACAGCGGGCGATCGAACAACTCGAAGTATTGCATACCCAATTTTTACCGCCCGATGTCGTGCTGATGGATATCCAGATGCCGATTATGGATGGGGTGAAGGCAACTCAACACATCTGTCAGAAATATCCCGATACAAAAATTCTCATTTTGACGACATTTAACGACACCCAATATATTGCCGAAGCGATTCGCTATGGAGCCAAAGGATATGTCTTGAAGGATACGCCCGCAGCAGAATTAGTTGAAGCAATTCACAGCATTTATAAAGGTTACACTCAGTTTGGACCTGGCATTTTAGAAAAGATGGTAGCGCAGGCGATCGCGCCCAAACCAAACAAACTCGAACTGCCACCAGGCATGACAGAATTGACTGCTAGAGAACGAGAAGTGCTGCTGTTAATTGCTAAAGGGTCTAGCAATCGCGAAATTGCTCAAACATTATTTTTATCGGAAGGAACGGTCAGAAATCATATCAGTCATATTCTAGCGCGATTGAATTTGCGCGATCGAACTCAAGCGGCACTCGTTGCCAATTCCTTCCTTACTTGGTTGGAAAACTCCGAATCTTCTGGGTCGATCGACTAATATCTGGCAACGCGATCGGGCAATTTCCTACTGCGGTAAGTTAAAGGCAATCCGCTATATTTCAGGCGTTGTGCCGCCCATTTCGGTTCCTGACTCAAAGACAGCGACATCGTACCATCTTTGGCAACCTGATACACCCAGGTATATCCCGGACAGACTGACGATTCCAAATTGGGAAGGGTCCCAGGCCATTGACCCGTTTTAGCAGCCAAAGCGTTCGCTTGCAAAACTTTCTGAGTCAACTCAGAATCCAGCATAAACTTTTGCCCTTTGGCAGGCTGATTGAAAGAGGAAGGAAAGGTAATTTGACCGACGACGTTCCAGAAAGCAGGCCGTTCTTTGAACTCGAACGCATCAGATGCACAGACATTCATCGGTTGCGCTTGGTACTGTTCGATCGCCTTTTTGTTAACTTGATACCCATCGATCGCCGAGAATCGCAGCCATAGTTTTGTTATGGGAGATAGTGACACGGCTGCCAGCGTTGCGGCTTGTTTTTGTAGGGTTTTAGCGGGGGTTGGATTGATAGCGGGGGTTGGATTGTATTCAAAAAGCTCAACTGTGGTGAATATTTCTTTGGGGGGAGTCCTGCGAATCCTGTTAAAATACCCGAAATATTCTCCTTGAATGGATGTTACAACTGACTGCGAATAATCGCGATCGACCAAACGCTGCTGCCATTCGATCGGAAGATTGCCTAATTTTCGCATCGTTCCGGCAATATACCGTCCGTTAATCAGATTCACCAATTGACCGATCAGGAGTGGACTGTCTTCTAAAGAGGTGTTGATTTGCCAAGTGGTTTCCAACATCGATCGAGCGGCTTCTGTTTGCCCGTTTCGCTGTTTTTCAAGGATATCCAAGGCCAGAACTTTTTGCAGTTGGGCGATACCCAAATAACTCGGCAAGGGAAACGCAAAATCTCCTTCTAAAACAGGATCGAGGTTCATTTTCCAAACGGGTGCGCCTTGGCGAGAAACCACTTCTCGAATCTGCGCGATCGTCTTGGCATTAACTTTCAAATATTGCTGGAGTTCGGGTGGGGGTCGATCGATTTCGCTGCTGGGTTTAGTAATTTGGGCGTTGAGGTATTCCTTTAGTTTTGGTTCGATCGCTTCCCAAGATTTCCGATCGCCCGGTTCGATCGCGATTTTGGCAATGTCTCGGGCAAATTTACTTTTGGTATCTTCCGACCAAGAATACACATTGAATCCTAGCTGAGCGGACAGAGTTTTCAGGGCGATCGCCGTTTCGTTATAATCAGTTTGTCTCGTAACTTTGCTGCTAAAAGCTGCTAACTCTGCTTCGATTTCTTGTTCGCGTCTTTCGGCGATGAAATTTCCGGCTACAAGGGAGGCGATGAAATTTCCGCCTACAAGGGAAAGGAAAATCAGCCCGATCGTCCCGATCTCAGACCATTTAACAATTGGATTGCCCAATACTTTCAAGGCTTTTTTCATTTTGTAGTGCAAATCTATACTGGTTTCTATGAAATGAAGAAATTTGTTGCCAAAAAGCTGTACGCTTTGTTGGGGACATTTTTGTTAAGAAGAGAGCGATCGCGCCCTTACTTACCATTCTAGCCTAAAAATCACTGTAGCGTCAAGATCCAAGATTTAGGGTAAGCATTGGAACATCATATTATTGGTTATTGGTTGTTTGTTGTTTGTTGTTTTTTAGTAAAAAATCGCCAATAATATCTAAACAATTTTCTCGTAAATTGAGTTGAAATCCAGTTAGTAAAGGTTCACCACATATCGTTTGCGGATTTTCCAAACATAAATCTCTATTAACGATTTATCTGCGATCGATTTCTCTAGATTCGGGGATGCCAGACGATCGCAATTCGTTTCCAAGCGCTCGACTTCGATGGTGTTGCGATCGATCGCCAATTTACCAAAAACTCTTCCCTTGTTCGATCGCCCGTGACAAATGTCATGGCTCGATCGTGACATTTGTCTGATGCGATCGACCCAGCTCGAACGATATCTTCAATATATCAACAGCAACCAGCAATTATTTACATTGCATCTACACTTTCAAATTAAAAATTCAACGCCTAACAATTACTCAAAACAATTAGGAGGAATCCCTATTATGGCTACTGGAACAAATGGTAACGATGCTCTTTATTCCGATCGTCCTTCGACCAATTCTTGGTTGCGTCTTCCCCGGTTGTCATACGATCCCTATCTATCTGGACTCGCAGGGAATGACAGCCTGTATGGTGGAGTGCGCGATGACATTCTATCGGGAGGCGATGGCGACGATCTTCTGTTTGGGGAAGGTGGAAACGACACCTTAAACGGTGGCAGCGGCAACGACACGATGTTTGGTGGTGCAGGCGATGACCTTTACTCTGTCGATAGCATTGAAGATAGAGTCATCGAAGCTTTGAATGGCGGCATCGATACAGTGGAAAGTTCGATCGAATCCTACCGGTTGGGAGATAACATCGAAAACCTGATTCTGAAAGGAAATACGGCACTTTGGGGTACGGGCAACAGCCTCAACAACCAGATGGTAGGCAATGGGGAAAATAATGCTTTTGTCGGGATGGAGGGAAATGACAGCCTTTGGGGAAATGCAGGCGACGATCAACTCACGGGTAGTAGCGGTGATGACTTGATGGTGGGTGGCATTGGTAATGATACTTATTGGGTAGAAGATCGGGGCGACCGAGTAGTCGAAGATGCCGAAAGTGGCACGGATGCGGTTTTTGCCACCGTCAATTACGCCTTGAGCGCTAACGTCGAAAATTTGTACCTCTCTCCCCATAGTAGTGCAATCAGCGGATCGGGAAATGCGCTCAACAACTTCATCGGACTTGCGAATACAGGTTCTGATAGGTTCGGTGTCAGCGAGCAAAACCTGGGCTTATTCGGTTGGGATGGCGATGACACCCTCGAAGGCGGTTCGGGAAATGACGTATTGCATGGCGGTACGGGTAACGATTTGATGCGGGGCGGCGCGGGTGATGACACTTATACCGCAGACAGTTTGGGCGATATCGTTATCGAACAGCCCGATAATGGGATTGATACGGTGTTAGTGATTGCGAGCTATACGCTGCCCGATAACGTCGAAAATCTTACTGTGTCGAGCCTGTGGCACGAGGCGATCGATGGTACCGGCAATTCCCTGAATAATGTCATCACTGCTAACGATGGCGATAACAAACTCGATGGTGGCGATGGAGATGACACAATTTACAGTGAATGGGGTAACGATATTGTTTCCGGTGGCAACGGCAATGATGTTTTGTTCGGCACGGCCAGGATGTCCGAACTCTTATCGGGGAACGATGCCGATACCCTGACGGGAGGTGCAGGGGACGATCGCTTTGCCTACACCAGCTTCAACTTTGCTTACAATATCTCGAAAAATACAGGCGATATCATTACCGATTTTGCCAATGGCAATGATGTGTTGGATTTACGAGAACTGCTGGCTGGTGTGTACGCCAACGCACAGTATCTTATCGGCGATCCCATTGCCCAAGGCTTTCTGCGCTTGGTGGATGTGGGTGGCGATACGCAAGTGCAAATCGACTCAGATGGAACTGAGACTGCAAGTGGATTCACCACGTTAGTTACTGTTAAGGGGATTGCACCCGATGGGTTGAAGATCGGTCAAAATCTCCTGGTTCCGGCAACCACTACCATCATGCCAGCCCCAGCACCTGCCAGCGTAAATGCGATCGAGCTCGTACCGTCTTTGTGAGGCCCAGGCGCGCTTTTAACAGTCATCAGTCATCAGTCATGAGTTATCAGTCATTAGTCATTAGCCATCACTGGGTTGATGACTAATGTCATGGGGCGATCGTGATATTGCGGTTTCATTCTTTGTAGGGGCCGTGCCCCCGTGCCGGCCCCGATGTCTGAAATAACTCATATCTTGCACCATTCTCAAGAACAGGCAAGATGCCTGTTCCACAATAAAATTTACTCTTTGTGGAACAGGCATCTTGCCTGTTCCTAAAAGCCTTATTGAGAATGGTGCAACATCTCAGAAATAACCGACCATTTGTCGGTGGGGGGGTAGGCACGGGGGCACTACCCCTACAGATATTTACAACTGAAATAGGATCGCCCGTGACATTTGTCATGGCCCGATCGTGACATTTGTCGGATGCGATCGACAAAGCTCAATTCGTACCTTGGTATTAGTTATCGAGCGGTAGTTATTAGTAATTATTGTTGGGAATCTGAGAAATTCAAATTTACGATCGCATGGGTTAAAGGAATTTAAAAATAACCAGAGTTTGGGATAGTGGGGTAGAGATTTCGGATCGCTTTGTCGGATCTGTAAATTTACGTAACAGTCGAGTGCGATACTTAAAAAATTAGCTATTTTTGACAGATAGACACAAATTATGTCAGGGCGATCGCGGATTGTGAAGTCAGGGTGACGAGCTTGTCATGGCTGAGTGTACGGATATTTGACCGATCGGCTCAGATTGTGAATACCAAGTAATAGGTTACAAAAAACTCAAACAGCAGGCTTCTCGAACAGAAACTCCAGATTTATTCAAGAAGTTGAGTTCTGTATTGTTTAAACCAAAGTAAAAGTATAGGGCAAAAATTATGACTACTTTCACCGTCACCAACGCCAACGACAACGAAAGCGATCCCGGTTCCCTGCGATATGCCATCAAACAGGCTAATACTCAAGCTGGCGCAGACACAATTATCTTCGACCCCCTATTCTTTGCCATACCCAGGACGATCGGCCTTTCAGCGCAACTAATCGTCAACGACAGCCTCACCATCACAGGTACTGGAGTCAACAACCTCACTATCAGCGGCGATGCCAACCAAAACGGCAGCAACGACGCTGGTGATGTCCGCCTTTTCTTCGTCAACCAAGGCACTGTCAACTTCCAGAACCTCACCCTGGCAAATGGTCGGGGAAAGGGTGGCGACGGTAGTGGCGGTGGCGCTGGTATGGGCGGTGCGCTGTTCATCAATGGCGGTACCGTCAGCGTCAATAACGTCACCTTCTCAAATAACCAGGCAGTTGGTGGCAATGGCATCAGTAGTGTCTTTGGTAGTGGCGGTGGCGGCTTTGGTGGCAGTGGTGGCAACGGCGGTTTTGGTGGTGGTGCCGGTGGCGGTAGCTTTGGTGGCAACGGTGGCAGCACCACTTTTACCAATTTTGGTGGTGGCGGTGGTGGCTTCATGAGCGGTGTCATCTCCACAGACGGAGGTACTACTAATAATGGCGGTAGCGGTACAGGCACCATATTTAGCGGCAATCCAGCAGGCAATGGTGGCAATGGTGTCAACGGTCCCTGGCAGGAAAATGGCGGTATCGGCGGTGGTGTTGGTGGGGGTGGTGGCGGCGGCGGTATTGGCAACATTGCGGGAAATGGCGGCAGTGGTGGCGTTGGCGGTGGCGGTGGCGGTGGCGGTGTAAGTGTGCCCAATTGGGGTGGTTTTGGCGGCACGGGTGGCGACTTTGGAGGAGGTGGCGGCGGGGGTTGGGGTACTGCTGGTGGCATCGGTGGAAGCGGTGGCTTTGGCGGTGGCGGTGGAGGTGGCGGTCGCGCTTTCGCTGAAGTCAGCACCAGTCCCTTCAACCTTGGCGGATCGGGTGGTAACGGCGGCTTTGGGGGTGGCGGTGGCGGTGGCGGCAGCAGCAGATTAGGTTCTGGCGGCATTCCGGGTAGTGGGGGAAGCTTCGGTGGTAAGGGTGGCAAGGGCGGTGACAACACCGATGGCTATGATTATTCTGGCGGTGGTGGCGGTGGTGCTGGACTGGGGGGTGCGATTTTTATTCGCAATGGTTCCCTTACTCTATTCAACAGTCGATTTCTGAATAACACCGCAACAGGTGGGTTAGGCCGTATCGTCGCTGCGACTTCCAATGCCAAGTCGGGCAACAACGGTCAGGGAAAGGGCGGGGCAATTTTTGCCGTGACTCCTGACCTCGCCAGTGCGGCTGGGGTGGCGCTAGCTCCAACGGTGACAGCGATTAACACTCTACCTACCTTCAACGGCAGCAGTGCGGGCAATTCTGCGGGAACTGCCACCGATAATAGCGATGTTTTTGGCAGCATCAGCGTTTCTGTCCTGCCTGATGCTGGAGTGACTTTTTTGGTGACAAATACCAATGACAGCGGGGCTGGTTCGTTGCGACAGGCAATGCTTAATGCCAACGCTCATCCCGGTGCAGATACGATCGCATTCCAAATTACCAATTTCATCCAGATTCCATTACCATTCCAGAAGCCGATCCTGATTCCGATCGCATTTACCAACCCTCAAACTATCAACCTGACATCTGCTTTACCGACAATTACAGATACCGTCACGATCGACGGTTGGAGTCAAGGCGGCCCCGGTTTCCAGGGTGCGCCGCGAATTGAACTCAACGGCGCGGCATCGAATTCACCGATCGGACTGGACATTCAGGCAAGCAATTCTGTTATCCGAGGACTGGCAATTAACAGCTTTTCCGGCGAGTCCGACAATGCGGCTGGCATCAAACTATCTAATGGTGCAGCCAAAAACTGGATTTATGGCAACTATATCGGCACCAATTTAACTGGCAATCTCGATCGCGGTAACAGTGGGGATGGTATCTCGATCTATCCCACCGCCGGAACCGAAAATCGCATCGGCACGAACGGCGACGGATTGAATGATGTTGCCGAACGCAATGTTATTTCGAGCAATCGAGGTAACGGAATCGCGATTAAAAGCAACTTTAAGGCGATCGACAATAAGTTAACAATTGTAGCAGGCAACTACATCGGCATCCAAGCAGATGGAGTCAGTCCCTCGGGCAATCTAGGCAACGGTGTCTTGATTCAAAATAATGCTAATAATACGATCGGCGGTATAGAACCGGGAACTGGAAATGCGATTGCTTACAACAATTTAGCTGGAATAGCTGTTAACTCTGGCACTGGGAATGGCATTTCAGGCAATAGTATTTTCAACAATAATGGTTTGGGCATTGACTTAGCAAATGATGGAGTCACCCCTAACGATCTAAACGATACTGACACGGGTGCTAACAACCTCCAAAACTTTCCCGCCATCACTTTTGCCCACTCAAATGGCAAGAAAACTGAGATTCAAGGCACTCTCAATAGCACTCCAAATCAACAATTCCGGCTGGAATTCTTTGCTAACTCCAGTCTCGACCCAACTGGCTTTGGTGAAGGCAAAACATTCCTCGGTTCTACGATTGTCACTACGGACGGTAGCGGTAAAAATAGTTTCAACTATACCTATGGCAGTTCCCTACCCGTCGGTCAATTTATTACAGCAACGGCGATCGATCCTGCTAATAATACTTCGGAATTTTCTAAGGGATTTGCGATCGCCAACCGATCGCCTGTAGCAGCAAACGACAGCGCGATCGCCGATCGCAAAAATCCAGTCAATATTAACGTCCTGTCCAACGACAGCGACCCCGATGGCGACCCTCTGACGATCGGCATTGTTACCAATCCGGTGAATGGAACGGCAGTCGTTAATAATAACAACACGCCGGACAATCCCAATGATGATTTTATTACTTATACTGCCAATCTCGGATTTAATGGTGGCACAGAGAGCTTCAGCTATCAAGTCAGTGACGGTCAAGGGGCTACAGCAACAGCTAATGTCAACTTGACTTTCTCTGCCTCACCACCACCCACTCCGCCACTCCCGCCCACTCCGCCACTCCCGCCCACTCCGACATTGCCCACTCCGTCATTCCCGCCCACTCCGCCACTCCCACCCACTCCGCCACTCCCGCCCACTCCGACACCCTCTCCCACTCCGACACCCACTCCGTCATTCCCGCCCAATCCGACATTTCCCACTCCGTCATTCCCGCCCAATCCGACATTTCCCACTCCGTCATTCCCGGGCAATCCGACATTGCCCACTCCGCCATTCCCGGGCAATCCGACATTCCCGCCATCTCCGACACCGACACCCTCTCTCTCAGTCCCCCCTCTCTCGATCGCAAACCAGCCGCCGATCGCAGCGGGCGACAGTGCGATCGCCAATGCTGGCAGCGCGATCGATATCGATGTTTTGGCTAACGATAGCGACCCCGACGGCGACCCGCTGACTCTCAGCATTTTCAAGACTTCAGACAACGGCAAAGCAGAAGTCAGGCACAACGGTACGCCCGACGATCCGAAAGACGATTTCGTCGCCTACACCCCCAATCCCAACTTCAGCGGGCCGGATGTGTTTGTCTATCAAATCTCAGACGGTAAGGGAGGTACTGCTGTTACCAAAGTAGAAGTGACTGTCGATCCCAACAGATCGCCGATCGCATCTGGGGACGCTGCGACTGTAAATGCTGGCAGCGCGATCGATATTAACGTCCTCGCCAATGACAGCGAACCGGATGGCGACCCCCTGAACCTCAGCATTTTCAGGGCCGCAAGCAACGGTAAAGCAGAAGTCAACAACAACGGTACGCCGGACAATCCACAAGACGATTCCATCACCTACACTCCCAATCGCGACTTTAGCGGGGATGATATCTTTTTGTATCAAGTCTCAGACGGTAAGGGAGGTACGGCTGTTACCAAGGTTGAGGTGACAGTTAAAGCAGTCAACAAATTGCCGATCGCGAGCGCAGATAGTGCGATCGCAAATCAAGACTCGGCGATTGCGATCGATGTTTTGTCCAACGACAGCGATCCAGATGGCGATCCGCTGACTCTCAGCATTGCCACCAATCCGTCTCATGGTCAGGCTTTGGTGAAAAATGGCATACCGGGCGCGGCGATCGGTGATTTCATCCTTTATACCCCCAATCCTAACTTCCACGGCGCGGACTATTTAACTTATCAAGTCAGTGACAGTCAAGGAGGTACGGCAACAGCTAAGGTCAACCTCACCGTCAATCCGGTTAATACAAACCCCCCGATTACCCCTTTGATTCTCAGCGGTACTCCCGATCCAGATACACTGATGGGCGCGGACGGCGACGACACCATCAAAGACGACGGCGCGGATGATTTCATTGATGGCCAGGGCGGCAATGACCTCATCAACGGCGGTTTAGGCAATCTCGATCGCATTTTCGGCGGAACTGGCGACGACACCATTACCGACCCCGACGGCGTAAATGATGTTCGAGGCGGTGTTGGTAATGACAGCATCAACATCACCTTTGCTGAAACCTGGGACAACAACACCAATCCCAACGATGCACCGAGTTCCGAGGACAAAATTATCGGCGGCATCGGTAACGACAGCATTACTATTACCATGAACGACTTTCGCTTCTTTATCAACATCAAGGGCGATGAAGCTGCGAGTTCCAATTCTGATGGTAATGATGTAATTAACTTGTTGGGAACCTACGCCAATTCAGTTGTTGACATGTCCGGTGGCGACGACACATTTAATGGTGGCTTAGGTGATGACAGTGTTTCCGGTGGCGATGGCAATGATACGCTGATTGGTGGCGATGGCAACGACCAACTTGCAGGGAATGCAGGCAATGACTTTCTAACTGGTGGTGATAGTCAAGATCGGTTTATTTTTACATCGAACAGTGCTTTTAATACTGCTGATTTTAGGAGCGATCGCGTTGCTGATTTTACCATTAGTACCGATCAAATTCTCTTAGGTCAAACTGCATTCGGAGCAATTACTTCTGCTCAGATTGGCTTTGTAAATAGCGATTTAGAAGTAGAAACCAGCACGGAATTAATTGTTTACAGTCGCGCCACGGGCCACTTATTCTTCAACCAGAATGGGGCACAATCTGGTTTGGGAACGGGTGCGCTATTTGCCACGCTTGACGATACCCCGTCCCTGACAGTCAGCGACTTCCAGATTGTTGCTTAATATCATGTCCTGGCGATGGCAGACAATCAGAGAGAGCGATCTTAAATCCGTTAGCATCGGAATTATTTACATCTCTTTTCTCTGACTCTGTGCTCTCTGTGTACTCTGCGGTTTAATTATTCCGATGCAACTGGAGTGGATATATCCTATTTTCCCGCTTGTTCTACAGTTTGATAAACAGGGCGACATCCAGACAATAAGCCGTGCAAATTGACGACATTTCCGATTACTGCGATCGCAGGTGCTGCAAATCCGACCGCCTCAACTTGCTCTACAATTGTACCCAAAGTCCCGATCAATTCTTCTTGTTCCGGCCGCGTTCCCCAGCGCACTAATGCTACGGGCGTTTCTGGACTCAATTCGGCTGCTGTCAACTGGCCGATAATGTAAGGCAAATTGTGGATTCCCATGTATACTACAATGGTTTCGGAGCCGCAGGCGATCGCCTGCCAATTTACCTCCGGTCGATATTTTCCCGCTGATTCGTGACCGGTGACAAAGGTGACAGAGGAACTGTACGATCGGTGTGTTAAAGGAATTCCCGCATAAGCAGGGGCCGCAATCCCAGAAGTTACGCCGGGGACGACTTCTACTGACACTCCAGCTTTTACCAACTCTTCCATTTCTTCACCGCCGCGGCCGAAGATAAACGGATCGCCGCCTTTGAGACGAACTACGATCGCACGATCTCCAGCTTTTTCTATCATTAACTGAGTTGTTTCATCTTGCATTAACGAGTGGCGGCCTTTGCGTTTCCCGGCATCAATTCGTTCTGCTTGGGGGTTGATTGCTGCCAAAATTTGAGGGCTGACTAAAGCGTCGTAAATCACCACATCGGCACACTCTAACAGAGCTTTTCCCTTCAAGGTCATTAAACCCGGATCTCCGGGCCCCGCACCTACTAAATACACTTTTCCTAAAGACATTTTTCTTTCTTCCTTTACCTCTTCTGTGCCTCTGCGGTTCATTTTTGAATTAAATTCCCAATTAAGTCTGCTAATTGTACACTTGGCCCTAGAGGATTTGCGAGATGAAGTTCCGCCGCAGGAAATTGCTGCTTTAGCTGTGCGACATTTTTGGCGATCGCATCTGTAATTCCTCCATTAAATAAGAAGTATGGCACAATTCCTATTTGCTGCTGTCCACCACGAACCAAACTGTCTATTTGCTCTTCCAAACTCGGCTTTACCGACCAATAAGCTGTCAGCGCACCGAGTTGGCTGGCGATTTCCTCAACTGTCGAGTTACCTCCGGGCCGACGGCTGCCGTGAGATAATAAAATCCATTTTGGCGGTAGCAGATTGGGGAGAAAAGTCACCTCTTCCATCTGACTTTTTACCAATTTTGTTAAGCCTGCTTCCTGGGAACCTAAATGCGGGCGCAATGAAATTTTTAGCTTGTCACCAAAAGCTTGTTGGGCAATTTCCACCTCTGCCGGTATGTCTTCGGCGACGTGAACTCCCGGCAATAAAAATACAGGCAGGATTTGCAATTGTGTCAGTCCCAGCGACAGGGTACGTTCGCCAAAACTGCAAATTTGTTCGTGCAGCGGTGCGGGCCCGAGTTCTAAGGTGGCAGTTGCTACTGCGGGGAACGAGTCAGCCCAATTTTGAGACAGCAGTTGACCGAGGTTTTCCAAAGCTTGTTGGGGTCTGGGGTCGCGGCTGCCGTGAGAAACTAATAAATAAGTCGATCGCAATTTCAATATAGATTTGATGTTAATGTTCGATCCGGATTTCAAATAATTATAACACCGTTGGGCGCGTGACTTGAAAAATACTCTAAGCTGTCGCGCATTTAAATTGTATATTCTCCGCGGGCTCATAGGCCCACCCCACAAGACTTTGATTTTTTTGACATAGAATTTAAAGGCCGCAACAGCTTACCCTCAGCCCGAAAATCCGAGTCACGCACCTCTAACAACTAAAGCAAAGTACCCGGCTTGAAAATTACTCAACACAGGGCTTAAATCTTCTAAGCCGCCAACCTTACAAAAGAAGGTGGGCGGCTTAAAAATTACTTAACACTGCGCTTAAATCTTTACTCGCCACACAGGTAACACAACTCTCAAATTAACCTTTGGGAGCGGGATCGGCAATGTATTTAAAAGTAGGTTCCGAGTTCCAAGGGCCGCGTTCGTCCTTGCCATTAGTTGACAAGTTAAAGTATAGATCTACAGTGGAATCTGGGGGAATATTGCCGAACATCGGATCGGTGAGTTTACCCAGCGCTTCCAGAGCTTTCATGAACATTTCAGTGTGAGAAATTTCGCGAGTCAGCAGAAAGTGCAGGGTCTTTTTCGTTCCCGTATCCGGTGCTAGTTTAATCAACTCTTCGTAGGTTTGGCGAGCTCCTGCTTCCGCACCGATATTAGCGCGCAAATCGCGCACCACATCGCCGCCTTCGTTGACATAAGCACCAGTCCAAGCTTGACCTTGGCTGTCCAACAAGTGCGGGCCTACACCGCGCACGGCAAACAAAGTGCTTTTATAAGCTTCTGTTTGGTCAACGTTTTTGGTGTGCATTTCGATGAGTTTGCCCACCATTTCTAAGTGGCTGAATTCTTCTATTGCAATATCTTGGAGCATATCCTTAATCCCTGCATCTTCACAGTGAAAGGACTGCACCCAGTATTGCAAAGCTGCTGTCAGTTCTCCTGTTGCTCCGCCAAACTGTTCTAGCAGCAATTGGGCAAAACGGGGGTTGGCTTCGTCTACTGTCACCGCAGCCATTAATTGTTTTTTGTGAAAAAACATGGATCGATACCTCTGTTTAGTTCGGTTGTTAAAGTCTAAAGGATCGCAGACTTTATCTGTGTTCGCCTTCAGAATCCATTGTGCGACAAGCGATCGCACCGAGCCTCGGTCAATGGATACATCTAGCGCGACAAATTTCTCTGCTTTCAGGTAGAGTTTAAATTTAAATTTTTACTTAGTTATTCGGGAGACTAAATTACAATTTAGGAGCAGCATTATTGTCGCACTCGGTTAATTTTGCTGACATGGCATCGAGGTGCCGCAGCCACTGAATGCCGCCAACCCAACTGCGAGAGGGGAGGTGTCCGATTGGTGCTTGCTGACTAAATTTAATCTGCCCTAAAGTATTAGCAGAATTGTAGGTTTGCCAGTTGACCCGATCGCAAAATCTGATATAGTCTCCCTTAACGCTTTCGTAAATCTGCTTTTGGACGCTGAAGCCAAACCGACCTTGACTGTAGTGCAGCCACAGGCGATCTAGTGTTTGCAAATCTTCGCAGGGTATCTGGTAAATTTGGCTAATTTCTAGCTGAGTTCCCAGTGGCTGGGAAAGAGATTGACACATCAAGCCCCAAGTTTCGCGATCGGCTTCTTTCCACTTTTTGTTTGACAAATAATCACGCAGTTTGGTATAATCAACTCCGCGTGCAGAAATCATAGTCGGATAGATATTTGAAGTATTTGAAGTAACAGACAAGGAAAAAGTTTCTGCGGAATTGGCGACGGCATTTGTGGGTAAAATCGGAGAATCAGGAGTTGGTAGCGCGCTGATATCGGCGGAGTTGTCGCTATTATTAAGAGCAGGAGCGATCGGCTTTTCGGGCGAAACCAAATTTTGATGGCGAATATCTAAAGCTGCTTGGATATCGTCCAAAACTTCCGCAGCAAAACTGTACCGCTGAGTGAGACGAGTTTGCAGCAATTTATCTAAAATTTCACCTAACTCGTCGCTAATACTCGTGGTTTTGGGGAGAAACTCGCGCCACCACCAGCGCTCGCTGTTGCAGTCGTACATATCCAAAGGAGGAACTTGCGTCATCAGGCGAATGCAAGTAACCCCTAAACTGTAAAGGTCGCTAGCAGGAAATACTTTGCCGCGCATTTGTTCGGGAGCTACATAATCTTGACTGCCGATGAGCGTTGCTGGACGGAGTATTGCTGTATCAGTCAGCAGTTTGGCAATGCCGAAATCGATCAATACGAGTTTGTTGTCCGACTGTCGGCGGATAATATTTTCTGGTTTGATGTCGCGGTGAACGACGCGCTTGTCGTGGATAAATTGCAGCACGGGCAATAAGTCTTGCAGCACTTGCCAAATTTGATTTTCATCGTATACACTTTTGTCTAATTCTTGTTTAAGAGTCTGCCCCTCTATAAACTCTTGAACTAAATAAATATGACCTTCTTGTTCAAAGCAGGCTAATAATGTGGGGATTTGCGGGTGTGTTCCGAGTTGGTCTAAACGGACGGCTTCTTGGCGAAATAATTCAACGGCTTTGTTGAAAATTTCGGGATCGCGGTCGTAAAAATAAAATTGCTTGACTGCACAGCGGGGTAGAGATGGGATGTCTTCATCAATTGCTAGGAAAGTTTTACCAAATCCGCCTCTACCTAAAAGTTCAATCGGGCGATATCGCTGTCTCAGCAACAGGTTAAAGCCGCAGTTTAAGCAAAATTTGGCGGTGTTGGAGTTTTGAGGATTTTGACATTCTGGGTTGACACAGTAGCTCATATGATTTTAAATTTTATATTGCGGACAAGACTTTTTTTTTAAACGAACCGCGAAGACGCGAAGCTGCGCGAAGAAATAGGGAAAAGAGAAGAGAGAGAATAGGGATGGTTGATAACTCATGCAGTGTGGAATAAGCTGTCCCGCTTCTGGCGTTGTATTTTTCGGGTGGGCGGGACACCCCACAAGCATTTCATCTGAGATTTTGCAGCATTCTCAATCAAGCTTATAGGGGGGGCTAGAAGATCCCACCCTATAAGAAATTCATTCTTCGCTTCACAGGCATCTTGCCTGTTAAGCGAGAATGGTGCAAGATGTGAGTTTTATCAAACTGGACTTTAAAATTTAGATGCGCCTGGGCTGATAAGGCTATTTTAATGCGCTGGATCGAATCGGGACGCTGCCCGATCGGCCGAACCCAGGCCGCGTGACCGAAACCATCGAGGATACAAGCCCCCGGATTCATCTCGCGCAAGTCAATGCTTCAATTCTTGAATCTAAAATCTAAAATCGCGCAATCGATTGACTGCTGGGGGGGATAATTGCCGATCGCACAGGCCGATCGCGCAGAGCGAAAATTGTGCTAAACTCTTACTGTGCTTGGAACTTGAGGCACAATCGATCTGTCCGGTTCAGGGACGCTCAGAAATATTTCAAAATATTTTTGCCTTACCCCTAGACTTGTGCTGAGATCTGATGCTATAGTTAAAACTGATATGGCGAGCGTAGCCAAGTGGTTAAGGCAGTGGTTTGTGGTACCACCATTCGTGGGTTCAAGTCCCATCGTTCGCCCTTTTGATTATAAACTGTTTAATTCGATCGCCCGTTGCCTGTACGGTAATTTGCGATGGTCGTAGGGTGTGCATTGCACACCTTAATCTTTTTTGGGATGTCGCGGTTCTGTCGGCACAAGTTCCGATGTGCTAATCTTAAATCCAATCTAAAATCTAAAATCTAACATCTAACATCAAAATATGCCATCTTTAGTAACAGAAGATTGGGGATATAAATTTAGTGGCGATCGCACAATTAATAAATTTATTCGAGATATAGAAGGAGAAGCGGCTTTAGGGAAATATTGCGATTGGGAATGCAAAGAACGTGCGGAAATTCTGATGTCGGAGATAGCTGGCAAATCCCACAATCTTTTCTACGTGCGCCGCCAAAAGGTAAATGAGAGATTTTCTGAAGAAGAAATCTGGGAATTGTTGCTTGCTACGGATGGAGATGATTTTGAATTACCCGAATTGTTGCAAAAAGCAGATCGCACTTTGCGGTTGTTAGCAACTGTACGCTGTGAAGACGGAATCGGCGGTTTAAAACTGCTGGATGCTGGTTTGGTGGCGGTTCCCAGAGGGAGGAAAGATGGGTATGCTTTGCCGGTTCAGTTGCGACTTTTGGCTAACAGTAGATCGCCAATTCCGGTAAAGTCGATCGCCCGCGTCCAACAAATGCCATTTTGGGACGACAGGCACATACCAACTGCGGAACAACTAAAAGTTTGGCACACTTTTTTAAATGTGGAAAAACGCATCGCGGAAGCGCGTCAATTTTGCGTGCCTTTCCGAGGACACAATTACGGTTCCGGCTTTAAAATCGTCACTTTTGAAATCGATCGCAATTCCGCAACTCTTGACGGCTACGATGAAAACTCCTTAGAATTGGGCGACTTTCGCGAAAGGCTGAAAAAAGCCAGAAATGAAGAAATTATCCTGTTTGATTCGCCGCCCGGAAGCCGAAGCAGCCGAGATGGAGAGACATTAGGCAGCATCGCCGAAATTGACTTTGAACATAGTAAATTACGCATTAAGTTAGATGTTGATTTAGGCGATCGCATGGCGGGCGGCAGATATCAACTGCCCAAACAAGGATTCTTGTATTTTGAGGCGGCGGGCGATATCAGTCAGATCGAACGCAAGAAAAAAGCTTTAAAAATGCTGACTGACGGGCGCGCTCAAAATCCATATTTGAGTGAGTTTTTATTCGACTCTTCTCAGGCGAGACTGCCCGAAAAACTGATTAAATTGGATAGAGAAAACTTATTAAATCGCAATGCTAATGAAGACCAACTTGCCGCCGTAGAAACGGTGCTTTCGGCGCGGGATTTAATTTTGATTCAAGGGCCGCCGGGAACTGGCAAAACGACTGTGATTGCGGAGATTTGCTATCAAATTGCCCGTCAGGGTGGCAAAACGCTCATTGCTTCCCAAGCAAATTTGGCTGTAGACAATGCTTTGAGTCGGTTAGTGCACAATCCGGCGATTCGGGCTTTGCGGAAGGGAAAAGCTCATAAGGTGCAGGAAGAAGGGCAGCCGTTTTTAGAGGAAAATGCGATCGGCACTTGGCTGCAAAATACGGCGGCTGACTGCGAACAAAAGCTCTCGCAGCGCCTGACTAATGTCAAATCTTTGCGGCAGTTGGTGGCAGACTCAGATCGATTTACCGCCTACTTTGCCGCCGAGAAAGATTTTTTTAATCAACTAAAACACCTGCACGACAGTAAAGCAAATATTGAGGAAAAGTGCAGCCAGCAAGCAACAAATCATGAACTGATTTTAACCGAAAAAAGCGAGATTGAATCTCTAGTTAGCGGGCTAGAAAATCTGCTGGATGCGCCTAATGTCAACTGGGAATCTCCAGAAGTTGCCGAGTTTATGCCCAGACTAAAACCATATTCAGAAGGCAATGTTTTAGTAGAAAACTTGATGGCAAATGTTCGGATTGCCGCTAGCAATGCTACTCAAATTGGGTTCAATCGCCCTGCTTGCGGCGCGTTTGGGATTGCGGTTTGGCTGCAGGAAACTGTAGCAGCCCAAATATCGGAATTTAAGACAGCATTCGATCGCGCTGATGATGTTTGTCACGCTATGTCAACGGTTGCAGAGTCGTTGCGGGTGTCGCGGCAGATGTCTGAGGCTGTGAATCAACTCGAATTGGGCGATCGGCAAAATCAGACACACCGCCACAATCTCGAACAGAAAATCAAGAATTTGGAACTGCGAAAAGCGGAAATTGCAGCCGTTGTCGTCGCCGTTGCACAGTGGATCGAGACGGCGGATACGAAACTCTATGAAGTTGTGAAATCTTGCTGGGAAACGGGCGCAATGCTGACGGATGATATGGTAGAATTGCCGCCAGGATTGCTGAAAATTGCCCGATCGCTCAAATTGCCGATCGTGCCGCCCAAATGCAAAATCAATTTGCCCGATTTGGATCGGTTGCAAAAGGCGATATCCCACGAAGAAAGCGCAGGTTTTAAGGACATACAAGGGCAACAGTTCCGGTTTAGCGAGTTTTTGCACCTAAATTTGAGTCAAACGCCGATCGTACTCTCTGCGGGCGATCGTACACAGTGGCAGCAACTAGCCAAAGACTTCGCCAGCTATTCCCAAATCAGCCCAAGTCAGCGCAAATTTATCATCGAAAAAGCTCGCACTTTCTTAGGTAGCATTCAACAATTTTACAGTCAATCCTTGCAGCCAAATCAGATTCAGGCTACCTTCGATCGCCTAGTCAAAGAATTGCTGCACAGTATCCTCGCCAATGCCCGTCAGTGCGTAGTTCCCCTGAAAACCGAAACCGAACAGCAGCTTATAAAACAGCAACAGTTATTAGATAAAATCGGTCAAACCTTAAACCAGCAGCAAATATCCGCCGCTAAACTTCAGGTAGAAACAGCGCAGCAAGAAGCAAACTTAAAAATTAGCGAAGTTACTAATTTGTTGCAAGCAATAGTCCGACAGCCAAACGTACCTGAAAAGTTGCGGATTTTATCCGAACAATATCTCGCCCAAAAATCGAATATTTGGGAGCAACCGCAGCAGTTTGTCAAGCAAGTTGAGGCTTGGAAAGCAAGCGCGATTCAGCTTGAAAAATCAATTGCTGACATAGACCCTTTTGGGGTTTTGGAAACAATCAAAACCACTCTTGACGAGCATTTATCCCCGCTGCAAACTGCGGCGGCAACTTCGCAGCAGCAACTCGCCGAACTTCAAAAAGAATTGAGCGAAATTAACGCTCAACTGCAACAGCAGCAACCAACAGCAGCATTGCTTGCTGAGAGAAATTGGTGGGAGTCAGCATGGCAAACTATCCCGACTCAATACCAGCCAGAAGTTCCGAATACAGGATTGTTCAGCGCACCTTTTTTAAACAAAATTAAGCGTTTGTTCAAAACTTGGCAGCGGAAATTAGAACAAGAAGAAACAGCCCTAAATCGTTCTCAAACGTTTGTGACAGATTGGATTGACAAACTCCGCAATCCATCAGAAAAAGACCGCAACGATTTAAAGCAAATTTATATCGACAATGCCAACGTGATCGGCATTACTTGCGTGCAAGCTGCCAGTTTCGATTTTACTAAAAACTTTCCCAGCTTTGATGCAGTCATCATTGACGAAGTTAGCAAATGCACTCCCCCAGAGTTATTAATTCCCGCTTTGAAAGGCAAAAAGTTAGTATTAGTGGGCGATCACCGGCAATTGCCGCCGATGTTTAATCAAAGTACGATCGACGATATTGCCGAAGACATCGGCTGTACCGGAGACGAATTAAGTTTTATCAAAGAATCTTTGTTCAAAGTGTTGTTTGAAAATGCCAGCGACAGCATCAAAAAAATGCTGACAACTCAATACCGAATGCACCCGCAAATTATGGGCGCCATCAATCAGTTTTACCAGCAAAAGCTCAACTGTGGCATTCAGGAAGCAGACACCAAACGCGCCCACAACCTCGCAGGTAGAATCATTCAAGAAAACAATCACATCCTGTGGGTTAAAACGCCGATCGGACAAGGGTTTGAAGAGGAAAAACAGGGTACTTCCCGGTTGAATGTCAAGGAGATTGATGCGATCGAGCGTTTGTGCGAACAAATGGAGATAGCTTGGCAGCCCAAAGTTGCCGACGGTGAACCGCCGAAAGAAATCGGAATTATCACTTTTTATGCTGCTCAATTAAATGCAATTAAAGACAGAATCGAAGGCGAAAGATTCCCTGCTTTGAGCATCCGCACTGGTACGGTTGACATATTCCAAGGCATGGAAAGACCTGTAATTATTGTCAGCACAGTGTGCAATAATGTTAGGGGCGATATTGGATTTGCTAAGGAACCGGAACGGGTGAATGTGGCATTTTCCCGCGCTCAAGAATTGCTGGTAGTTGTCGGCTGCCACGATTTATTTACCCAACAAACAGGTACAGTGGGAAAAATGTATCAGGAAGTTTCAAAAACGGTGCGTCACTGCGGAGGTTTTGTAGATGTTTCTAGCGTCCTCAACTAAACCAATAGACTCGAATTTAAGTTCGCTAGCAGAACAAATTGAGCAACAAAATCCGGGCTTGTCTGTGTTGGCGGCGCGTCAATTCCGCTTCGCAATCCGGCAAACTCCGCTGGAGGTGGCGATTAGCGAACCGCGCCAGTTTAACGTGTTGGAAGAGTTCATTTTGCGGGCGGGTGTTGAGTTTGAACCTGCGCCAACTTTGAAGGAATTGGCGGATTTGCTGGGGTTGGACGAGATTTTTGTGAAGACTGCGGCGGCGACTCTGGTTAGTTTGGAAAGCTTGGAGGTGGCTGAAAATGGAAAAATTGCGATCGCCCCGCAAGGCAGAGATTTTTTCGATCAAGGTGCGGTTAGTCGATCGCAAATTCAATCAATTTATGCCATTTCCGATCCGCTGAATCAAACTCTTACCTTTAAATTCGATGCTTTAGCCGCAGAATCGGTCAACTTGCCCGATTTAGCAGATTTAGTATCGCTCGAACATAAAATTACTGACTTGGCGGATTTAAGTATAGCAGAAATCCAGCCGTTAATTCAAGCTTCCGGCTTAGGAATTCACGTCCCAGAAAACGGCAAAATTGTCTCTAAGTGCGATGTCATCGGCGACGATTTAGATATTTGGCAAACAGTCTCGATTTTTGTGTTGTTAGATGCGATCGAAAATAAAACTACTATTCAAGCCAGGCAGGGAAAACAAATATTAGAAACCGCATCAAACCGACTCAACGAACTTGAATCCCAGCAAAAACTTTCCTTGAACGACTTGTGTAAAGTAACCCCAGACATCGCACAGCAAGAATCAGAGACAATCCCCGTCCAGAAAACTGCTAAAAAGCCATCTAAGAAGAAACCCAAGAAAACGATATGATAAGCACTACAGTCCCGCTCGACTTAAAAATTAAAACTCTTTAGAAAATTAGGATGATACCAATTGACAATATACCGCAATTTCGGTATAATTAATAGTTATTTGCAGTCGCGCTGAGATTGTGTCTGTGTCTGCCAAAGATACCTTCCACGAATCCGTAAAACGGGCCCTTCAAAAAGAACAGTGGGTGATTACTGCCGATCCACTAAAGTTTAAGTTTGGTAATGTTAACTTTCAGGTCGATTTGGGAGCAGAAAGGCTAGTCGCAGCGGAGCGAGGTGGGGAGAAAATTGCAGTAGAAATCAAAAGCTTCCTCAATTCCTCTGCGATTACAGACTTTTATGCTGCATTGGGCCAATTTCTAAGTTATCGGCTTGCCTTGGCATCGGTTGAACCCAATCGCAAATTGTACTTGGCAGTTCCATTTGAAGTGTATAGAACATTTTTTCAGTATGAGTTTACTCAAATGGCGGTACAACAGTATCAGGTGTTGCTAATCGTATACGATCCAACAAATGAGGTAATTGTGCAATGGACAAACTAGCTCAATATCGTCAATACGTTCAGACATTAATCACCCGTTATGCCGAAGATGATGTTTCCGATGATGAAGTCGAAGTACAACTAATCTTAGACACAGAACGAGATCATTATCAGTGGATGAATGTCGGCTGGGAACACTTAACCCGGATTTATCGAAGCATCATTCACATTGACATCAAAGATGGAAAAATCTGGCTCCAGCAAAATTTGACAGACCAAAATCCTGCCGAGGAATTAGTTGAAATGGGAGTACCGAGAGAGGATATTATTTTGGGATTGCAACCCCCATACAAACGGCCGTATACTGATTACGGTGTAGCGTAAAATGTCCAGCTAAAAAAACAGAATACTCAGATACCCGACTTCGCCAAAGTTGTCGGGTATCTAATTCGCTCTACTAAGCGTTAACGCATTTCAGCATCCGCCAAGTAGCCGCCGCGTCATTGCGCTTTGCAGAATCATTCGGATCAAACCATCGCCAATTTCGTTAACAGTGGCAGCAACAGAACAATAAGAAGACATTTGAGTAATAATAGAAGCAGCCCAATAATTCTGAATGTCTGAAAAAGTTTTAGACGGCTCTTTAGCAACTAAATTCGGCTGCATTCCCCGCGCCGACAAACCAAATTCCGCCGCTCGACGGGGCACCGCCATCAATTCAGCGCGAGTGACGAGCTGCGTAGGTTTAAATGTTCCATCTTGATAGCCGCTAACTATCTTGTTGTCCCGCGCAAATAGAATTTTTCCGACACTCCAGCGGGAAATATCAACGTCGCTATAGGGACGGATAGAAACATGACTAGGAAATGTGATATTAGCACCTTGTATTCATTTCAAGAATTCCCAAACTAAAGATACCAATTGCTCTCTGGTAACAGCAAGTTGCGACCGCAAAGCATTATCTTGAGAAAACCGGGCTACAAACCCAAAGCCCACAGCTTCTTTAATTTCGGAAGCGTGGATATCATCGGTTGCTATCTCCGAATTGTAGAAAAGCGAGTATTGCCTACGGTATTGGTATTTCCTGCGGTATTGGCTGCGGTGTTGCCTGCGGTATTGGTATTGGTATTGGTATTGGTATTGGCTGCGGTGTTGGCTGCGGTATTGCTTCGGTATTGCCTCCGGTATTGCCTCCGGTATTGCCAATTTCTAGCGGTGCGGGTTGATTGGTAGTGAAATAAAAGTGACCTAATATTCGACCTTGATAAGCTCTTTTACTCAAGTGCCAAGCAGGATCGAGAGTGATTTTCATGAAGTCCTTAACATCGCCATTTGTGCGGCCGATAATCACCGATTTTCCTTGGTAATCTACCGGGGTTCCCATTAGTAGAACATTGCCATCAACACTTTCCAAACTAAGGGTGTATTTTAATGCTAAATCGGTGCCGGCCATGCGAATTGAAAAGCCGTTGCTGTCTGTGGCGCGGCCACAAATACCGGTGAAATCAAAAGTAACTAATAAGGGATCGACTTTCACGGGATTAGAGCCGCTTTCGCTCCAGCACTTCCGCTTGTCAGATACTTGTTCTACAATTAGCAATTGGTAGCCGCCGTAAGGGCGGGGTTGGGCGATGACAATTACTCGGTCTTGGTTAATTTCGGTTTCGTCAAAAGTAAATGCTTTAGCCGAACCGATCGCGCCCAGTGTTAAAATTGCTGAACCTGCCAGTGCGGCGAGTGTTCGTACAAGTGAATGTTTCATGATTTTTCCCTATTGGCTCCTTATGGTGATGAGACTTATCTAGAATATAAAAAAGTCGTCCTCTTCCAACAACAAGATAGAATTTTACCATCTCTTGTTCCGGTGGTACCAAGTGCGATCGATCGCCGAGCGTCACCTTGGTTCGTAGTGAGAACCACAGTCCGAGCGAATTTTTATGAGGAGTTTAGTCCTCACTACAAACTTACAACCGTTATTTTACCGAGGAACTTGATAAGTTGCGCGGTCTTTAAATTGTATTTTCCGGGCGGGCGGGACGCCCACTCCACAAGAATTTGATGGGACTTGAGAGTAAAATTTAGATGCGCTTGGGCTGATTACTTGCGGGAAACGATCGCACTATTGGGCAAAAAAACGGTGCGTTACACTCTTGTTAACGCACCCTAAAACAAACATTCAAAAAGTATCTTTCCTGTCTAGCGGAACATACTGCTAACAGAACTATCTTCGTGAATCCGCCAAATAGTTTCTCCGAGCAAATTCGCGACAGAAAGCACAGTCAACTGCTGAAAACGGTTCTCTTCAGGCACAGGAATTGTATTCGTAACAATTACCTCTTCCAAAATCCCGCTAGACAAACGCTCGATCGCCGGAGCGGAAAACACCGCATGAGTAGCACAAGCATAAACTTGCCTCGCACCCTCGCGGCGCAACAATCTCGCACCTTCAGAAATCGTGCCGGCAGTATCGATCATGTCGTCCACCAACACGGCCGTTTTGCCCTTGACATCACCGATGAGGTTCATCACTTCTGCCACGTTGTGAGCTTGACGGCGCTTGTCAATAATTGCCAGGGGAGCATCGCCAAGCTTTTTGGCAAAAGCTCTCGCCCTAGCGACTCCGCCAACATCCGGCGAAACCACAACAATATCCGTCAATTGCTTGCTCGCCAGATAATCCAAAAGCACCGGCGAACCGTAAACGTGATCGAAAGGAATGTCAAAATAACCTTGAATCTGAGCCGAGTGCAAATCCATCGCCAAAATGCGACCTGCCCCAGCTTCCGTAATCAAATTAGCCACTAATTTTGCAGTAATCGACTCTCTTCCGGCCGTTTTGCGGTCAGCCCTAGCATATCCGTAATAGGGAATGACAGCAGTAATTTGTCTGGCCGAAGCGCGGCGACAAGCATCGATCATAATTAACAATTCCATGAGGCGATCGTTTACCGGACAGCAAGTTGGCTGAATCAAGTAAACATCGCAACCCCGAATCGATTCTTGAATTTGAACGTAGAGTTCCCCATCAGCAAACCGCTTGCGAACCATCGGCCCCAAATCAATCCCCAGATAGCGAGCCACCTCTTGGGCGAGGGGAATATTAGCAGAACCGGAGAACAGCCGCAGACGGTCATGAGCGGAAATTGGCGGCTCGGGAAGCGGAAGCGGTAAAGTAGCAGAACGGATCACAGCAGGCCTCTTGCAGGACGTTTATTCCATCGCTATCTTACCATCTGAAACTAGAAATATTCAGCCAATTTTTTAATAGATTTAACATTCGGGGCAACCACAAGTGTTAAGGAGCATCTCAATGAAAGCAGCCCTCCGCTAGAAATTGGAGTTTTGAGGCAGGAGGTACTCTTGCTGCGAGGAAAGAGTCAGAAGGAAGGAGCCAGAAGAAGTATTTTTACACATATGAGATGCTTCCAGTGTTAAGTTAGGCGAATTGAATAGGACTTGCAGAAATATGTCCGAGAAACCCACTTTCTAGCCCACTTTCGGCACCTTCAACGGTCACGATCGGTTTTTACTTATTTTTATCCACCAATAAAACTATAAATTCTACTATAATACCGTATATTAACGGATCAATTACTTTTTAAAGGCATAATTTATTACTTTCAAGCCCACTTTCGGCACCTTCAACGGTCGCAATCGGTTTTTACTTATTTTTATCCATAAATAAAACTATCAATTATACTATAATACCGTAGATGAACGGGAAAAAAAATTTTAAAGGCATAATTTATTACTTTAAAGATAGAGTGGTATGCGTAATTATGCTGTGTGACACCCCAGGGTGCGGAATGTGGGCTCTAGCTAACTCTATACAGTCAGAAGTACGATCGCACTTGTGCCCCTGCGTCTAAAAGTTCTGGCGTGAGTCAATTTGGGGCCGAGGCTGGAAGTGCAGCCACCCCAAATTCAGTCGAAAGCCGAAGGCATCCGGGTTCAATGCGATAAAAATGCCACCAACAGGCAATAAACTTGAAAAATACTGTAAAAAAAGTTAAGAATCGGAAGCATACTCCAGATTTTTGATATTGGGCAAAGCAAGGTAGAAATCGATGAGCTTAAGAGAACGCATTGACGCAGAAATCAAAGCAGCCATGAAGTCCAAGGACAAAGTTCGCTTGGAAACAGTTCGCGGCATCAAGAAATTTATTCTCGAAAAAGAAGTCAGCCTCCGTCCTTCCGGCCAAGATACGCTGACAGAAGCTCAAGAAATGGAAATTTTGATGCAAATAGCCAAACAGCGCCGGGATTCGATCGAACAATACCGCAAAGGCGGCCGCCAAGATTTAGTGGCACAAGAGGAGGCGGAGTTAGCAATTGTTGAAGAGTATTTGCCACCCCAGATGTCAGACGAAGAGGTGAGTCAAGTCGTTGACGAAGTGATTGCCTCGGTTGGCGCTACTTCTGCAAAAGATATGGGCAAGGTGATGGGCAAGGCAATGCAGCAGCTTAAGGGCAAAGCAGACGGTAACAGAATTCAAGACATGGTGAAAGCAAAGCTTAGTCAGTAGTCAGTCGTCAGTTGTCAGTTTTCAGTAGACATCTCCCATAAATAATCTCAAACTTTATAGAGATGTATGGCTTAGGCCGGGGGGCGACAATTTATTAGGGCTAAGGCCAAAAAACCCGGTTTCTACGAAAAATAGTGCATTTCTCCCTTGAGATATTGACGCAGAAACCGGGTTTTCGATCGGATCTGCAGGTGGCAACCTGTGTATTTTCGTGAAAAAACCCGGTTTCTGACCATCCTTGCGTCCAAGAATGTCAAAAAAATGTAAAATACTAACTTTGGTCGGGACTGGGGACTACAGAGAGTGAAGTATGCTCAAGAGCATTAAAGACCTAGCATTACTAAGTCTGTGAGCGATCGTCTATTTTTTAACAGTTTCTACTTAAACTTATGCAGCCACCTATTGCTATTGGAACTCTCCTACAAAACCGCTACCGCTTGGTGAGTATTTTAGGTCAAGGAGGATTTGGCCGGACTTATTTAGTAGAAGATTTGGGACGGTTTCAAGAACGCTGCGCCCTGAAGGAATTGATTCCGGTGCAAAGCGGGCCTTACGTTTTGGAAAAATCGAAGGAATTGTTTCAAAGAGAGGCGGCAATACTTTACCAAATTGGGCACCCACAAATTCCCCAGTTTCGAGCAATATTTGAAGAGAACCAGCGTTTGTTTTTAGTGCAGGATTACGTGGAAGGGATGACTTACCGCGAACTGTTGCTCGATCGAACTTCAAATGGTCGCACCTTCACCGAAGCCGAAGTCTTGGTATTTATCCGGCAAATGCTGCCGGTACTGGCTCACATCCACGCCCGCGGCATCATCCACCGCGACATCTCCCCAGAAAATATCATCCGCAGGGAAAACGACCAACTGCCGGTGCTGATTGACTTTGGAGTGGTGAAGGAACTCGCCACCAAAGTCCAGTCTCCCGAAGGAACAGCCCACGCGACAACTGTCGGTAAAATCGGCTACGCGCCGATGGAACAGTTGCAAAGCGGGCGGGCAACAGCCAGCAGCGACCTCTACGCTTTAGCTGTAACGGCGATCGTCCTGCTGACGGGCAAAGAACCGCAGGAATTGCTCGATCGAACAACGCTGCAGTGGAATTGGCAGCAGCAAGTGCAGGTGAGCACGGGTTTGGCTTTGGTGCTCAATCGGATGTTGAGCCGGTCTCCAGGCGATCGATATCAATCTGTCAGCGAAGTCGCCCAAGCACTCGACGCCCAAACTAATCCTAAACCTAGCCCGCCAACTGTACCCCCCGCGCCCGCAGTGGTGCAGACAAACCCTTCGCTAATAGCAACGGTGGCCGTGGGCAGGCCGCCAGAACCCGCCGCCCAGAGTTCCCACCCGCCAAACCAGCCAGACCCGTTAATTGAGCCTGCTGGCGACACTTTTTGGGACAATCCCATTGCTGCGATCGGACTGCTGACGGGCTTAGTAATCTTGACAGGCTTCGGTTCCTGGGCCTTAGTAGGCTCATTTCTCAACAATTCGCGCCCCAAACCCACTCCGACACCGCCAGCACTTACAAGTCCGACGCCGACACTAACTCCGATACCAAACCCACTACCTTTGCCAACCCCAACCCCGCAACCTTTGCCAACCCCAACCCCGCAACCTTTGCCAACCCCAAGCCCAGAACCTTTGCCAGAACCAAGCCCAGCACCTTTGCCAGAACCAAGCCCAGAACCTGTGCCAGAACCAAGCCCAGAACCTGTGCCAGAACCAAGCCCAGCACCTTTGCCGGAACCAAGCCCAGAACCTTTGCCGGAACCAAGCCCAGCGCCAACTCCGACACCCAAACCGACGCCCGCGCCGACTCCGACACCCAAACCGACGCCCGCACCAACTCCCGCGCCCAAACCGACACCCAAACCGACGCCCGCACCAACTCCCGCACCCAAACCGACACCCAAACCGACGCCCGCGCCAACTCCCGCACCTTCGCCGGAACCTGCGCCAACTCCCGCACCTTCGCCGGAACCTGCGCCAACTCCCGCACCTTCGCCGGAACCTGCGCCAACTCCCGCACCTTCGCCGGAACCCGCGCCAACTCCCGCACCTTCGCCGGAACCCGCGCCAACTCCCGCACCTTCGCCGCAACTCTAAACTTCTGGCAAAATTCCCCTAGACTGAGGTTGAGGCCAATTAATTGTTAGCTATTTGCCCATGAACTCGCTGCTAATTGCTGGAACTGATACCGACGCGGGCAAAACTGTTTTGACCAGCGCTCTGGCTGCTTATTGGCAAATGTATTTTCCCGATCGCAGTTTGGGAATTATGAAACTCTTGCAAACGGGAACGGGCGATCGCGAACTCTACACCCGTTTGTTTCCCCTCGACCAATCCCCCGAAGAACTCAATCCGCTGCACTTTGATGCGCCTCTAGCACCGCCGATTGCTGCGGAACGGGAGGGGAGACACATCGAACTAGAAAAGGTCTGGACGGCGTGGCAAAGCCTCTCTGAGCGCAAGGATTTTGTGTTGGTGGAAGCTTTGGGAGGACTCGGTTCGCCTGTAACGTGGGAACTGACTGTGGCCGATCTTGCCAGGGATTGGCGGCTGAGGGGGGTTTTGGTGGTACCTGTGAGGTTGGGGGCGATCGGGCAAGCTGTGGCGAATGTTGCTCTCGCCAGAGACACTGGTTTTAAGCTCAGAGGAATTGTGCTCAATTGCGTTAAAGCTTATTCTGAACAAGAAATTGCCGAACTGGCACCCGTTGATTTGATCCAGTCGCTGACTCAAATACCTGTGTTGGGTATTTTGCCGCATTTAGATGACCCGACTGACCTTGCTAAATTAGCTAAAGTTGCTTCAGATTTAGATTTAGAGCGGTTACTGCCAGGGGTTAATTTAGTTCCTCAGACTTCTAAATAATCCTATTCTAAACACCTCTCTTTCTCATTCTGCTCTTCCTCTGCGTACTCTGCGCCCTCTGCGGTTCATTAAAAAAAATCTCCTGCACAACTCAGATAGGATTGAAGAAGATTTTCTTTTAACCGCAGAGAGCGCAGAGAGCGCAGAGAAAGATCGGAGAGAGTTTCACAACTGATTCTGGGTTGCTATAATTAGTGATTACCATTTATTAAGTAATTAAATTTCAAACCTAATCAAAAAAAAGGAGAATAAAACATGGTTTCTACTTTACCGAATTTAACCTCTGTCGATTTATCTCAATTGCGGCTGGAGATTAGAAATTTGCAGCCTCAGCTAGTCGAATGGCGTCGCCTTTTGCACCAAAAGCCGGAGTTGAGTTTTGATGAAAATTTAACGGCGCAGTTTGTCTCGCAAAAGTTGCAGGAATGGGGCATAGAGCATCAAACTAATATTGCTCAAACTGGTATTGTCGCCACTATAGACAGCGGCAAACCGGGGCGGGTTTTGGCAATTCGCGCGGATATGGATGCTTTGCCTATTCAAGAAGAAAATGAGGTGGATTATCGATCGCAGCATGATGGAATTATGCACGCTTGCGGCCACGACGGTCACACTGCGATCGCCCTCGGTACTGTCTGTTATCTGGCCAAGCACAAACACAGCTTTTCAGGTAAAGTAAAATTTATCTTTCAGCCCGCCGAAGAAGGGCCAGGAGGGGCAAAACCGATGATTGAAGCGGGAGTTTTGAAGAATCCTGATGTTGATGCGATCGTCGGCTTGCATTTGTGGAACAATCTACCTTTGGGCACTGTAGGCGTCCGCAGCGGCGCCCTGATGGCTGCTGTCGAAGTTTTTGACTGCACGATTTTTGGCAAAGGTGGACACGGCGCAATGCCACATCAGACTGTGGACTCGATCGTAGTTACAGCCCAAATTGTCAGCGCTTTGCAGGCAATTGTCGCGCGGAACATTGACCCGATCGACTCAGCGGTAGTAACTGTCGGCCAATTCCACGCAGGCCACACCCACAACGTCATTGCCGATACCGCTCAAATCGGTGGCACGGTGCGCTATTTCAATCCAGCATATCGAGGTTATTTTGACAAGCGAATCGAGCAAGTAATTGCCGGAATTTGTCAGAGTCACGGGGCCGATTACCAATTAGATTATTGTTCGCTTTACCCGCCAGTTATTAATGATTCAAGAATAGCTGAATTGGTGCGCGGCGTGGCAGAATCAATTGTCGAAACTCCTGCAGGCATCGTTCCCGAATGTCAAACAATGGGCGGCGAGGATATGTCGTTCTTTTTGCAAGAAGTTCCCGGTTGTTATTTCTTTTTGGGTTCAGCAAATCCAGAGAAAAACTTGGCTTACCCGCACCATCACCCGCGTTTTGACTTTGATGAAGCTGCGCTGGGGATGGGTGTAGAAATGTTTGTGCGGTGTGTGGAAAATTTTTGTGCGATGTAAATTAGGCTTTCAGCCCACATTCCGCACCCCCAACTGGCACACACCGAGCGATCGGGCGAAAGGGTGGATCGTCCGACAGCAAGCGTGAGTAAAAACACCCAAAATTGCTGGCAACTAAGCATCAGTAAGTTGTCCATTTTTGAAAATAGAATATCGGGCATTGGTTCAATCTTCTGAATTTGTTAATCATATCATGTTCGAGCGAGTGACCGCGATTAAACGGGCGGTCACTCCCTCGCACATGATATGACCTAAAGTATCAACCAACAAACACAAACCCATTACCAAAGTTAAAGCTTCGATTCTTTCGGGGGACTTCAGAAACACGATCTCTGTAAAAAATAGTGGGTCTTTTAGGAAAGCAAATCCTCTCTCCGCTGACTGCTGTTCCTTATATTTGGCAATCATTTCATCAGGTTTTAACCCACATTCCGCGCCCAGGGGTATCACACAGCATAATCAAGCAAAAGATGCTTGATTTAAAGTAATAAATTATGCCTATAAAAAGTTTTTTATCCGTTAATGTACGGTATAAAAGTATAATTTATAACTTTATAGCGGGATAAAAATAGGTAAAAACAGATTGTGACAGTTGAGGGTGCGAAATGTGGGCTTAAATTTAATCATTCCGCAAGGCTGCGATCGGATCTAAGCGAGCGGCATTCCGAGCCGGCAATACTCCAGCTAACAACCCCACGGTAAAAGACAGCCCAAAACCCGCTGCGATCGACCATACAGAAACTACAAACGGAAATTTGAACGCTGTTGAGGCCCCAAAGGCGATCGCAATTCCCAACCCAATTCCCGCCGTTCCCCCCACCGTGGAAACTAAAATAGATTCCGCCATAAATTGAATGAGAATTGCTGCATTAGTAGCGCCTACCGCTTTGCGAATCCCGATTTCCTTAGTGCGTTCCACCACAGACACCAACATAATATTAGCAATACCTATGCCGCCAACCACCAAAGAAATTCCGGCGATCGCTCCCACCATCACCGTAAATAAACCTATCACATTGCTGAAAGTATTAACTATCTCAGCTTGATTGACAACTCGAAAATCATCCGGTTGTGGCGGATAAATATTGTGGCGCAAGCGCAGGATATTTTCCACTTGAAATTGAGCATCCGCTAAATCAGCTTCGCCGGCAGTTTCCAACCAAAAACCCGAGATCGCAATCCCCGCTAAAGAATTTCTCCCCACAATCCGCGCCGACATATTTTTGAGGGGAATATACACTCGATCGTCCTGATCGGTTCCCCCTACAGACCCCTTGCTTTCCATCACTCCAATGACCTTGTAGCGGTTTCCCTGAATGCGAATATCGGAGGATAGCGCATTAGCTCCGGTGCCAAAAAGTTCGTCCCGCACCTTAGAACCGAGGACAACTACTGGCTCAGCAGCATTCAATTCATCCTCGTTAAAAAACCGTCCTTCTTGGGGGTGAATGTTCTTCACATCTGGATAGTTTAAATCCGTTCCCAAAATAGCAGTAAATGAATTTTGTCCGCCGTAAACGACTTGCACTTGGCGCTGCAAATAAGCAGAAATCGCCTTAACTGCGGGAGCTTGTTTGCCGATCGCCTTAGCGTCATCCCAAGTCAGGGTAGTAGCAGAACCGCTTCCCAGACTGACACCGCCCGATCGCGAAGCGCCGGATAAAACCAACAGCACATTCGTACCCAAAGCCTTTAACTGTTCTTCAGTTGATTTTTGTACTCCCTGTCCCACCGAAGTAATGGCAATTACCGAAGATATCCCAATAATTACGCCCAGCATAGTTAAACTGGTACGCAATTTGTTATTCCACAGCGCCTCTGTCGCCATGAAAGCGATTTGAACGTTAGAGATTTTCTTAATAACTGGGCGAGTCTTTAATTTCATGTTGTTTGTTATTTGTTATGTGGTGGCAACTTCTAAGAATTATGCCTAAATTTGCCCCTAATTTATCACCTGACGATGCAACCGGAAACGATATGATTTGTGGCACGAACCGCCGGGGGTTTCAACCCCCGTCTCATAGCTCAAGTCGGTTGAAACCGACTGAAAATTCGTCTGATGATGCAGCCGGAAACGATATGATTTGTGGCACGAACCGCCGGGGGTTTCAACCCCCGTCTCATAGCTCAAGTCGGTTGAAACCGACTGAAAATTCGTCTGAAACTGATGTAGATCAACTAACTCTTCAGTCCTCTTTCAGAGGACTTTCGCTATGAGACAGGGATTTCAATCCCTGTCGGACTCTGCGACGAACCAACTAGCCCCTACTGCGCGGACTAACTACTAACGCAAGCGCGTTCCGCCACCCGGTTGCAAACCCGGAATCCCCCCCGGCGATGGATTTTGGGATCTAGACCGCAATCCGGGGGGCAAACTAAGCAGCACTTTTTCATTTCCTTTCAAACCCGATCGCACTTCCGTCTTATCATCCACCGTCATACCAGTCTTAATCGGCATAAAAGCAGGTTTGCCATCTTCTCCACCCGGAACAAAAACCCCCGTTTCCCTTTGTTGGCGGACAATTGCCGCAGTCGGAACTACCAAAACATTTTTAAGTTCACCGGCCTTAAATTCCACATTCACATTCATGCCCGATCGCAGCATTTGTTTATCATCATTAATAATTGCCGCTTTTACCTCAAAACTTGTCACATTTTGCTGGACGATCGACTGAGGCGAAATTTGAGTGATTTTACCTGCAAAAGTCTTGCCCGCAAAAGCATCGGCTTGAATAGACGCAGCCTGGCCGATTTTAATCTGAGCAATATTAGTTTCTGCTACGTTTGCTACTAATTGATTTTTTGAAGCTAAGGACAAAATCGAAGAAGAAGTCGCCGAAGAAACCGCACTACCTGCCGTCGTGGGAGTCACAAAAGCGCCCGGATCGGCGTACTTGCGGGTGACAGTGCCGGTGAAAGGAGCCCGCAGCACAGTGTCGCCGATCAGCGCTTGAACGCTTTGCAGGCTGCCTCTAGCGGCGAGAACTTGGGCGCGGGCTTGGGCGATGTCTTCGGGGCGGGAACCGGCTTCTAGCAGCGCCAAAGCTTGCTGTTTTTGCTCCACAGCAGCCCGCGCCGCAGCGATGTCTTCCGGGCGTGCGCCCGATCGCGCCAGGGCCAAAGCTTGCCGTTTTTGCTCCACAGCAGCCCGCGCCGCAGCGATGTCTTCCGGGCGTGCGCCCGATCGCGCTAGGGTCAAAGCTTGCCGTTTTTGCTCCACAGCAGCCCGCGCAGAAGCGATTTCTTCCGGGCGAGTACCCGCTTGCAGCAAAGCTACAGCTTGTTCGGCTTGCCTGACTTGCGTCCCGGCTCGATCGCGCGCGGTGCGGGAGTTATTGACAACTTGCAAAGCAATGGCTCCGGCATTATAGAGTTCCTGATTTCTCTGAAAGTCTTCCTCTGCTTGGTTTTTGGCGTATTCGGCATCTCTGAGTTTGGCGGTTGCTTGGGCGATGTCTTCAGGTCGATTGCCCTCGAGCAATTTTTGTAAATTTGCCTGTTGTTCAGCTAATTGTGCCTCGGCTACGGCAATATCCTGGCTTCGATTGCCGTTGAGCAATTTTTGTAAATTTGCCTGTTGTTCAGCTAGTTGTGCCTCAGCTACAGCAATGTCTTGGGTGCGATTGCCGTTGAGCAATTTTTCCAGACTTGCCTGTTGTTCTGCTAACACAGCCTTAGCCACAGCAATGTCATGGGTTCGAGTGCCGTTAACCAATTTTTCCAGGTTTGCTTCGGCGGCTGCGAGTTGTCCGCGAGTTTGGGTAAGCTGGCCTTGGAGGTTGGAGTCGTCCATGTAGGCGAGAATCTGCCCTTGTTCAACCCTATCTCCTTCCTTGACAAGCAAACTTTTGAGCATTCCTGAAGTTTTGGGGCTGACGTTAACGGAACGTTCGGGCACTATTGTGCCGTTTGCCGAAATTGTAATCGGCAGGTTCACCCTTTCGACAGCAACGGTTTTTTGCTTGCGCCTGGTTTCGCGGCTGGATTTGACTGTGAGTTGGCTGTAAGCTGTGTAGCCTGCTCCTGCAAGCAGGGAAGCGGCAAGCAGCCCGCTAATCCAAGGAGTCAGCTCTTTTTTAATCTGAAAGTGCTTTACTAAGTACATATAAATTAGACCGATCGGGCGTCTGTTGAATTTAGACCGATCGGGAACCGAAAACGTTCAATTTAAGTCTCGTTGAGTTTTTGCATTTGTGGTGGCGCCAAGTCACTCACAGTATAAACATGACTCTAGAGAACCTCACCCTAAAATCGATCCCGCCTTCGGCACCCGCGAGCGTGTCACACCACGAATTTTGGGATGAGCGAGCATTTTGGGCTGGCGATCGCGAAGCATAAATAATTGTTAACAATACTTCGGACAGTTTTTGATTGCCAACGGTAGAATCAGGGTTTCAAGGCTCCAAGGCAAGTTCGCTACCAACGGAAAATCAACGGTTTCAGACGCTCGATTTAAAAACAGTCCGGACTATTGAAGCGATCGAGGTAGAACAAATCATTCGAGTGGACAAACAGCTATGATTTTAGTCAAGCTGAAGTTATCGGTGCTAGCAAAACATAAATAATTGTTAAGCGATCGATGCTTAACGAATCATTGGATCTGACCAAATCGCCATATTTGAGGTTTGAGTGAGAGGTGAGCGTTTTCCGCTCAATTTAGCAGTTAGGTTGCAGTTATTTTTAGATAGAGATATTCCCCTAAAATCATTGGTTAGTGATATATGGATGAAATTAATAACGAAAATAAATTAATTCAAAGAATTTCTAATTCCTTTGAAAACCAGCTTAAACCAATCGTGCAGTTCTCGATCTATTTAAGAGTGCCTCTGACAATTGCAGTGGCATCTTGGTATTTTTATACCCAGATAGATCAAACCATTGAGGTCTATCGTGTAATTGCTTTTGATAATAATGTAGCTCAGGCAGTTTTTTCTACAGTATTTGTTGTTTTGCTTTCACTTGGTGTGTGGTTCGCGGCACGTTTACATGAGAAATGCTATGAAGCTCGTCTTCCTGAATTCTACAAGCCCAAATTCGATTGCTTCTACAAAAATGCACCTCGTTTGTTAGGTACTATACCACTGGGTAGCCTTGCTTATGGCACTTGGGCTACCCAAAAAACATTGGAGAACTTATCGGATACTAATCCCAAGATTTTTTTGCTAGTGTGGATGTTTAGCAATATACTTTTATTGCTAATTATATCTTATTTAATAATTAAACGTATTGAACTTTTAAAAGACTCAAAGTTCCTAGGTTCTTTGGCTTCTAACAAGAGGGGTGAAGGTCTATTTGGGCAAAGATTTGAAAATATCTTTGTTAATCTAGCCTGCTTTGTTTTTATTGTTTTATCTTTGCCTATGATCGTGGCAGCAAAAGATTCACCTTGGTCTTTTGGTTTAATTGCTGTTTTTCTGTTGCTCGTCTTTTTTAATGTGGCGCTATTTTCTTGGCAAAACACGTTAAAATCACGAATTAGAGTTATTAGGACTGGTTCAATCTCTCTGCTGGCATCCCTCGCATTAGGATTGATGATGCCTCCGACATTTCTTCCCGATCTGCTGGGTTCAATTAGTGTGGTGGCAATATCGTTAACGATTATGGTGGTTGTTTTTTCAACAATTTATGACTGGGGTCTGCAAACCAAAATACCTGGGATTACGATTCTAATCGTGTTGATTGTTGTTTCTAGCAATTTTAATTTAAATGACAATCATCGCTTTCGACAATTCAGCAAACCCGAAAAGTCAGTCCTTCCAGCTTTAGAATCTAGTTTTCAGCAATGGTTAGCTAATCGCCCCGATCTCGATAAATTCTCAAATAAACCCTATCCTGTCTATATCGCTGCGGCTCAAGGTGGGGGTATCTATGCCGCTTATCATGCAGCGACAGCCTTCACAAAGCTAACAGAATATTTTCCAAGTTTTCCTCAGCATATATTTGCAATAAGTAGCGTTTCTGGCGGTAGCTTGGGGGCTTCTGCCTTTTCAAGTTTGGTGAAATTTGGTGGAATTAGTGGTACATCCCTCAGCCAAACGGCTAGCAAACTGTTTAGCAGTGACTTGCTTACGCCCCTCCTAACGATGGGGCTATTCCCTGACCTGATTCAACGATTTATCTTTTTCCCAATATACGATTGGGATCGGGGAACAGGTCTGGAAGTTGCGTTTGAAAAAGCTTGGGATAAGCTGTCTCTTCAAAATCAAGATAATCCCTTGCGGCAGTCTTTTTACCAACACTGGCAGCCCCAAGGCATCGCCCCTGCACTGGTTCTCAACACAACTGTTGTCGAAACTGGCGATCGCCTGGCGATCGGCCCCTTTCAGATTAACTTGCCCAACAAAGAAAATATTGCCATTGATGAACCCGATCTAGATTTGAAACTGAGTACAGCGGCTGGCCTCAGTGCTCGTTTTCCCTACTTCACCCCTGTAGGGTGGTACCAACGCAGTAAGGACAAAAGTAAATTGCATTTGGCTGATGGCGGTTATTTTGATAATTCTGGTATTCCTACTGCTTTGGACATTGGGCGCAGCTTACAGCGACTTAAGGGTTACGGAACAACCTTTGAAATTGTCTACCTATCCTTAATTGATGGGCAATTTAACGAGCCTAAAACTCAACTCAAGAGTCAAGGACTGAACGAGGTTTTATCGCCAGTTCGTGCCTTGTTTAGTGCGCGCGAGTCCCGCAGCCGCAGTGCTGTTGAGTTGTCTACGTTCACGGTCAATGATGGGATTGACGATCCACTCAAATATAAATTCAGAACCCTGTTCCTGAAAAAGTCAGGTGATGGCGTTAAGTTGCCTCTGGGTTGGCTCATCTCTAAGCGCTCAAGGGAATTTATCGATCGGCAGACACCTGACCCCAAAGCAAGACCCTGTGATATCAAAAAATTCCGACAAGCCATTGCAAACGTTCAGGCGAGCATCGATGACAATCATAACCTTTGTGCGATCGCATCGATTGGCAACGATTTGAATTAGATTAAGCTAATGTCTGGCGATCTACACCTACTGTCTATTTAGCCAAGGCGGAATCGTGGAATCGTTAAGCTAACGGCGCCACCTAACAATTCGGTTGGAGCGGATTGTTGAAAGTTGCTGGTGGTGCTACGAGTGTTATTTGCAACAGCTCAACCTGAACGTTGTACCAGCAGGGAAAAGTCCGTTGAGGTGGTCGGTTTCAGTTCTAGATAAGGCCAGCAATAATAGTTGGCTTTGTTGTTAAGTTTGAAAAGGTTAAAAGCGATCGCAAAGCACAAATAATTGTTAAGCGAAAAGTATTTTGATCTGCGATCGCATCGATCGAACTTTTCACAAGTTCGATCGCCCATTTTCTACTCAACAAACAGCCGCTACACCCAACTCTGTAATCGCCGCCTCCGGGCCAACCAAAGAAATATACGGTTCTCCAAAATATTTCTTAGCAGCATCCCGCGCTTGTGAAGCTGTCACCTGTGCAATTTCTTCTTGAAATTGCTGGTCAAATTTAATTCCCAATCCCAAAATTTCGTACCAGCCTAAAACTTGGGCAATTTGCGAATTAGTTTGTTTTCCTAAAGCATACTGACCGAGCATTTTATTCTTGCAAGCTTGCAATTCTTCCTCGCTTAGTGGGATGTTGGCGAGTCGATCGACTTCTGCGCGCAATCCTTCAAAAGCAGTCGCCGTATTTTCCGGCGCCGTACCCATGTACACGACAAACTGAGCCGTGTCCAAGCGCGTCGCGTAGAGCGCGGAAACGTCGTAAGCCAAGCCCCGCTTTTCCCGCAATTCCACAAACAACCGGCTCGACAAACCGTTACCCAAATAAGTATTCAGCAACTTAATCGCTGCGTAATCGGGGTTTTTGACAGAGGGTGCGAGGTAGCCCAGCATAATCACTGATTGCTGCGTATCTTGGGCCGTAACGACCGATTGAGGGGAGGGGTACAGAGGGGGGACGGTTAAAGTTGGCAGGGGTGTTAAAGGCGCTTTCCAGTCGCCAAAAGTTCGATCGATCAGGGCGATCGCATCTTCGGTCGAGATTCTGCCGGCTACAGAAATAACTACATTATCGGGACGGAAATAGGTTTTGTGGAACTCTTCGAGCTCGTTTCTGGTGAGCTTTGACATAGTAGCTTCCGTTCCCAAGGGAGAGAAAGCATAGGGGTGTTGCTGGTACATCGCGTGCCGCAATTGCTCGAAGGCGATCGCAAATGGCTGTTCTTGTTGCGATCGAATTGCCGATATGGCAATGCGGCGTTCGAGTTCGACTTCAGCTTCCGGGAAAGTCGGCGATCGGGTCAATTGCGCCGCCAACTCCAAAATCTCCTCAAAATCCGCAGAAACCGTCTTCAAACTCACTAAAAAATAGTCTGTAGTAGAGTCGGCACTCAACCTCGCTCCCACCGATTCTACACGCTCGGCAATTTCCAGCGAAGACAGCCGATCGGTTCCCTTAGTGATTACCGCCGACAGCAAGTGACACAATCCTGCTTGTTCCGGCTGCACGTAGCGACTGCCGGCCCGCAGGAATATCCTAGCTGCAATAATATCTGCTGCTGGATTTTCTGCTGCCAAGACAACAATACCGTTGTCTAAAACCGTGCGCTGGATTTCATTTTTCATGGTTAATTTAGTTGGAAGTACGCTCGCGTAGCTGAAGTATTGGTAATTGAAAATGGGTAATTGGTAATTGGTAATTGGTAATTGGTAATTACTCGATCGCCATTTTTCTATTTTCCACGTGCATCTTGTATGATGTCATACCGCGCCGGGCCTGACGCACAACATCTAAATGTAGCAACATCTATCCCGTAGAGTGCGCCACAAGCACAAAGAACCCCAGACAAATGCCGAACATCTATCCGGTACAAAATATATTTATATTCACAAGCTTAACGATTAGATTGGTTTGAGTACCACGGCCGTATAGCGTCGGGGAGAGAGATATTGTTGAGCTAGGCGCTGGAGGTCTAAGGGCCCAAATGCTTTAATCCTGGTGGGATAGCTGAGCGCTAATTCCGCAGTGGCGATCGTATTGTAATATCCGTAAAGACCGGCTAGCTGTCCCGGCGTTTCGAGGGAGAAAGCAAAATCGTTGCACAGCAAACGCTGACAGCGGAGCAATTCTACCTCGGAAACCGGCTCAGACTGCAATTCCCAAAGCCGATCGCAAATCCGAGATTCCACCTCTTCGACATCCTCCGCTTCCAAGACTGCACTGATAGTAAATAAACTCGATTCCCGTTGCAGCGAGAAAGTGCTGTCGATCGCCTCTACCAATTGTAATTCTTCCCGCAGTTCCCTGACTAAACGCGAAGTCCGCCCGTGTGCGAGTAACACCGACAGCAAATCCAAGCCGCAAGCACTTTGCAAATGTTCAACTCCCGGGCCCGTCCAGGCCATCATCAGCCGCGCTTGTTCCAATCGGGGGAGGCCCAATTCCTGACGGCGAATTTCTATCAGTGGCGGTTCCGCCTCTGCGGTTAATTTGGGACAATCCCACCTGTCAGAAAACTTCTCAAAAGCTTTCCCCGTAATATCTCTAGCCTGTTCTTCATCAATTCCCCCGACTACCACCACAGTCATATTTTCCGGCTGATAGTGCGATCGGTGAAAACAGCGCATTTCATGGGGAGTTCGCGACATCAGCAGTTCTTCGGTGCCGAGTACCGATCGCCTGTAGGGATGTCGCTGGTAAACTGTTTCCATCATGGCTTGGAAACCCAGCCAATCGGGATTGTCTTGAGCTTGACGGATTTCTTCGAGTACCACATCTCGCTCGCGAGCGAATTCCCGATCGGGAATCGAAGCCCGCAGCAGCAATTCTGCCAGCGGCTGGGCAGTTTCTGCTAAATAATCGGCCGCTGCGTTGACGAAAAAATGGGCGTAGTCGTGACTTGTAGCTGCATTCGCGACACCGCCGCGATTTTCGATTACCTGGTCAAATTCTCCAGGGGCGATCGAATCCGTCCCTTTAAATATCATGTGTTCTAGAAAATGAGCCATTCCCGACCAAGAATCCGGCTCTAGCGTAGCGCCAGCCCTCACCCACACGTCTAGTGCGACCACCGGTGTGGCCGAAATCCGCTGGTGAATGACCGTTAACCCGTTGTTGAGCTTCCAGACATTGGCTGGGAACTCTAAAGCAGTGAGCAGTTGAGACAAGCTAGTTATTCTTAAACTTTAGTTAACTTCGGCTGCAACTATCGTAGCGCCTTCCAGCTATGCGATCGGGATTAATTGATACAGAAATCATCAGTCAGTCGATTTGAGATTTGAGATTTGAGATTTGAGATTTGAGATTTACTGCACAGATGAATCTGGGGGCTTGAACAAGAGTCTAAAATTTTGAGCCGATCGCGACAGGAGTACGTGGCACGGTATCCGTTTTTGGGCGGAGTCCTCTGCCATTAATCCTTACTCATCAGTTATTTTTTGCTTTTTACTTTTTTTCAAACAGTCTCAAATAACTACCATTTTTTGGATTAAAAGTCAATAGGTTGCGCGGGATATTAATGAATCAGTCGGGAGAAAGAGGATGTTATCAGAATATCTCAATAAATTAAAAGGTGTAAGAACACTAAAGACATTGAGAGGAGAAACGACAGATGGTAGCTACCCTAGAAGATACCAAGCGCCAAGCGATCGCAACTAAATTAGCAGACATGAAAGCGCTGCAAAACCTGTTGATCGCCAACGAGCAATTGTTCATCAATTCCTGCAACGACTCCGAACTAGCCCAGCGCTTCCGGGATATGCTCGAGGACGATCGCAAAAACTTGGGTGTATTAGAAACGACGATCGTACAATACGGCATTCAAGCCGAACCCAAAGAAACAAGCACAAAAATGATTCAAGAAGTTCAGAAACTCATGCAAGGTTCTGAACTCACCATGTTTGAAAAAGTCGCTCAGCACGAACTGCTCAAACACAAACAAACAATGGCCGGCTTGTTAATTCACAAAGCCGCTCAAGTAGTCGGCGCCGACATCGAAGCCGCCATTACACCCCTCAACACAGTTAACTTTGAGAACCGCGCTCACCAAGAACAACTCAAAGGAGTTCTCGAAATTTTAGGCGTGCGCGAACTAACCGGCAAAGACCCCGACCAAGGCGTTTGGGCCCGCGTGCAAGATGCAATGGCAGCCATGACCGGCATCATCGGCGGTGCAGTTACCCGCACCAAAGATGAGATGAATATCACCGAAATCATCACCATGGATCACCGCAAAGCCGATACCCTCTTTATGGAAATCGCCAGCACCAACGATCCTCAAAAACTGCAAGAATTCTTCGGTCAACTTTACAAAGACCTCAGCGTTCACGCCGAAGCCGAAGAACAAGTTGTTTACCCAGCAATTCGCAGCTACTACAGCAACACTCAAGAACTGTACGACGAGCAAGCAGAAATGAAGCAAATGCTCGCCAAGATTAAGTCAATGAACCCCAGTTCTTCAGATTTCAAAGCCCAAATCAAACAGCTCCAAAAAGCGGTTCAAGATCACGTAAAAGAAGAAGAAAACGATATGTTCCCTCAAATTCGCCGCAACTTTAGCGAAGCACAAATGGAACAAATGGCTACTCAATTCAAAGCAGCCAAAAGCACTATCCAGCAAGAAATGGCTAACCTGAGCTAATTCAAGCAGCGAGCTAATTGTAGCTCTATGCGAGCTAAAAACTAGCTAAACTGCAACCTATCAATCCCGCTACGTGGGTAGCGGGATTACTGTTTTTTTGAAATACAATTTTAAAAAATAAATATATTATTTGTAGGGGCGGGTTTCACGAAAGATATTTCATCAAAGATTTTCGGTAAAACCCGCCCCTACGAGCATTGGGAGCAAGAAGATTTTAGCCGTTAATCACAGAGCCTCCGTTGGGATGCAAAATTTGACCCGTCATGTAAGACGAATCTTTTGAAGCTAAAAATACGTAACTGGGGGCAACTTCATCGGGTTGACCGGCGCGTCCCAAGGCCGTGTCTGCACCAAATTTCGCCACTTTTTCTTCAGGGAAAGTTGCAGGAATTAGAGGCGTCCAAATCGGCCCGGGGGCGACTCCGTTGACGCGAATTCCTTTTTCTGCCAAACTCTGGGACAAAGAGCGGGTAAAGGCAACAATTGCTCCTTTTGTGGAGGAGTAATCTAACAATTGTTGGTTGCCTTTGTAGGCTGTGACAGAGGTAGTGTTGATGATAGCACTTCCTTCTTTGAGATGTTTGAGAGCGGCTTTTGTGAGGTAAAACATTGAGAAAATGTTGGTGCGGAAGGTGCGCTCTAATTGTTCGGCGGTGATGTTTTCGATGCTTTCTTGGGGATGCTGTTCGGCGGCGTTGTTGACGAGGATGTCGAGGCCCCCGAATTCTTTAACTGTTTGTTCTACAAGGTTTTGACAGACGGTTTCATCCCCGATGTCGCCGGCGATCGCCATACAGCGCCGGCCTTGTTGTTCGATCGCCTCTTTGGTCTTTTTGGCATCATCATTTTCGTTAAGATAGCTGATGACCACGTTAGCGCCTTCCTTGGCAAAGGCGATCGCCACTGCACGCCCGATCCCGCTGTCTCCGCCGGTAATTAAGGCTATTTTGTCCCGCAATTTGTCGCTACCGCGATATCCCTCCGCGAAGGATTGAGGTTGCGGAGTCATTTGCGATTCAATACCGGGTTGCTGTTCTTGATGTTGAGCCGGATGAATCTTCTGTTCGGTTGGCATAAAAAATTCCTGTAAGTTCTACCTTCATAAATAAAGGTTTTCTGGAGGTAGGACATCGTTCTTTTTGCCGATCGCGCCCTACTACTAAAGACAGTAATTAAAGAGATAAATAAACCTGCCCCCGAACCGCTGATTGTGGCGGGCTGGTTTATATAAATTGTGAGTTTTCCTCACAGATTGTCTGTAAAACCCGTCCCTACGAGCATCGGGATCTATTTGTTGTAGAGGCAGGTTTCACGAAAAATATTTCCGGTAAGTCAAGAAATCCACAAACCCGCCGCGCGAGCCTCTGATTATTGTCAAAACAGCAAAAAGCACGCCAAAACATCATTTGACGTGCAGTTTAAACAAGCTAGTTGCTAATTGCTGAGTCTCTAACTAGAAACCCAACCTAACATTAAAACCCGGTAGGCGAAGCCTTCTGAGTATGATCGATCCACAGTGATGCAGATTCCTCGAAAGCCTGCTTCTGAGCTTCTAAAAACGATAGAACCAGCGAACTCGCCTGGCGTTGCACATCGTCCCCCTTAACAAAGCTGCTAACACCTGCACTCTCAGGAGTGAGGAAGCTATTGACATCGACGCTGTTGTCCTTTACCAGACCCGCCGCTGAACGTTCGGGGTTATTCAGAGGATCGTTGGGGATGCTAGAACCAGTTACCACACCCGTGCCGCCAGTCACCGGATCGGTTGTCGCTGTTGGCGTCGGTACCACCACCGTAGGCACTGTGTTAGGGCCCGGCACGTCAAAGCTAACCGGGTTGGGCCCAGTTCGGATCGGGAAATTGTTGGGAACACCCGGAGTATCGAAGACTTCCAAAACCGAGTAAGTGGCTGGCGACAAATTATTAAACCGAGCAATACCAGCAGCATCAGTTCTTACCAGCGGTTCTGTTGCAGCATCGTAGCGGCCGTTGCCATTCAAATCCAAAGTGAAGGGCACATCGGCAAGAGCCGGTTCGTTTCCGTCTTTTATACCGTTACGGTTGTCATCTCGGAATTTAGGAACCAAGAGGTCATAGCGGCGAGAGTTACCCACCAAAGCGCAAGTAAAGGTTTGATTTGCACCGAGAACAACATCTACTGGTTGGGTAGTTTGGAAGTAACCAGGAGGCGTTACTTCTCGAATTTTGTAAGTGCCAGGGCGCAAATTGTTGAATGCAAAGGTACCAAACTGATTGGTAGTAGTAGTGGGTTCATTTGCTTGCAACTGACCGTCACCATTAGTATCGATAAAAATGGTGACACCAGGAATAGCTGGCTCGTTTCCATCTCGATAACCGTTCAGGTTGAAGTCCTCAAACTTGCACCCGGTAATGTTGCTGCTGGGTGTGTTGGCAAAGGTAACGTTGGCGTCCTGAAGATTGAGGGTAACATCGACGCGATCTGCTGTAGAAGGGGAGAAATTTGGCGGTACAACTTCGCGGACGACATAGTTGCCCGGTGTCAAGTTGGTAAAGGCGGCTCTTCCCTGGTCATTTGTCCTGAGTTGCTGTTCTCCAGTGTCGGGAGTCCCATTATTGTTGGTGTCTAGGAAGACAGTGACACCGCTAATTGGCGCTTCACCCTGATTTGGTTCGTAGCGACCGTTGGCATTCAAGTCATTGTATTTGAAGACATTGATGATTGGTAGAGTGTTGCCGACACCGGCATTACTGCCAATACCCTGAGTAGCTCCAACCGGAGAAAAGGTAAGTGATGGCGAGGGGTTGGGGGCTGGTAAAGTTGTAACTGGCGCTGCAAAAATCGGCCGCTCACCAGTGGTGGCGATCGATCTTTCACCCGGTTGTTGAACGCCGTCGCGGTTGGAGTCTACGAATTTAGGGTCGTTTGGTTTCAGCGTGTAGGTTGAGTCTGCTACTAGCAGCGGTTGCTCTCTGCTGATCGTACCCTGGAATCGCGCCTGCGGCCCTGGTGCCGAAACCAGAGCGGGGTTTCCAGTTGTTGATACTGGAGCATTGAGGTTTCCTGGGACACCGCCACCTACTTCTGCAGGCAGTACACTTGGAAAAATTTCCAACACTCTGTAATTGCCAGCTCGCAAATCCTTGAAAGTAACTACTCCGTTGGCATCTGTGATGGCTATCGGTTCCGAGCCTGCTCCATCCCAGCGACCGTTCCCGTTGACATCTAAAATAAACGGTACTCGGGCAATGGGGGGTTCCAAGACTCCATTAACAACATTTCGCGTGCCGCTGCGGTCTATGTCTCGAAATTTGTTAACTTCAATTTGATAGAGCGGAGTATCGCCAACTTGAGCGCAGGCAAAGGTTTGACCGGCTGCTACCGTCACGTCGAGTACGGGAACGTTGCCGGGGGGTGTGCTTTGGGGAAAATCTTGTGTTTCTAATGGTTCTGCGTTCGTAGCATTAACTTCTAGTCCGGTAACAGAATTAATTTGTCGTATGATCCGTTCTTCCCGAATCTTGTAGGTTCCGGGTGCTACGTTGAACGACCATGCACCATTTTTGTCTGTTAAGGTGCTGGGTTCCCCTGCATCGCGTTGACCGTTGCCATTTGAATCAATATAAATCCTGACGTTTTTAATCCCCGGTTCGTTTCCATCTCGGAAGCCGTCTGCATCTATGTCTAGGTATTTGCATCCTACAATCCGGCTGCCTGTAACTGCGGTGTTGCCAAAGAAAACGTTAGCATTTCTGTTGCCGACAGTGACTGCGAGGGGGTTGGGAGTGGTAGCGCGGAAACCTGCAGGTATTGCGGTTTCCGTGAGTACGTAGTTGCCGGGGACAAGATTTATGAATGAGAACGCACCGTTAGCGTCCGTCGTGGTTAAGACTTCGCCAGTACCAGCATTAAATACACCGTTGGTGTTTGTTGCTGATTCGAGGAGGATCGGGATATTTGCCAGACCTGGTTCATTGGGCTGTCTGATTCCATCGCCGTTCAAGTCATTGAACTTGATTCCTAAAATTGCCGGGCCAGCATTCCCAACCACAACTGGCTGTAATTGCTGGGCAATGCGGTCTTCGTTATCTGCCATGATTTCTCTCCTTCACACCTAAATCCACGTAAATTACAGACTACTGTATGGGTTGTAACTTGCTGAGTAGTTTTTACTAATAGCTGACAACCGCTACTCGATTTTACATACGTCTGCACTTGAGGTAATGTTCCCATCTCACACAACAATGCCTCAAGCTTTGTCGCTGGCAAGTATATCAGGTTTTGAAGAACCCTGGCAATTTGAGGGCAACATCTTCAAGATTTTCACGCCTTCTCTGTCCGTACATACTTGCTGTTTCGAGCTTTAAAAAGCCTCAGACTGACTTCTCCCCCCGATATCAAGTCCGGCTGCATTGTTCTTGTTCGTCCTGGTTCGCTGTCCTAAACTATTGCCTCCTGTGGGATTGCCAATGACAGATCTCCCAGCATCGATCGAGCTACCGGACTTGATTATGGCTTGCCCTGACTGGAAATACGCCGATCGGGTTTGGGGGAATTACCTGATAGTTTCTCACTTACAGAGATGTTACTGCCTCTGAATATTGCACCCAATATACAAGCCAGCTTCGGATTTGCCGGAACTTAGGCTTGAGTGTTGGAGGTTGCCAACAATAGGGTATCACGCGATCGCCCTTTCACCTCTTCGTTATTTTTATCTGCAGTTTTGGATTCCGGGCGATCGAGCTTTGTGTCACCCTACATAACCGAGAAATCACTCGCGGCCACAGTGCTGACCCAGTGTCCGAGCGCCGAATTAATTAATTCATTTCCCTTGACAATTTGGCTGATTTCTGCATTCAGATTCAGACCGACATTCTGTTGCCCAAAGTTAGGAATATTGCCTAAATTTGCAACAGATCGATCGACCAAAAAATCACTAATTCGATAAGTATCACCACCCGAACTCAATGGCAAGCTATCTGCCCCAATATTATTGGCTGCAGGTTCGCCCGCATAGCTGCTGGAATCCGTCCGCGAATCCCCATTCAAGGATTTAGCCGACCTACCCTCAGTATCTTCTGTCAGCAAATCTCCCGTCAGCAAATCGATTTTGCTGGCCCGAATCTCTGCCGAGACAACAACTAGCGCAGGCGGGGTCGTTAGGATGAAACCGGGCGGCGGAACTTCGCGGACAACATAACTACCTACCGGAACGTTGCGGAAACTGTAATTGCCCAGAACGTCGCTGAAGGTACTCGCTTCGCCCGGATCTAAACTGCTGTTGTTGTTGAGGTCGATGTAAATCTGAGTGTTGGCGATCGGCGGTTCCCCCGGATCTAGGCGGCCGTTGGCGTTAAAATCGTTAAATTTCACACCGCTGATGGTGCCAGTCACCAACACGTTGCCGAAGCTGAGATTAGTGGCATTTGTGCCATTGCCCACGGTAATGGGAGTCGGATTTGGCGTGGTTTGTCGAAAACCGGGCTGCGGGACTTCCCTCACCACATAGATCCCTTGAGGCAAATTGATAAAAGAGAAATTACCTTGGGGGTTGGTTAAAGTCGAAGGTTCGTTGGGGTCTCGGCCTCCGTTGTTGTTGAGGTCAAGGTAAATCGGCCAGTTGGCAACTCTCGGTTCCGTCGGTTCGTTGATACCGTTAGCGTTGAGGTCGTTGAACTTGAAGCCGCTGATGCTGCCGGTAGGAAAATTGTTGCCGAAATTGACGCCGACAACGTTGGTATTGCCGATGATGTCGATCGGGGCTGGATTTGGCGTAGTCTGTACCCATCCCGGTTGCTGGGCTTCCCTCACCAAATATCGGCCGGGAGAAACATTGGCAAAAGTGTAGTTGCCTTGGGGGTTTGTGATGGTATTGGGTTCGCCCGGATCGAAGCTGCCGTTGCCGTTGAGGTCGATGTAAATTGGCCAGTTGGCCAGAGGGGGGTCTGTCGCATCTCGGACGCTGTTGGCATTGAGGTCGTTGTATTTGAGACCGCTGATGCTGCCGACAAAAAAGACATTGCCAAAATTGATGTTGTTGACAGTGGCATTGGAAGTAACGTTAACCGGGCCGGGGTCAGGCGTGGTTTGGCGAAAACCCGGTTGCTGGACTTCTCTGACCAAATATGTATCTGCAGGAATATTGACAAAAGCGTAATTGCCTTGAAAGTTTGTCAAAGTAAAAGGTTCGCCGCCGTCGAGCCTGTTGTTGCGGTTGAGGTCGAGGTAAATTTGCCAGTTAGCTAGCCCTTGTTCCCCCGGATCTCGGCTGCTGTTGTTGTTGATGTCGTTGAATTTTGTCCCTGCGATCGTCCCTGCGTTAAAGTTGTTGCCAAAATTGATATTGCCAGCATTTGTGCCGCTGGTAATCGTGATGGGTGCGGGATTTGGGGTAGTTTGGCGAAAGTTCGGCTGCTGGACTTCCCTAACTTGGTAAGTGCCCGGCGGCAGGTTGGCGAAGATGTAGTTGCCTTGCGGGTTTGTGAGGGTGGAAGGTTCGTTAAAATCTGGCTGGCCGTTGTTGTTGAGGTCGAGGTAGATTTGCCAGTTGGGAATGGGGACTTCTCCGGGATCGGGGCGGCCGTTGGCGTTAAAATCGTTGTATTTGGTGCCGCTGATGCTGCCGACTTGGAAGTTCCCGATGTTGACGTTGCCGATGTCTATTTGGCTGGCGGTTCTGGTGGGGGTGGATTCGGACATGGTGTTGCTGGGGCCCAATGAACGCGGTTCAATGTTTTCTGTAGGGCAATCTAGCAGTTTTTTTGCCAATTGCAGCTATTTCAGGGGATAAATTTTTTTTAGGAAAGGGAAGGGGAGGGGGGGAGATGGGGAGACGGGGAGATGGGGAGACGGGGAGAGTGGGAAAAATCTTCACGCTTGACAATCAAGCATCCAGGATACAAGCCCCCGGATTCATCCGAGGAGAAATAAAAAACCTGTATCCGATCGAGGATTCCCCGAATTTATCTCGCGCAAGTCAATGCTTCAATTCTAAAATCTAAAATCTAAAATCTAAAATCGATTGACTTGTTGGCTTAATATCCATCCGTTACATCCCGTAGATTGCTGGTTGCCGAAATTCCCAATTTTTTGCAGATTTGATGTACGATCGCTACCAGTTTTGCAGAGGTCGAATTCCCAATGTCCCAAAACTTGACAGCAAGCTGGAATGAAGCCCGCGAGGTTCCAAGTTTGCTCTTCGGCTGGAGTTTGTGCGGTTTATTGGTAATGGGATCGATCGCCCCTACTCCTGCTGCCGCACAGCTACCTACCTCCGAACAGAGTAACAGCAACAGCCCGATCGCTCAAACCGGTGCGATCGTCCGCCCCACGCTCAAATTGGGCAGCCGCGGCTCAGAAGTGATCGAACTCCAAGCTGCTCTTAAATTGTTGGGCTTTTACGCTGACACTGTAGACGGGATTTTCTCACAAAGCACCGCTAGAGCTGTGTCTCAGTTCCAGGAAGCAGCAGGCCTGCCTCCCGACGCCACAGTCGGTCAAGATACTTGGAACCGGCTGTTTCCGGCGGCTCCGAGCGCCATCCTCGAAAACCCGATCGCCAACGCTCCAGTAACTGCCGACAACTCAGAGATTAACCCCCAAGCGCAGCCAACCAATTTTCCGGTTTTAAGAAGACGAATGCGCGGGCAAGCAGTCAGAGATTTGCAAGAGCGGCTGCGGGCCAAGGGATTTTTGCGCGTGAGTGCTGACGGCGTGTTTGGCCCGGAAACTCAAGCTGCTGTCAAGGCGGCTCAGCGACAATATCAACTGCCAGCAGACGGCATTGTCGGCCGCGCAACTTGGGAAGCTCTGCTGCGTTGACAGCAAGCCAATAGTGTCGGCTATGCACGTTGCGCGATCTGGCGATCGTACAAATTGTTAATAATCGCTTTTGGAAGTATTTCATCACGTCAAAAAGTGTCAAGTTTGGTAAACAAAGTGTTTTTATGCGCCCAGTTGGTGTTAACTTAAAAACATGAGGGGCAAAACCAAGAAGCACAAAAAACTTGGATAAAAAATTTGGAATTAGAGTATTTGTCCCGAACGGCTCTAGTTCGCAGGCAACGCCTGAACCGTGTAGCTGATTAGCAAAGAAAGGTTGATATTGCGATCGGGATTTGTTAAATAGCTTGAGGCTATTGAATGAATCAAAAGTTGCGATCGCACAACAGTCAAACACAGAAGTCTGAATAGACTCCGCTGATAGCTAGCTCGTCCGCAGAGTAGTTGCAAAAAAGTCCACCTTAGTTGTAGTTTGCTGAAACTCAGCAGAGCTAAAAACCCACTTGAATCAACTGAATTTACCAATTTTTAGGGTCTGGCATCCGATATGCTAGGCCCTAAAATTTTGATATTTTGAAGTAGTCAGTAGTTTTTGACTGTTATATCACATCCGGTAGCATGGGAATTAATATTATCCACAGCCAGGACAGGGCGCCGTGCCGTCTAGATCGTGTCGCTCGTGCAACCGGCAACGATATCAGATCGGTTCCGGTTGCATCCGAATAATTTAACCGCAGAGAACGCAGAGAAAGCAGAGAACGCAGAGGGAGACAAGATAGAGATGAATAATTCCGATGAAGAGCGGAATTAATATCAGTAGTTTTTAACGGTTAACGGTTAACAGTCAACAGTTAACTGATGACTGATGACTGATGACCATTTCATTTAATTTCTTCAATTCGGGCATTCAAACCGTTAGCGCTGAGCATTTGTACCAATTCCTCAGCTTTTTCGCGTTCCCGAAAAGCACCGGCTTGCATCACGGGTCGCCCGCTGGCAAAACTGCGAAAAGCACCGGGAACTAGGGATTGCATTTTTTGTCGATCGCCGGGCCTGTCGGTATCCACCACAACTCGATAGCGCAAACCCAAAGCAGACGGTAGATCGAATGAGGGCGAATTCTCGGAAGCGGGCAAAGAATTCCCCCCTAAAGGTGCAGGTACATAACCGCCCCTTCCGATAGGAATGTTGCGGCCCGGAACCGGCAATCTACCCTCGGAAGCAACCGAACTCGAACTATCAAAATTGGGAGGAATCATTGGTTGCTGTACCGAAATTTCCGAAACCGATCGATAATTCGGATCGGGCACCGGAATTGCGATCGCCCCTGGGACTACCGATGAAGCAGCGGCATTCCTCCCAGAAAGTTCTTGCTGCAACTGAGCGCTTGGCGGTGTCGATCGATTTTGCACTGGTCGCCTGGAAACGGGCGCAGGCGGAGAAATTGGCGCTCTTTCAACTCTGGGACTTAGCCGTCCGGGAGTGTAAGGCGGGAGAGAAGTGTCTGGGCCGCCGATGCTGGGAGGTCGATCGGCCCTTAGCTGCAAAGCACTTCCCCCCATTGGCCCAGGGGTAAAAGTTCCCGCCACATCAACCGAGCCCGTCGTCCGGCTGCTCGACAATTGATTGCCGTAAGCTGGGATTACTTGACCTTTGGCCGCATTGTTCACATCGTACTGACCGTTGTTGCGAATGACATTGCCCCCCGGTTCGGCAGCAGTTCCCAAATCCGGCAGAGATCTCGATATCGCCACAATTCCGTCCCGCCGGTTACTCTCGATATAATTGTTACGCAGCACCGGTCTAGCATCAGCTTGCACCACCACGCCGTCCTTATTGCGAGTAATTTTGTTGCCGATCAGCAGAGGCGAAGCGTTCTGGGCTACATTCACCCCAAATCCCGTGTTTTCAAACACATTATCTCGAACTTCCGGCTGGGAACTCCCAAAAATCGTAATGCCGTTAGCTCCATTTTTCGAGAAAACATTCCCGCCAATCGTCGGCCTGGAAGTACCCACTACCGAAATTCCGTCGTGAGTGCTCCCAGAAAAAGTATTGTTGACAACCGTCGGAGAACTCGATTCGATCCACAAAGCGTAACCCCGATAGTTGGTATTCGTCACCGTCACCCCGCTGAGTCCCGCCCCATCTGCGCCTAAAATCGCAATATTTTGACCCGCCGAAGTCGGACTGATAAAGTATCCTCCGCCTTTGATGACAATATTCTGACCGCGAGTGTTGGGATTTCCTTGAACTGTCACGCTGGGCCTGAGCATTAATGGAAATTTTTCGCCGGTTTGCTCGCTGTAAGTACCGGGCGCTAGCAAAATCGCTGTTTTGGGCGGGGCCACGCTCAAGGCGTAGGTAAGGGTTTTAAACGGAGCTCGATCGCTGCCGTTACCCCCCGTGTCGCTGCCGCCGATCGAGCTGACGTACAGTATGTTGATGTCGCTCTGGGGCGTCTGAGAAAGTAGCTGCACTCCCGGTATCCCGGCAGCGATAACTGACGGTTGATGGTTGCAAAGGGCGGTCATCGCAAAGACGAGCAGAAGGCAAGAACTCAAACAAGATTTTTGCGATCGCTTTTCTTTGCACTCGCTATGTTGAGAGTTTAGGAGCATAAATAAACCCCACTGATTTGCGATCCGAGTTCCGCTTCCCGAGTTCGGTGTCGGGTTTTCGCGATCGAACTTTGATTTCACCCGCCTGCTGGGGTTTTCTTCTGTTAATCTTTTGTGTTGTTCTGCTAACCTCACGGCTCTCCTCCGAAGTGTGGTATGCAGTTTAACGATTCCACTCTCATCAATTTTGATCTATTATGCTTTGTTTTCATCAAATTCAATAAAACTTAAAAAATTATTGTCGAATTTACATTGGTTTATGCCAAAATTAAGCCGCCTGCTTTGCCACAATCTTGACGGCGTGGGACAATGTAGCGGTTTGACAGGTACGGTTAATTATAATTAGGGTGGTTCTGAATGACCGACAAACAAAACAGAACTTTACCGGCACAGCCAGCCCTCTGCCGGATTTTAGATGCAAATTTAGATCGATCGCGCGAAGGGTTGAGAATTATTGAAGAATGGTGCAGGTTTGGTCTCAACAGCGCTGATTTAGCTGGCGAGTGCAAGCAACTGCGTCAAGAATTGGCTGCTTGGCACGTCGCAGAACTTCGCAGTGCTAGGGATACGCCGGCAGATCCGGGTACGGAGTTGACTCACCCGCAGGAAGAGCAGCGTTCGAGCATTCAGCAGCTACTGGAGGCGAATTTCTGTCGGGTGGAAGAAGCTCTGCGGGTACTTGAAGAGTATGGCAAAATTTACGATCGGAATATGGGCGCGGCTTTTAAGCAGATGCGCTATCGGGTTTATACTCTCGAAAGCGATTTGCTGGCTTACCGGCGCTACCAGCAGTTACTTCGATCGCAGTTATACCTTGTAACTTCCCCGAGAGACAACTTGATGGGAGTTGTGGAAGCTGCTTTGCAAGGCGGACTGACTTTGGTGCAGTACCGCGACAAAAGCTCAGACGACGGGGTAAAGCTGGCTAACGCGCGCCAGCTTTGCGAACTTTGTCACCGCTACGATGCTTTGCTGATTGTGAACGATCGCGTGGATTTGGCGATCGCGGCGGATGCCGACGGCGTACACTTAGGACAGCAAGATTTGCCTGTAGCCGAAGCGCGCAAGTTGCTGGGCCCGGGACGCATCATCGGTTGTTCGACTACGAACGGCGAGGAAATGCAGCGAGCCGTTGATGGGGGAGCAGACTATATTGGAGTTGGGCCTGTTTATTCCACTCCTACTAAACCTGATAGACAGGCGGCGGGTTTGGACTATGTGCGGTATGCTGCTACTAAGTCACCGATTCCGTGGTTTGCGATCGGCGGAATTGATATCAACAACCTCGATGAAGTATTGAATGCCGGAGCTCAAAGGGTTGCCGCAGTACGCGCGATTATGGAAGCAGAACAGCCTACTTTAGTCACGCAGTTTTTCATCTCGCAGTTGATTCGGATGCAGAATCTCAAAGCTCAAAAAGCTTTGCACGGAAAAAGCTAGGTTGATTGGGGATTTGTAGGGCGGGTTTAGCACAGGAAATCTGTGCGTAAAATATAATTTTGTTACCAAACCCGCCCTAAAAACAGATATTTTACTGATGATAAATCAAATTGCGCTGCAAGTTAACGGAGAAACCCGCAATTGTGCGATCGACACACCGTTACCAAAATTACTAGAACAATTGGGATTAAACCCGCGCTTGGTGGCTGTGGAGTACAACGGGGAAATTCTGCACAAACAATTTTGGGAAACTACACAGATGCAAGAAGGCGACATCTTAGAAGTTGTCACAATTGTCGGAGGAGGCTAGCCACAAATGGGTGACAAATTAAGCCTCTAGTCCGCCAGGGAATCAATTCCACGGGGCTTTTAGCTAAAGTCCTCTCAAGAGGACTAATGAGTTCTTCAGTCCTCTTCAGAGGACTTTAGCTATGAGGCAGGGGTTTCAACCCCTGTCGGACTGTCGGACTATCGATTTGACGTTAAGTTCTCCGGAATCGGCCGAACCTAGGAACGAGGAATTAATATCGCAATTAAACTGCTACGGGCTCAGCCACAGGTGCTGCTACAACAGGATAAATGCTGACTTTCTTGCGAGTTTTGCCTTTTCTTTCAAAAGTCACCACACCGTCAACCAAAGCAAACAGAGTATCATCTCTGCCGATACCAACATTGTTACCGGGGTGAACTTTAGTGCCGCGTTGGCGGATCAAAATGTTGCCAGCTTTGACAACTTGACCGCCGTACTTTTTGACACCCAGACGCTGAGAATTAGAATCGCGTCCGTTACGTGTACTGCCTGTACCTTTCTTGTGGGCCATAATATCCTCAACTGTATTTACTATGTTTTATTCTGAATCAGTTTCGGCGATTTGGGGAGTTTCCACAACTGCTTGAGTTAAGTCTCTGGCGGCTAAGACTGTACCGTTGACGCTAATCGAGTCAATCATAAAGCGAGTTGTTTCTTGACGGTGCCCTTTTTTCTTCCGAGTTTTCTTTTTCGGCTTCATCTTGTAGACGAGGACTTTGCGGCCCCGGAAATGCCGCAGAACCGTTCCTTCTACAGTGGCATTTTCTACTAAAGGCTGACCGATATGAACCTCGCCTTCGTGCTGGATCAGAAATACTTTGTCTATGGTGACTTTGGATTCAGCTTCAACGTGAAGCAGTTCGATGTCGTAGAAGCGGCCTGGTTCTACCCGAAATTGTTTGCCGCCGGTTTCAATGATTGCGTAAGTCATGGGATGGTTGTTGAGATTGCCGTACAGGTAGCTGATGAGTCTTTGGTCTTTGGTCGTTGTGGACTTTTGACTGCTGACTGCTCTCCAGCTTTTGGAATGTCTTAACCTGATCCGAGCCGGATTTAGACAGACAATCTACTATTATTGCGGATTGTGGGAGTTTTGTCAAGGTAAAAGGTACTTAATATTTTCTAATTGTTAGTTTGAGAACTGATTTATGGCGACGAACTACGGAATGCTTACAGAGTTAAATGTAGATTTTCTCAGATTCTCTCTTCTGAAACAGGGCAGGTAAAAATGGCAAATCGCATTTGGAAATTCTTAAATACCGATCTCAAAGAACTGTGTTCCGCCGAAGCAGCGGAGGGAATCGGAGAAGCTGGGAAAACAGCCGCCGAATTGGCAAAAATGTTCAAAGAACAAGGGCTGGACAATAGCAATTTGCTGCTAGAGGTTTTGAACTCTCCCTTAGCTCAAGTTGTCGGAACTGGATTGCCATTTGTCGGGATGGCGGCGAAACTGGTGGCGTTTTTTATGGAAAAAACTCAACAGCAGCCGACTTTAGCTGAGTGCATTTTCCTCGTCAGTCAGGCGGCTTATCTGGAAAGTTTTAAGGATGTTCTTGGACAAGACGCAAGTTTGTTAAATCGCATCGGGCAAACTCCGGTTTCCGATGGAGTTAAGCAGTTGCTTAAAAAATTGGCGGATTTGGAATTTAACGATAAAGCAGCCAAAGAAACTGTTATTTGCTTCCGCGATTCGAGGTTAGCCACGGAATTTAACCTAGTGCTATCAGAACGGCTGCAACAAGCCGGACTCAATGCCGATGAAGCTCAAATTTTGACTAAGAGAGTTGCTGCTAATACTCACCGCTATTTGATCCAAGCTTGGGCAGTTTCCGGCGAAGCAATTAAACATCTCGGACAGCCTTCTATCAGCGAATGGCGGGAGGAACAGGAGAAATATCACAGCATTGACAAATACCTGCAAGAACAGATTGCCTCTCTACCGCTAAAACCCGTATTTACTACAGAAAATTTCTCATTCAAGGATATCTACGTGCCTCTGAAGGCAAGGCCAATTGATAAAAATGGCGCGGTTAATAAGCGTGCAACAGCATTTGATTTAGAAAGTTGGGCAAAGCAATTGCTTGCAGATGAAAACAAACAAAATCTGGTGATGTTCGTCGAAGCTGGGCCCGGACGTGGTAAAAGCGTTTTTTGTCGGATGTTTGCTGAGTGGGTGCGGCAAGATTTGCATCCAGTTTGGACGCCCGTGTTAATTCGACTGCGAGATATTCCTAAATTGCAAAAGAATTTTCGAGAAACGCTAAAAGATGCAGTTACTGCTGGTTTTGCTAGCGATGACTGCTGGTTGACAGATAGAAACACGCGATATTTGTTTTTCTTGGATGGCTTTGACGAGTTGCTGATGGAGGGGAGAAGCAGCGGCGGTTTAGAGCAATTTCTCAAGCAAGTAGGACAATTTCAGCAGCATTGTCAGCAGAATTCGGACATGGGACACCGGGTTTTGATTACTGGCAGAACTATAGCTTTGCAAGGAATTGAAAGGCAAATGCCTGATAACTTGGAGCGAGTCGAAATTCAGGTGATGGATGACGGGCTACAGCAACAGTGGTTGAGCAAGTGGGAAGCCCAATTTGGGGCGGAAAAAACCTCAGCTTTTCAGCAGTTTTTGCAAGATAAATGCTGTCCACAGAATGTAAAATCAGAACTCTCGCGAGAGCCGCTCTTGCTTTATCTGTTAGCGGCGATGCACCGGGACAAAATCTTGAAAATTGAGGATTTTCAAGGAACTAACAGCATTCAAGCAAAAATTTTGATTTACAACAAAACTGTGAATTGGGTACTCACTGAACAGCGGTCTAAATTGCTCAATCGCAATTTGACCGAACTGGAAACAGAAGATTTACGGCGCATCCTGACAGAAGCAGGGTTATGCGTGGTGCAGTCGGGAGGGGAATGCGCTCCTGTAGCGATGATTGAGAAGCGATTGAGAGAAGACAACTCGGTTAAAGCATTACTTGAAGAAGCACAAAAACGGATTGGCGATAATCCTCTGAGAAATGCTTTGGCGGTTTTTTATCTTCAGCAAGGCAGTAAAGAAGGTTCTGTGGAGTTTGTACACAAGAGTTTTGGTGAATTTTTGTGTGCGGAACGGTTGAAAGAAAGTTTGCAAGAGTGGACGGAACCGGGAAAGAAAGGTAAAGGATTTAATACTAAAGACTCTGATATGGACTGGGAGATTTATGATTTGTTGGGTTATGGGGGGCTGACGCGAGAAATTGTGGAATATTTGATGGGGTTGTTAACAACTCCGGCTGGTCCAGACGAGGAAAATCAGTTTCGCCCTGTGGAGTTATTCCAGCGTTTGGAATATTTTTATCAGCGGTGGTGCGAGGGGGAATTTATTGATATGCTGCCGGAAAGTTTGCCTCAGAAGAAGATGCGCCTACTGCGAGATCAATTGAAAACCCAAGAATTGGGACAGCGACAAGTCGATGTTTATGCTGGTTTGAATGTGATGATTTTGCTGTTGGAGTTGCACCGTTACGGTCAGGAGAGAGATGAATTGAAAGACAAAATGGTGTTTTATCCTTGCGGGGAACCTAATGCTGAAGGTAAACTTGACGATGCAAGTCGGTTGTTGCGCCTCATCGGTTATAGCTGTTGTATTGGGTATTTTGGCTTTCTCGAAACAGTTGGGAGATTCTTCAGCGGCGGATACCTCAGCGGTGCAGACCTCAGCGGCGCAGACCTCACCGACGCAGACCTCCGCCGCGCAAACCTCAGCGGCGCAAACCTCAGCGGCGCATACCTTATTCGCACAAACCTCAGCGGCGCAAACCTCAGCTACGCATACCTCAGCCGCGCATACCTCAGCGGCGCAGACCTCCGTCGCGCAAACCTCAGCTACGCAGACCTCAGCGACACAAAAACCCTCAGCGGCGCAGACCTCAGCGGTGCAGACCTCCGTCGCGCAAACCTCAGCTACGCATACCTCAGCGGCGCAGACCTCAGCGGCGCAAACCTCAGCGGCGCAAACCTAAGCAGCGTATACCTCGGCTACGCATACCTCAGCGATCGCACTTTTGGCGATGTCAAATGGGATGAAAATACAAAGTGGGAGGATGTTGTAGATTTGGATACAGCCGTTGATGTTCCAGAAGCGTTAAGGCGACAGCTAGGAATGGAGTAGAAACCTTTTTCCAGGCTTGGCGTATCATTTTTATGAACAGGCTTTCCGGCCTGTTCCACAAAGAGTGAATTTTCTTGTGGGGTGGGCCCGATAGTCCGCGCACTTGGCTAGAGTTTGAGCATCCCACGATCGCAGATGCGGCAATCTATCCCTATATCGCTCTAGCGAGAGATGGCAAGATTGAACTCGATGCTTATCCCAATGTTTTAAATTGGATCGATCGGGTGAAGCAACTCTCTGGTTATATTCCCATGTTGGGAATCTAGGCATTTTGAAGATCGCCGAGTTAAATAAGTAGACAAGGAGTTAGATTTTATGCCTCGTCAATTTGGTAAGATCGCTTTTACTCCCGCAGTCAAAGCCATGCAAGAAAAAATGGGTTCCCGCGAGAACTACGAACGCTTTGTGGCTAAAGGTGCAGATAATAATTCCATCAATCCCGATCTAGAGCAATTTATTTCCAGTATGGAAGGATTTTATCTAGGCACTGTGAGTTCTAATGGCTATCCCTACATTCAGTTTCGCGGCGGGAAAGCAGGATTTTTAAAGATTCTCGATCCGAGAACTTTGGGATTTGCGGATTTTCGTGGCAATGTGCAATATATCTCTGTGGGAAATCTTGCTGAAAATGATAAAGCATTTTTGTTCCTAATGGATTACCGTCATCGCCGGCGCCTCAAGATTCTCGGTCGCGCCCGCGTTGTGGAAGACGATCCAGTAATACTTGCCCGAGTTCGGGATACAGACTATGATGCAACTGTGGAAAGAGCGATCGTATTTGAAATTGAAGGCTGGGATTGGAACTGTCCGCAGCATATTCCGATTCGCTATTCTGAAACGGAAGTAGAAGCAATGCAGACCAGAATTAGAGAGTTGGAGAAACTTTTAGCAGCTAAAAACCCTAATAACGTAAATACTCCCGATCCACAGGCGCCCATCAATTAACAAGCAAGAACAGCATTGAATAAGTAGCCGATACTGATGCTCTCCCAAAGTGCGATCGACCCTGTGGTTTACCGTGTGGTTTGCAGTCAGGACGAAGATTCCTCATCAATAAGGAGTAAAGTCCTGACTGCCAACGATCGCCCTTAATTATCTTCAAAAGGGCGATCGAACGGGATTCAAGCCGTCGCAGAACATTTGCGCGATCGCAACAATTCCAAAGCTTGCTGTTTCACCCTACCTTCCATCACCTCTTTTTGCAAATTAATAAAAGCCTCAAAATCTTCTAAACCGTACTTGGTCATCTGCAACTGCTGTCGCAACTGTTCTTCTGCCTCAACCGTTAAGTAACCGGTTGCCAAAGCTTTTCGGACAATTTTACTGATTAAAGTCATACTAGATTCACCCTGAATACACCTACGTTAAAACACTGAAGTTTTGTCACCAGACTAACTCAGCTTTTAGTTTGTTTCATAATTACCCTTAAAATAGGTTAAATCTACCTTAAGGTCTATGTAAATAAAGTTATTTTTGATACATTGATGAAACTTTAGCAATTTTAAATCTACAGTGCGATTAAATCGATATATTTAGTTTTTGCCATACCATATTATTCTTCAATTACGTTAAATCTACCTTAAGGCATAATTTAAACATAGCGATTTGTGACATGGGCAATTGTATCGAGATTAACTGTAGAGTCCAATTAAATTGGTATATTTAGTTTCTGTCTAACAACAGCCGCCATTCTCTCACAGCAAAAGGAGGAACCAGCAATTCTGTTTCTTTTTGATTTTTAACGGGCAAATTCAACCGCAAAGGTCGATTACTTTCCACTTGTGTAATTATTGATTTAAAATCGTATTCTCCGACATTAATTGGCAAATCAGACTCGTTCCAAATATCATTAGCCTTGCCAATTTCGTGCTTGCCCGCCGCAACTTTCAGGGGGACATGGTGCTGAATTTCTGTTCCGGGAAATCCTACTAATCTCAGATTTAAAGACTTTACTACTCCCGACTTGACTCGCTTGTACAAAACAACTTGCCATGCTTTGTCATCAGTATCGCGCAAGCTTTGTACGGAGCGAAACATTACTGTTTCGGCAGTTTCTGGATATTTGTGAATCGACGCGAAAGCGGGCGGGCTAACCGCTAAGATTAGATACAAGCACAAGCTAATAATAGTTAAAGTTCTACGCCAACAATAAGGTTTTTTCATTTTGCAATACCTCCGACAATTTACATTTTTTTAGCAAAGCCAAGAAAAAATGACAGGTTTGTATTGAAATTATTAAGGGATGAACAATAAAAGACAAGAAGCAGGCAGGTTTTGTATAAAGATTATTCATCTATGACCCAATTACAGGCTAAACCTGCCCCTACATTATACCTCGGCTTAGTTTCCTGAAGTTAGGCGCTAAACCTAGCCTTACAATGTACATTGTCTGGTTTATTTCCAATCGGTTTCGGCTTGGGATAGCACGTAAGCTGAAACATCGATAATTTGTTGTTCCGACAAACGATTTTTGTAAGCGGGCATAATACCTTTGCCGTTGGTTACTAAGTTGGAAATGTTGGCGATGGAATCCATGCCGTATTTTTTTAATGCTTTTTGTTTCAAGTTTTTGCCGCGCCTGATAATGTTGCTGCCGTTGATGTGACAGCCTGCACAGTTGGCGGTGAAGACTTCGGCTGCGGTTGCGGGATTTGTAGCTGTATCTGCGATCGCAATTTGGGAATTAGTGGCGATTTCTACAAATGCCAGTGTCAGGATCAATAGAAAGGCGGTGAGATTTTTTTTTAAGTTTTTTAGCGAAATCATCTATTTGCAATATAAAAAATAGTGCTGGATTTAATGATATCACTAAATACGCATTTTGGGTTAACTCAGCAATTTATTCTTCCCAATCGAAAGTGCGGGAAACTGCTTTTTTCCAAAAGCGATATTTTTGCTCGCGAAGTGCGATCTGCATTTTCGGTTCCCAAGTACAATCCACCGCCCAATTGTCCCGCAATTCGGCTAGCTGACTCCAAAAACCTACCGCCAAACCTGCCGCATAAGCGGCACCGAGTGCAGTAGTTTCTGCTACCACAGGCCGCACCACAGGCACTCCCAAAACATCGCTCTGAAACTGCATCAGCGTGTGATTTCCCACCATACCTCCGTCTACTTTTAAAGACAAAAGCTGCACCGCAGAATCCTGATTCATCGCATCCAATACTTCTCGCGTTTGCCACGCTGTCGCTTCCAATACTGCGCGGGCAATGTGTGCCTTAGTCGCGTAGCGAGTTAAACCTGCAATTACTCCCCTGGCGCTGTCTTTCCAATAGGGCGCGTAGAGTCCAGAAAAGGCCGGGACAACGTAAACTCCGCCGCTATCTTCGACTGTATTTGCTAATGTTTCTACTTCTGCAGATGTTTTGATTATGCCCAAATTGTCGCGCAGCCACTGCACTAAAGCTCCGGCGATCGCAATACTGCCTTCCAAAGCATACACAGCGGGCGATTCCCCCATCTTGTAGGCGACTGTTGTCAGCAATCCTTGCTTTGAAGGGACGATCGTCTCACCGGTATTCAGCAGCATAAAACAGCCCGTACCGTAAGTATTTTTCGCCTCCCCCGGACTGAAACAAGTTTGCCCGACGAGGGCGGCTTGCTGATCGCCCAAAGCAGCAGCAATTGGAACACCTGCAAGCAATCCTTTTGCAGTTCCAAAAACTTGACTCGAAGGGCGAATTTCTGGCAGCATCCGGCGGGGAATTGCCATTATTTCCAAAGTTTCGGCATCCCAATCGAGGGTTTGCAAATCCATCAGCATCGTGCGGCTGGCGTTGGTAACATCGGTAATGTGCGCGCCGCCAGTCAGGTGCCAAATCAGAAAAGTATCGACATTGCCAAAAATCGCATCCCCTCGATCGGCAGCTTCTCGCAATCCTGAAATATTGTCCAGCATCCACTTAATTTTCGGCCCGCTGAAATAAGTTGCCAGCGGCAAACCGCATCGTTCTTGAAATCGATCTTTGCCCTCAACTTCAGCTAATTTTTCGCAGATTTTGTGAGTGCGGGTATCTTGCCAAACAATCGCATTGCCGTAAGGTTTGCCAGTGTTTCTGTCCCAAACAATTGCAGTTTCGCGCTGGTTGGTAATACCGAGGGCAGCAATATCTTTGGGGTCGATATTGCCGATTTCGAGGGTATTTTTAATCACGCTTTGGGTGCGCTGCCAAATTTCATCGGGATTGTGTTCCACCCATCCCGGTTGCGGATAGATTTGCTGGTGTTCTTGTTGGTTGCTGCAAATTATCTGTCCCCGGCGATCGAATACGATAAATCTGGTGCTGGTGGTTCCTTGGTCGATCGCTGCTACGTATTTTTTGGCCAATTGTCTAAAATATTTTTAGTAATGAGGTCTTTAACGTATATCATACTATATCTAGAAGTCAAATTTATCTCAAAAACTTTAGTTTAGGGAACTCCAAAATTTGAAACTGGCAGATTTGCTCAGACTCGATCGCACAATTAAGGTTATTGGCTTTGACGACGCTCCTTTTTGTCGTACAAACGGCAGTCTGGTGTCGATCGCGGGCATAGTCTGCGGGGGAACTCGATTTGAAGGAATGGTGTGGGGACAAGTCCTCCGAGACGGATTAGATGCCACGGATGCTATTTCTGGGCTGCTCCTCGGAGGCAAATTTCTGCCGCAATTGCATCTCGTTTTGCTAGACGGAATTGCTTTCGGTGGCTTCAATATTGTTGACCTTCCCGAGTTAGCATCGCGGCTGCAAATTCCTTGCGTTGCTGTCATGCGCCGCCCACCAGATTTAGCTGCTGTTGAAAAAGCCCTCGGCCATTTACCCGACTCGGAATACCGTTTAGAATTATTGCGCCGCGCCGGGAAAATTCACGCTTTTGAACCTTTCTTTTTTCAAGTTTGCGGCGAAAAACCAGAAGTAATTGCGCTGGTGCTTCAGCGTTTGACAGATACTGGTAAAGTTCCTGAAGCTTTGCGTTTGGCTCATTTGATTGGTGCGGCTGTAATTACTGGAGTTAGCGGGAGTTCTGCTTGAATTATTATTAAGAACGGGCCAAAGGCTCGTTCCACAAAGAGTAAATTTTATTGTGGGGTGGGCCGGATATCCTGTTAATAACGGGCAAGATGCCCGTTCCACAAATAGTAAATTTGCTTGTGGGGTGGGCCGGATATCCTGTTAATAACGGGCAAGATGCCCGTTCCACAAAGAGTAAATTTTATTGTGGGGTGGGCCGGATATCCTGTTAATAACGGGCAAGATGCCCGTTCCACAAAGAGTAAATTTTATTGTGGGGTGGGCCGGATATCTTGTTAAGAACGGGCAAGATGCCCGTTCCACAAATAGGAAATTTTCTTGTGGGGTGGGCATCCTGCCCGCCCATGAAAGACTTATTGACAATGGTGCAATATCTCAGTTTGTACTCTCTTACTTACACAATTTCGCCGTCTAATTCACCGAATTCGATTTTAGTTCCCAAGGCTAAAGTTAAGGTACTTTCAGGTTCTACCATTTTTATATCGCCTTGAATGTCTGTAGCCCACCAAGCGCGATCGCACAAATTGGTCAATCCTAACGAAAGCTCGTTTCTCGATCGAGAAGTGACTATAGCTACAAGACCGTTAGATGCTGCGGCTGTTAAACTCGGTATGTCAGAGGTGAATAGTTGAGTTCCCGCACTCAGAGGAATAACCCGACTTCCTAATTTCAGAGAAAATTGGCTGCTGGTAAAAGAATTTACTGCGGGCCGATCTGATATAAAGGTAGGCTGAATATTTGTCGGTGTTGGAGCTGGCCAGTCAGAGTTTCCTACTGTAATTGTACAGTTGCCGATTTTCTTTTGGTCGCCCGATCGCAAATAACTAACCGCTCCGCTATCAACATTCTCGCAAACAATTTGACCTGCTTCCAATTGAAACCGCATGGCCAAGGGCGAAACATTAGGAATGCAGATAATAGACAAATTTTCATCGCTACCAAAAGTTATCGGTTCCGAACCTAGAGTGAGAGTGCGATTTGCTCCGGTATCGTAACTAATTACCAGCCAAGCTTTGTTAAACAAAGTTTCGGCTACAACCAACATGATTCCAATCCAAAAACCGATCGCAGCACAGCCAGCTAAACGGCCCGCCGTACCGGATAAATTGTAAGCAAACAGAATAAACAAACAGCCACCCAAAACTCCTCCTACACCACCGCCTCCCGTGCCGCGAAGCGCTCCCAAATTAGGAATCCGCTGTGCAAGTCCAAGTCCTAACAAACTGCCAGCTATTCCCCAGCAAATTACTCGCAATAATTCGTTGTTTCCGTCGCCAATTCCGCTGTAAATACCTTCGGCGATCGCCCCAGAAATTGCTCCTGCTATTAAACCAAACAATCCGCCATTTTTTAAAGCCTGTTTAATTTGAGGCTTGCCTTTGATATAGTAATAATAGCCGAACATGATAGCAGTAGCAATGCCACCGCCTACCAATCCAAACCAGCGACCTGTAGACAATACACTGTCAACAAAAGATTCCGAAGGGAGTCGCTGCATGAAAGGTTCGGTGATTAGATTGCCGACGAAACCGCCGACAGCACCGCTAATCCCAAACTGCAAAGCTTTTTTAAGGGCTGATAGATTTCTTTTCACGGCGCACCAGATTAAAAGTTAGTGTCAAATCTAGCTACAAGCTCGAAAGTCACGATTTCCGACGATCTGATATCTGGCAATATTATCAAGAACAGGCTTTCGGGTCTGTTCCACAAACACAAAGAGTGAGTTTTTTTTTGGGGAGTAGGGTTTGGCAGGAGCCAAGGAGTGTCAACTTAAGCTTTTAGTCCGCCAGTCCTCCCACCCGGCAGTCCGCCAGGGAATGAATTCCACGGGGCTTATAGCTAAAGTCCTCGCTTCCGAGGACTGAATAATTCATTAGTCCTCTTTTAGAGGACTTTCGCTTTGAGGCAGGGGTTTCAACCCCTGACGGACTATCGGTTTTACCTTAAGTTGACAAGCCTTGGGCAAGAGATCCCGCCCGTCCCAGACTTATTGAGAATGGTGCAAGATGTGAGACGATCGCACCTCTCCCCGCCTCTTTCCCGCCTGTCTCCCCCCATCTCCCTTCGCTCTTTCTCAGGGCCAAGCCTCTGAACCTCGCGCCCTCGCCCGCAACCAATCCCCCTCAATGCTTTATCGCCTGTAACCCTTGCAGCGAGAAAATTATAGCCACTTTTTAATCGGTGAAATTTTAACGCTGAACGCCCTAGTGAGGGCCCAAATATGAAAAGGAATGTTACAAACTATTACAGTAACACTCAGAATGTGAACATAATGCCTCAAAATACTTGCGAGAGGTAGTTGTGTCAGAGAAGCAATATCCTTACTAACTGCCCGACAGTCACTCGATCGCCACTTAGTGGCCTGCTGCAATCTAAATCAAAAATTAAAGATCGCATCAGTCATTTGTGGTATTCTAAGCGACAGGCTTAGTGCGGGCACTCACAAGCGCACCGGCGTGAAGAACCAGCGCCGTCAAACATCGAATGTCGCCTCCCGCCCACAACTTTAACAGTTGCTGGCTGTGGAAAGTTCGGCCTTCCCTGTCAAAGCTCCTGCCTGAGCATGAAAGGTACGGGATGCAAGCGCCCACCGTCGCTCGTTCAGCGCGGAGCAGTTCGTATAGCAAAATATCCAGCGGGTACACACAAGATGAGTATCGTCACCAAATCAATCGTCAACGCAGACGCCGAAGCTCGCTACTTGAGCCCAGGTGAATTAGATCGGATCAAGAGCTTTGTCACCTCTGGTGAACGCCGCGTCCGCATCGCCCAAATTTTGAGCGAATCCCGCGAACGCATCGTCAAGGCAGCAGGCGACCAACTTTTCCAAAAGCGCCCTGATGTTGTTTCTCCCGGCGGCAACGCTTACGGCGAAGAAATGACCGCAACTTGCTTGCGCGACCTCGACTACTACCTGCGTTTGATCACCTACGGAATCGTAGCTGGCGACATTACTCCGATCGAAGAAATCGGTATCGTCGGCGTCCGCGAAATGTACAAATCTCTCGGCACCCCGATTGAAGCCGTCGCCGAAGGCGTTCGCGCTATGAAAAGTGCAGCAAGTTCGCTGCTGTCTGGAGAAGATGCTTCCGAAGCTTCCTCTTACTTCGACTACGTTATCGGTGCGATGCAGTAAGGAATTTCGATTTTAGGTTTTCGATTTTAGATTGAAAAAAAGGGCCTTACTGCTAACAAGCTAAAAGCTTTTGCAGATAAAGGGTCACTTAAAAATCTCAAATCCCAAATCCCAAATTCCAAATTCTAGCTCCAAAATTGGACTGACTCAGCCACTTTCAAGGAAACAAGACAACCATGCAAGACGCAATTACCGCCGTTATCAATTCCTCTGACGTTCAAGGTAAGTACCTCGACATCAGCGCTCTAGACAAGCTCAAGAACTACTTCGCTTCTGGCGAACTGCGCGTCCGTGCAGCTACCTCCATCAGCGCTAATGCAGCCACAATCGTCAAAGAAGCAGTTGCTAAGTCTCTGTTGTACTCTGATGTAACTCGTCCCGGCGGCAATATGTACACCACTCGTCGTTATGCAGCTTGCATCCGCGACTTGGACTACTACCTCCGCTATGCCACCTACGCTATGCTAGCTGGCGACCCTTCCATCCTCGATGAGCGCGTGCTCAACGGTTTGAAAGAAACCTACAACTCCTTGGGCGTGCCCATCGGTTCTACCGTACAAGCAATCCAAGCAATGAAAGAAGTCACCGCCGGTTTGGTCGGTTCTGACGCTGGTAAAGAAATGGGCGTCTATTTCGACTACATCTGCTCTGGCTTGAGCTAAGACTCAGGAAGAAGGAAGAAGGAAGAAGGAAGAAGAAGGAAGAAAGAAAAATATTTATTTCTTGCCTCTTTTAACTTTTAACTTTGGACTTGTTACCTTTGGCTTTGAAAAGAGGTCAGGGAAGTTGAGAGTGATTGCTAGACCGTCAAAGGCTTGTCGAGAAAGCCCGATGAGTTTTAACGAGCTAGTTTTGACTCCTAACTCCCTGCCTTCAATCTTTAAAAAATCCATCTAATAATCTGTAAACCTACTCAGGAGTTAGTTTCCCATGAGAATGTTTAAGGTGACTGCTTGCGTCCCCAGTCAAACTCGCATCCGCACTCAGCGCGAATTGCAAAATACCTATTTTACTAAGCTTGTTCCTTACGACAACTGGTTCCGGGAACAGCAAAGAATTATGAAAATGGGCGGCAGAATTATTAAAGTGCAACTGGCTACCGGTAAGCCCGGAGCTAATACGGGTCTGCTTTAAGAGCCAAAGCTGGATTAGTAGAGGGGTAAGAGGTCGCGATGACCTCTTTTTTGTTTGTTATAGTTATGGCAGAAGGAATAATGTCCAGCGTTGTTAATCTAATGATTGACAAATATTTCAATAAGCAGAAAGTATAACTGCGATTATCGCTAACAAAACAGCAAGCATTTGCGGTAAAGTAATAGCTTCTTTCAAGAATAAAGCCGACAACACTATGGTAATCAGCGGATAGATAGACGTAACACTCACTACATTGGCAACTTCACCTTTACCAAGGGCAATAAAAAATACTAATGATGCCACAGTGCCGCAAACGCCAACTAATACGGCAAACAAAATTCCCCTCACATCTCCCTCAAAACTAAAACTATTAGTTTGGACAAGGATAAATAAAGTCATTAAAATAGCGCCAATTGCTTCATAAACAAAAGCAGTTTGGTAGTCAATATATTTAGTTGCTAAATTGCCGAAAAATCCCCACAAACCGTATAATAGCGAACAGATTAATGCGTAAATTAACCAATCTGGTACTTTAGCCATCTTTGTTAGAGTTTATTGAGATCATTCTAAAATACTATGGCTAATGACATTCGACGCTTGATTCCCTTTTTTGACCCCAGCGCGTCTCAATGGGCCGCTGAGGCCCGGTGGCTGAGGTGGCTGACTTTTCTGTGGCTGTTTGTCGGGCTGACAGCATTGTTTTCGGCTTCCTATCCCATTGCAAATTATGAATTTGGAGACGGGCTTTATTATTTTAAACGACAGCTAATCGCAGTGGCGATCGGGCTGGCCGGCTTTAACTTGATGGTGTACTCCCCACTGCGCTACATCATGAAAACATCTCAGTTAGGCGTTTTATTGCTGCTGGGATTGCTCTGGTTGACCTTAGTTCCGGGAGTGGGAACCAGCATCAACGGGGCGACTCGCTGGATATCTCTGGGCCCGGTTCCGATTATTCAACCTTCTGAGTTGATCAAGCCGTTTTTCATTCTCCAAAGCGCCCGCATTTTCGGCAACTGGCCCCGGTTGACGAATAAAGTTCGCTTTACTTGGCTCTTAATTTTCGGTGCAATGCTGTTGGGAATTTTGTTGCAGCCGAATTTAAGTACCACGGCTTTGTGCGGGATGACTTTGTGGTTGGTGGCTTTGGCGGCGGGCTTGCCTTACTTGCAGTTGGGCGCCACGGCTATGGGGGGAATGCTGTTGGCGGTTTTAAGTATTAGTTTGAGGGAATACCAGCGCCGCCGGATTATGTCTTTCCTCAATCCTTGGGCAGATCCGATGCAAGACGGCTATCAGTTGATTCAAAGTCTGCTGGCTGTCGGTTCTGGGGGCATTTGGGGTGTGGGTTTGGGGATGTCGCAGCAAAAATTATTTTATTTGCCGATTCAGTACAGCGATTTTATTTTTGCTGTGTTTGCTGAGGAGTTTGGTTTGGTGGGAGGTTTCTCGCTGTTGCTGATGTTGGCGACTTACGCTACTGTCGCTTTGAGGGTGGCGACGCGGGCCCGGAATATTGAGTCTCAGTTGGTGGCGATTGGGGTGATGGTGGTGATGGTGGGACAGTCGCTGCTGAATATTGGGGTAGCGACGGGGGTTTTGCCGACTACGGGTTTGCCGCTGCCGTTTTTTAGTTACGGGGGCTCGTCGATGTTGGCGAGTTTCTTGTTGTCGGGGTTGCTGATTCGGGTGGCGAGGGAGAGTTCTGAGGCTGATGTGGTTTCTTTGGATGGACGCAGGGAGAAGCCGGGAAAGCCGAAGTTGCGATCGAACAACGGCACTGCACAAACCGAATAATTTGTCAAGTTATTTCCTCAACTCGCGGATAACTAGAAACCGGGTTTTTTAACCGCAATATTTGCTTAAAACCTTCAATAAGAGTCAAAAAACCCGGTTTCTTTATCTTCGGCTGCGGTATCATTCCGAGCGATCGACTATTTCCGCCCGTCACCCTTATTTGGCGGTTCTTCTTGTTGTTGTTGAGGTTTAGCTGTGATGTCCGTTAATTCTTTTTTGTCTGTTTGCGGTGTTTCTTGGGTTGAGTTAGCCATTGAGTTTAGTCCTAAATAGATGCACCGCTTAATTATATCTTTTCCAACTGCAAAGGTATGGCCCTAGATAGGAAGAGGAGGAGCCAGACAAACAAATCTCATGCACTGAGATTTGATAGCTAATACTGGAAGACTTTATGTAGATGCAAAAAAAGTGTAGATGCAAGTTGCTGTCGGTTCTAAACTGCTTGAGGGTTGCAGCCAAACAAATCAGAGGATGGGGCAAAAGCATCTTTGTTAAGAATTAAATGCCGATCGCCATCTCGACCGATCAACCCTTGCTGCTGCAATTTTCCCAGCATTCGCGTTACTGTTACCCGCGTCGTGCAAATCGCATTAGCAATATCTTGATGTGTCAAGCGGATATTCAAACGAGTGCCCTCAACCACAGGCTGGCCGAAATCCTGTTGCAATAATAGCAGAAGCTGATACAAACGGTCATCTACTCGCCGCTGTCCGGCGATCGCTAAAATTGCTTCCATTTGCCGCAGCCGCCTTACCATTTGAGGCAGCAACTCGTGAGCTAATTGAGGAGAAGCTTCGATTTCCACCATAGAATACCACATCAAATAAATATCTGATGTCGCCGTAGCTCGGTAAGTCTGCAAGCTTGTCAACCACAAACCGAAGCACATCGAAGGCCCAACCCAACCCAAAAGTCCTTCTTCCCCGTTTGGATAAAGCGTACTCAGTTGTGCTAAACCTTGACAGACTCGCCAAAGGCCATGCGACATCATAGGAATGGTTTCGCCCTTGGCATAAAAATGCAAGTTGCGAGTCGCTCCTGTGTTATGCTGGATTTCCGCTAAAAGTGCTTTGGATGTTGGTGGCATATCCGTTATTTCCAGCTAAAAAAGATTTGTCTGAGACCTACGCCTCTCACTCTAGACGACAAAGGTAAAGGTTTGGTAATCGTCTGGTTAGCGGCAAGATAAGCTTTAGTCATTAGTTGTTAGTTGTAAGTTGTTAGTCATTAGTTGTTATTTATAAAATGACTGAGAACACGGGTAATTGTGGAAAATAAATTCACTCGTTATTCCGGGAATCGTAAATAAATATTTAAGTGGAAGAATGAATCCGAATATTTGTTAATAAAACGTTGGTTGAGCAAGGTTTTGCAGAAAACAGAGGCGAGTTCTGAAGTTCGATCGCACATCCAGGCCCGCTGAGTCAACTGCTGCTCTCTGCTGCCACAACCTTCAAGAACTTATAAAATAGTTCAAGAAGGTATCAAAAGACAAAGTAAGGTTTTTCATGGCCGATCAATTAATTCGCGCTACAGCCGCAGAGGGCGGAATTCGCGCTGTAGGCGTCATTTCCACCCGCCTCACCGAAGAAGCAAGACAGCGGCACAAGCTCTCCTACGTGGCTACAGCGGCCCTCGGCCGCACGATGTCGGCGGGGCTGTTACTCGCCTCCAGCATGAAGCGGCCCGAATCGAGAGTCAACATTCGCATCAAAGGAGATGGGCCGCTGGGCGGGCTTCTGATTGATGCGGGACTTGATGGAACAGTTCGAGGTTATGTGGAGAATCCCGAAGTGGAACTGCCGCCCAATGCTAAAGGCAAACTCGATGTCGGCGGGGCAATAGGTGACGGTTATTTGTACGTGGTGCGGGACGTTGGATATGGCTTCCCTTATTCCAGTACGGTAGAATTGGTTTCCGGCGAAATTGGCGACGATCTGACTCACTATTTGGCAACCTCGGAGCAAACGCCTTCGGCTCTGGTTTTGGGGGTGTTTGTGGGGGCGGGCGGGGTAGAAGCGTCTGGAGGTGTGCTGTTGCAGGTTCTGCCGAAGGCGGCAACGGACGAAAAATTGGTGCAAACTTTAGAATCTAGAGTTGCTGCACTGTCGGGCTTTACGCCGCTGCTGCGCTCGGGCCAAACGCTGCACCAGATCCTCGAAGAGTTATTGGGAGATATGGGTCTGGAAATTTTCCCGGAAACTCAGATGGTGCGCTTTGACTGCGGCTGTTCGTTCGATCGAGTTTTGGGAGCTCTGAAAATGTTGGGCGAAGCCGAACTCCAAGACATGATTGAAAAAGATGGGGGGGCTGAGGCTACGTGCCATTTCTGCAACGAGGTTTACAAAGCTAATAGCGACCAACTTGCCGAACTCATCGGCGATTTGCGATCGAACTCCGGTTCTTGAGATAATAATTGGTAATTGGCAATCAGGAGTGCGAGTTGGGGATAAAGGCCTTGACCAATTGCCAATTACCAATTATCAATTACCTAATCACAAAATTTTGATTTTGGCGGTTTGGCGATCGGCTCTTGCACTCTGGGGCCGACGGGAGTATGTAAAAGTGATGAATACATTTTATAGAGCAGTTGATAGCAGCGCTCGCAGTTTTTAAATAACTAACGCTGGCTGGTTGCTGTTTGTGGTGAGGATATGAGTCAAGATCGCAAAATACCAGGCCGTTGGTCTGCATCAGAATCCTTGGAGTCAACAAAGGATACTTCGTCGCTGGTGCGCTTACCAGCAAGGAAAAACCGGGCTGAACGACTTAAAGAGCTCCGAGAGTTGGTTACTTCGGGAAAACTGCCGGGAGGGCATCTGGAACTACCGCCGAATTTGTCTGGGGAAAACTCGCAGCCGCCTGGGGAACACAATCCATTGTGGCGGAACTGGTCGAATAAGTGGCAGTTTTGGCTGGCGCTGAGTTTGATGCTATCGGTGGGTATGGGGTTTGTGGCAATTGCGTCTTTGCTCAACCTGACCTCGCAGTCAAATTGCTCAAAGATTTTTTGGCCGACGGCTTCTGCTAACGATCGCTTTTTTTGTGCTCAAGAAGCAGCAAGCAAGCGGACGGCGGATGATTTGCTCAGGGCGATCGAATTAGTGAATGCTTTGCCACAAGACCATCCGCTGCGGCCGAGAATTAACACTCAAATCGATCGGTGGTCGGAGGATATTCTCAGGCTGGGAAATGCTAGTTTCCAAGAAGGAAAGCTGGAGGAGGCGATAGCGATAGCGAACAAGGTTCCTAAAAACGTTCCCGCTTACCCGAAGGTGGAAAAGCAGATTGAAAAGTGGCAGTCGATATGGAGCGATGCAGAGAAAATTTACCGCACGGCTGAAGATCACTTGCGTCAGGAAGAGTGGACGCTGGCTTTCCGCCAAGCTACTCTGCTTTTGGATTTGGGAAATACTTTCTGGGAATCGGCTAAGTACGAGGAATTGACTAAGCTAATTCAGACGACTCGGGCTGAGGGCAATAAGTTGGTAAAAGCCCGCAATACAGCCTCCGAGGGAGGTCTCGACAATCTGGTGACGGGGATTAAGCTGGCTCAGGGAATTGGTCAAAACAGTTATTTGTATCAAGCTGCCAATAAGGCGATCGCGGAATTTAGCAAGAAAATTATGGAGATCGCCCAAAAACGCTTGCAGGCTGGGGATTGGCAGGAGGCGATCGCGATCGCTAACAAGATTCCAGAGTCGGCAAATTTAAGGGAACAAGTACAGGATTTTAATGAGTTGGCGAATGCTACTTCCCAGGCTTTAACAGGCTCTGTTGAGGGTTTCTCCAAGGCGATCGAGATTGCTCAAAAGTTGAAGTCCGGCCGCCCTTTATACAAACAAGCTCAAGATTTAGTCGGCCGCTGGCAACAAGAAATGGCTGATGTCAAAGTTTTGGATATGGCAAGCAGGCTGGCGGCGCCGGGAGGGGTAAATGATTTGAGGGCTGCGATCGCGCAATTGCAAACAGTCCCGGACTCAAATCCCCGCGCTTCGGAAGCTCGCCGTCAAATTAGCAGCTTGAGCCGTCAAATCGAGCTGCTGGAAGACAGTCCGTATTTGCAAAAAGCGAACGATTTGGCAAGTACGGGCGATCCGAATGCTCTGGAAGCCGCCGTTGCTCAAGCTTCTCGGATCGGTAGAGGTAGGGCGCTTTATGTGGAAGCTCAAACCAAAATTCAAGCTTGGATCGAGAGGAGACAGCGGCTTGTTGACCAGCCGTTTTTGGATAGAGCTCAGCAGCTAGCGGCGGGCGGCAATTTGGCGGGGGCAATTGAGATGGCCCGCCGGATTCGATCGGGACGGGTGCTTTATGAGGAAGCTCGATCGAACATTCGGACTTGGGAGGCTCAATTTCAGGGCGAGCAAGGTTTGCAGAACGCCCGTCAGGCGGCCCGAGCGGGGACTGCTGACGCTTTGCAAACGGCAATTTCCCTGGCTCTTCAGGTGCCGGAGTCGAGTTCGCTCCGGTGGCAGGCGAGTGAGGCGATTGATGAGTGGAGCCAGCGGATTTTGGCGCTTGGTGTGGAAGAGTCGTCCTCGGATCTGGCTGGGGCGATCGCGACTTTGAAGAAAATTCCCTCGGGTACTCGGGCTTTTGAGCAAGCTCGATCGCAAATCAAAGTTTGGGAGGAGTCGCTGAATCCTCCCGAGCCTGAATCTCCCCCTCCCGAACCGCCGGAAACGGAGCCTCCGACCAGCTCTGGCAGTCGTTAGGTTAACTCGCTTTGCCGACATTGGGCGGGGGTTTAAACCCCCGTCTCACAGCTTGCATTCGGTTAAAACCGACTAAGCATTCATCAATTGCCACCGGATTTGACAAGATCTCCTTAATAGTTAATCGCCAAGATTTAAAAATTGGTAAATAAATTCTTTGTATTCCTCTTTCACGGGCAGCTCTTCATCGACTTTGAGTCGCCGCCGCACTGCCACAACTTCTTTGCGTTCGATCGGGTTATAACCTGGTTTATCGTATTTTTCCCAATACAATCCCGTTCCCCGGCGCTGCCAAGCCGGCAGTTCGTTAAAGTTAATTCCGTTTTGAAACAGCAATTCGTTTTTGAAAGCCACAGATTGTTTCTCTAATATAACTGCTGCATTTTCACCCGTTTCGCCATTTTTTCGCAGCATCCAATAACTCCAGCCATTCAAAGCGCAGCGCGCTGCATCTGCTTGGCGCCATAGAAAATAATCTACTACTTGCGATTTGTTGGCTGCGGAACAAATGCGGCTGTCAAAATTGACTGCTGTTTGGGCGGCGCGAGTGAAAGTTGCACTGGCAATACTGGCAGAAATAGAGACAAGTTTTTCTAAGCTGCGGTCAAATAAATCCCAATCTGGAGGAAACAAAACTGAGATTTCGTCACTTTCGGTATAAGCGTAAATGCCGTCTAGTTCTGACAGGAGTGCTTTGGCAGTTTCCACCATTAATTCGTGGAATTTTAAGTCGAAAGGCTTATCAAAACTTGAGGAAGTAAATTTGGAAAAACTGCGACCGTCGGCGCGAATTATTGTGTGAGCTCCCGGCAATAAACGCAGGCTGTGAAAATATTCAAGCTCGCGCATTTTTTTTTCAAATGTCTGATTGTCCATAAATAACTTCCTCTGCGGGCCATGTTTTTACTTCAAAGGTAAATTTTTCTGCTATGCGGGCGGAAAACAGCTGTGCGAACCCTTCGCCGTAACTGGGCAATACCATTTTTTTGACAGTAGCATAAATTGCTATGTCTGGAACTTGAGATTTGCCCGATCGCTTTTGATTTCGAGCTAAACAGTCGCTGACTATTGATTCAAAGTAGTAACCGATGATTTGGGCATTATAGGTGCGACCGATATCAATCAGCGGCCTGCGATCTAGAACTTCGGGATTGGTATTGTCAACAGCGACTGAATGACCTGCTTGCAGTGCATTTTCAATTAATTGAATTTGTCGGCGCGATTTATTTTTATTGTTTCGCATTAAATCTTTGCTGACCAAAACGTGCGTGGCAGCTAAATAGTCGCGGAAAAATGTGCTTTTTCCCGATGCTTGCAATCCCATTAAAATGACTAATTCCATGACAGGCTAAACATCTGCCGGATTCAGGTGCATCATTACCCAAGTGGTGTAAGTGCCGATCGGACTCCAAAGTATGTAAGGCAGCAATAATAGGGCGGCTGGCTCGGAAACTGGCAACACACTTAAAGCTAGAATTACGCTTAAAATAGCGCCCGTTCCGCCGATTATTGTGCCGACTTTTAGGCTCCTAACTTTGCACATAACCGAGGTGTAAGACATGGTTACTATTTCTAAAAGCAGGTACAAACCCATTCTCAGCCAAGTCTCCTGAGTTCCCGGTTCTTTTTCCCAAACAATCACTGCTGACCAAGCTGCACAAATAAAAATTACTGTCCAAATTAGGGGAATTGCTTTTTCAAATACTAGCCATCTCGGACGCTGCAAGCGGTTGAACCATTGGATGTCGCTGGGCGGGATGAAGTTAGCTGCTAGTGCTACTATCAAGGCGACGCCTCCAATTACCATCCACGATTTAATCATTTTTTTACCTTGGGCAAGGTTGACAGGTTCAATTCAGCATATATTATCTCTAATTTTGGCGATCGCGCCATCTGTCCCCAGTTATATTAGGTTGGGCTGATTCGCGAAACCCAACATTAGTTGAAAAGTAATTTATACTTCTGGAAAACCTAAATTTATTTTCTTCAATTACCCTTCATAATATAAAACAATTGACTTTTGCTCCCTCCCCTTGACAAGGGGAGGGTTAGCGTGGGCTTTTCAGTAAATTTGACCAGTAAATTTTACAAAAAGTCTCTTCGTCTTGCAAAAAAAATCGGCGACTAGCCGAGCCGATGATGCTGTTCTAATTCTAAACTAGAGTCGTCATCTTTTTTGGGAACCAGAAGCGTATTTTCGCTGCTCGGTTGCAACACAGCTTTAATCACTTGGAGAAAACGGTTAGGCTTTTTAGTTTGACCGTTGAGAGTGCGGCGGTCTTTCACTTTTTGAGAAAGATGTCGCATCACAGATAAATCGAGTTCATCTATGAAATGTTCTGCTATACGTTCTCCCATTAAATCTATAGCTTCAGCATACTGATCTGTTAGCGTTTCTATGGCATCGTATGCTTCGTCAGCAACTTGACTTGCTACTGTTTTATTTTGGTCGCCCGGTGTCTGGGAGTGGCTGCGGCGCCGGTCTAAAAGACTTTGGTAATCTGCAATGCTCATTCCCAAATTGTAGAGATGGTGGTGAGCGTGATCCATCAAATCTACTTCACTGGGATAGAAGAAACCGCGAGTGCTGTTGATGCCGTGCAGTTTTGCCCAACGCCGCAAAGTTGTCTCATCTTGCAGTTGGTATCGCTCCAACATTTGAGCTGTGTTCAGCTCTACTTCTGGCGTAACTTTGAAATCGCTCATCGGTAAATCCTCGCTGGTGAGTAAATAAATAAAATTGAAACTTAGAATCTGTGATTTGCGTACAGTCTGAAAATGACGATCGATCCTTTGACGGCATTCACGGAAGTCTTGCGGGCATTTGCTAGCCCTCGATCGTGCGATCGTGCGATCGAGTCAGAGGATTTCAGGGTAGCGTACTTTTGGGCTTTGTCTCGATCGCATCCGGGAGCAAGCACACAGGGTTAATAATATAGCTGATTTAAGGTTTCAACAACCGTTAAAAATAGTAAAGTTTGATTTTTAGGGTTTAATTTTTAGTAATGTTGAGTTATAATATTCTCAATAACCGTGCAATTAGTAATTTTAGTAGTTGCAAACGAGATTCTTAGTATGCCTGTATACGATTATTTGTGTCCCGAAAACAACCAGCAGCTAGAAGTTTGGCACAGCATGAACCTGGAAGTTTCGACTTGGGGTCAACTGTGCGAGTTGGCTAAGTGCGAACTCGGGGAGACTCCCGCAGATGCTCCGGTACGCCGGCTGCTGAGCGCTCCGAGGTTGATGAAGCCGACATCAGACACCGATTATAAAAATTCGGGTTTTAGCAAGTACGTGAAGCGGGATGAAGGGGTTTATGAAAATGTCACGGCTAAGGATGGTGAAAGCCGTATTGTCAATCGAGATGGTAAGCCGATCAAAGACTGAGAATCCACAATAATCCAGTTTTCAGTTGAGTGAATTACAGATATTGGGTAAAGACACGGCAGGGCCGTGTCCTGTATTTTATCCGATTGACAACTGGTATATTATTCAGATTATATTATGCCGATGCAGACGGAAACAAAACGCTCCACCGGACATAATATTATTTGCCAAACCAATCTTTCATTTTTTGTTTGGCTTGTTCTTTAGTATCAGCATTAATGTATACTGAAACAGTAGCTATTGCGGCCAGCAATACTCCCAAATCGTCTGTAAATCCGATGCCGACTAATATATCGGGAATGGCATCAACAGGAGATATAAAATAGGTCAAAGCTCCAAGTACAACTCCTTTGGCCCAAGCAGGCACGTTTGGGTTCTGAGCCGTATAGTAGAGAATTAAAGCTTTTTCAACTACTTCTCTTCCTGCGGTTAAAGCAAAGTTTTTAAGTTTAGTCCAAAAACTTTCATCTGAATAGTTAACTTTGGGGTTGCTGAGGTTTGTTGTGGTTCCTTTTCGGTCGATTAAATCGAGAGGGATGCCCTTAGTTTTAAGCTGGGAAACAGCAGAATTGAAGGATGCTGATGCCTGATTTTTATTAGGGGCGGCCTCGCGTATTTGTTTCATATCTGCGATGAATTCCTGCATGGCTTGGATTTGCAAGTCGGAAACTGCCAGCATTTTTTTTGCGGATTGGATCGCCTCGCTTTCTGCGGGATGCAGCGTCTTATTTGCCCCAGCAATGTTTATTAAAAAATACATGACTCCCAAACGCAGCGGTTCTTGTGACTGGCTGAGTGTTTGCAAGCAGTCGCTGAGTGATGGGGGAGTAGCTGTGTAGGATTGGATTTGAGTTTTTGCCGAGTCAGAAAATTTGTCTAAATTTATGGTTTTAAACAACAAATCTAGTTCGTCAATATCAACGGAACCATCGGCGGCTGCGATCGCAAACAAAGAACCATAAAAAGCTAAAAGTTCGCTTTCTGAGGATGTGGCAAAAATATCTCTCTCGGACACGATGCTACTCCGATTGATAACGATGCTTTGCATTTTACCACAAAACTCAGCGCGCCATGATTTCAGAAACCGGCAATAATTTTAGAGAGTATGAAACAAAGGAGAATTTTTTATGAAAGTTGCGATCGTCGGCGGCGGCTATGTGGGTACTGCGACAGCCAAACATTTACGCGGCAAATCTGATTGTACCGTGACGGCGACAACTACCACGGCGGCGCGAGTAGTTGAGTTGGAGGGTGTCGCGCAGCGGGTGGCCGTGCTCAAAGGAAACGACAAAGAGGCAGTGACGGCTGTACTGCAAGAACAAGATACTGTTATGCTGTGCGTCGGTGCTCCAAATTCTCAGGCTTATCGGGAAAGTTATTTAGATACTGCGACTACTTTAGTATCGGTTTTACAGCAGATACCGACAGTAAAGCAGGTTATTTATACGGGTACTTATTCTGTGTATGGCGATCGCCAAGGTGAAGTAGTAAATGAAGAATCGCCCGTTAAACCAGCTAATCCAAACAGTGAAATTCTCGCCGAAACAGAACGGGTTTTGTTAGCAGCATCGAGTCCCAATCTTCACGTCTGCATTCTCCGTTTGGGAGGAATTTATGGGCCAGGGCGGGAATTAGTTAAAATCTTTGGAGGCTGGGCTGGTAGCACTCGTCCCGGTAGGGGGGAAGATGCTACTAATTGGGTGCATCGGGATGATGTTGTTGGGGGGTTAACATTTGCTTTGGAAAATCGATTGCAGGGAATTTACAATTTAGTTGGCGATGTGTCGCTATCTAGTGGTGAATTGCTCGATCGCATTTTTGAAACTCACAATCTGCCTAAAGTTTCTTGGGATGGAAGTCCTAGCGTGCGGCCTTATAATGCTAGGGTGTCTAATCAAAAGATTAAGACAGCGGGTTATAAATTTGTTCATCCTGAGATTAGGGAGTTTTAAATACAAATCATTTTGTATTTGCTGTCATCGTTTTTGCAACAGATGTCAACTGATTGGGAGTTAAATCATCCCCTGGATTGGCAATTGGGCCCCAGTTTGTATAGCGAGTGGATCTGCCTGCACCTATTGCCACAAAGGCTCGAATAGATTGCAAGTTACCGCGAGTCATTTCAAAATAAGTGTAGGTGGCTCCCCAGCACAGAAATTGATTGGTAATTCCTCCGATTCTTCCATTGCCTAAATCCATGATTTTTACCAAATAAACAGAGACATTCGTTTGACAACTTTTGTCATAATAAGAATAAGCTACCGGAGCATTCTCATTGTATTTATAGTTAGTTGCAAATGTTGCTAGCTCTGAGGGAGTCATAGCAAAACAAGGATTTGCTGTAGAGATAAAAACAATTGTAGTAGTTAGTAATTTTTTCATGATGTGAGACCTTTTCTATATTTTCTCCTTCACCCAAGTTCTAAAGGATTTTAGCAAAGCAATTTCTCCTATCGTTTGAGTGCGACTGAAAAACCCAGCCATTTCTGCTACCGATACAAAGGGAAAAGCAATACTCAAGTCGCGCTCAATATATTCAGTTTCTACCAACTGATAAAATTTCAAAACTCGCCCGTTATATAGCCAGAGTTCCGGGACGCGAAGTGCGGAGTAAATGGCCAACTTATCAACTGAACTGCTGGTAATATCTATTTCAATTGCTAAGTCGGGCGGTGGGGCAGTTTCTAAATCTAGTTCTTGCCTGCCTCTAACTGCTGCTTCATTTTGGATATAATAACAGTTATCTGGTTCTATGCCTTTTTTGGCATTTTTGAGTTTGAGAGTAGTTGAGCCAGCACTTTTAATTTCAATGTCGAGTTCTTCTGCTAAAGCAAGGATGAAATTACCGAAATTGCTCTTGTAGTTCTCATGTTCAAATAGTGGCGCCATAATTTCCAGTCTCCCTTCATCGTAAGCTATGCGATAACCTCGCTTATCGCCTATTTCTTTGAGCAACGTTTCAAAGGTCTGCCAGCTAATGTTTTCTAGCAGTGTTCTCTGTTCGGCTAAACTGGAAGTAGTAGCAATCATCTCTAAATCTCCTTGAGCTGAGAAAACTCTAGTTTTATGGTACTACAGGCTATTTTGACGATTGCAAAACTGCCTGGGATAGATGGAATGAATGCGATCTTAGGACTTTAGGACGAGCGATCGACCTGGTTTTTTAGCAAAAATAAACGGGATTTCAACCCTCTATCAGAGCTAAAAAACCCGGTTTGTTTGGTGGTAGTCCGTAACTCCTAACCTTTTTAAAATTTATCTGCCATCATTTACAACCGCTGAAATAAATCCATTCGATAGCGTTTGTGATGACCTACTAAATCTACCATCACCATTTTTTTGCGCGGGTCGCCCAAATGTTTCAAAGACTGTGTAGAGTCTTGGATAAAAGCATCGTGAACGATGTCACCGTTCAGGATAAAACTTTCTACAGGAATCCGAAAATGAACCATTAACAGATAACCGCCGGGAAGTAATTGGTCAATTATTTTTTCCTTCGTTTTCTGGAGGTCTTCCACAGTGAAATAATACCCTACTTCTGAGAATAAAATTAAATCGAACTTCTCAGTTGGGAACTGCCGGGGTATTTCCATCTGCTCAAACCGCACCTGTGGCAGGTTACTGCAGCGTTTCCGAGCTTCCTCTAATCCTACCTCTGAATAATCTACTGAAAGCAGTCGATCGCACTTTTTGGCTAGTTTCTGGGTCAGTACACCGATAGCACATCCGATTTCAAAACCATTTTTGAATTGGACTTTTGGCAAAGCTCTAATAGTTGTTCGGAATTTACTGGTTTCATAAAAGCTGGACGTATATCTCCAAGGATCGGGACTCCCACGGTAGGTTTCGTCAAAAAAACTGGAGGGTACTGATTCCTGCTCTGAAGGCTTCATGGTGAACCTCTGTAACTTAAATGACCTTTAACTAAATATACAGCTATTTCAAAAAAAAGGATTTTGGGTACGGGAAGATTAACACCAGCCTTTCGTTGGGGTGAGTCATTTTTTTGATGCCGCTCGATACAAATTGAGGGCGAATTTGTAGGCAATTGCCCGGATTTGCACCAGTGGTGCGAAGGCGGGAAGGATCCTTGCCCGATCGTCACATTTCGAACATAGACCGTCGCCCACGCCACAAGCTTACCCCAGAATACTCCCAAAAAAGTCGATCGTCTCTTTCAACGCTTTCACAAACACATCAATCTCCTCGCGAGTATTGTAAAAATACAAACTCGCCCGCGCCGTAGATGAAACGTTCAAATAGCGGTGCAAAGCTTGCGTGCAGTGATGCCCGGAACGAATCGCGACTCCCTCCTGGTCTAACATGGTAGACAAGTCTTGAGGGTGAATTTCTCCGGCAGTAAATGCCGCCAACGCTGCCCTACCTTCGCCGTTGCTGTCTGGTTGCGGCCCGTAGATTTTAATCTCTGGAATTTGCCGCAATTGTTGGAACATATAAGCAGTCAATTCTGCTTCGTAAGCGTGAATCTTATCCATGCCAATGTTACCAAGATAATCGATTGCTGCACCGAGGGCGATCGCCTCGCCGATTGCAGGCGTGCCGGCCTCAAATTTGTGCGGCAAATCGGCATAGGTGGAATAATCGAGAAACACGTCAGCAATCATCTCGCCGCCGCCGAAAAACGGAGGCATTTCTCTCAGCAAGTCCAGTTTACCGTACAGAAAACCGATGCCAGTCGGAGCGCACATTTTGTGACCGGAAGCAACCAGCCAATCGCAATCTATTGCTTGCACGTCTACTATCATGTGCGGCACGCTTTGGCAAGCATCTATTAAAACTTTTGCGCCGAAACTGTGGGCAATTTTACAGATTTCTTTTACAGGACTAATGCAGCCCAAAGTATTAGAAACGTGAACGGTTGATACCAATTTAGTTTTAGGGGAAATCAGGGTTTTAAACTGTTCTACATCAAACTCGTTAGTTTCCGTTAACTCGACAAATTTCAGCACCGCACCGGTTCTTTGAGCAATCATTTGCCACGGCACGAGATTGCTGTGGTGTTCCATCACAGACAGGATAATTTCATCTCCGGCTTGCAGATTGCTCAAACCCCAAGAATAAGCAACCAAATTAATCGCTTCGGTGGCGTTGCGAGTGTAAACAATTTCTTGTCGCGACGCGGCATTTACAAATGCCGCAACTTTGTCTCTCGCACCTTCGTAAGCATCAGTCGCTTTGGCGCTGAGAGTGTGAGCGCCGCGGTGGACGTTTGCATTATATTTCTCGTAGTAATCGCGCCAAGCGTTGAGCACAGCTAGGGGTTTTTGAGAAGTAGCTGCATTGTCTAGATAAATTAGCGGTTTGCCATTTACTTTTTCATTCAAAATTGGGAAGTCGCCGCGAACTTTTGATGCAAGTGTTTTTTCTTGAATAAGTGTCATATTTTTTGAAGTTAGTGATTTGTCGTTGGGTGGGGGCTGGTTTACGAGATTGTTGGTTTTAGGCAATTATTATTCGTGAAACCCGCCCCTACAGGCTGTTAAAAATGGTGCAAGTGTTGTAGGGACACAGCACTGCTGTGTCCTCTGTGTCCTCATCTTTATGAGTTATGCTTGGATAGCGACGCAGGTAGAAAGCATTTTAGCTACCCCAATAATCGGTAATTGATTGAGCATTTCCGCCGCAAAAGCATCGATTAGTAAATAGCGACTTCTTTCTAAATCCAAACCGCGACTTTGCAAGTAGAAAAGTTCATCATCTTCTAATTGACTGACAGTTGCACCGTGGGAACATTTAACGTTGTCGGCGACAATTTCCAACTGCGGTTTAGTGTCTACGCGAGCTCTCGGCGACAGCAACAAATTCCGGCTCAATTGTCCGGCGTCTGTCAATTGTGCGGCTTTGCGAACGAAAACTTTGCCGTTAAATACAGCGCGAGCTTTGTTGCCAACAATGCACTTGTGCAATTGGCGACTTGTACCGTGGGGGTGATTGAAATCGATTACACTGTGAGTGTCAGATAACTGTTCGCCAAAGGCTACGCTTAAGCCGTTTAAAGTTGTTTTAGTGGCTTCGCCGCGCTGAAATACTTCTAAATTGTGTCGCGATATTTTGCCTCCCAAGCTGATAGCATGGCAAGTATAACGGCTATTGCGAGATTGCTCGATCGCACTTTTGCCGATATGAACAACCTCCCCAGCTTCCCGCTGCAGCCGAACGTGATTCACAGTGGCGTTTTCGCCGACAAGAACATCCGTTACAGCATTCGTAAATGCAGCGACATTCCCGATAGTTGCATAATCCTCAACCAGCGTCACATTGCTTCCAGGCTCAGCTATGACTGAGCAGTGCGGCTGGGACATCGTGGGAGATGCACCGGGCGCTGTCAGGAACAGCAAGTGAATCGGAAGGTCGATCGACATATTGGCCGGCACGAACACCACCGCAGAATCGGTTAAACCCGCAGTATTCAGCGCCGTAAACACCTCAGTTTGCTGTCTGTGCTTGCTCAAAACATCGCTGATGCGCCCTTGATATTTTTCGGGTACATTGGATAGATTACCTGCGTAAAAGTCTAGCGGCAAATTCGGCAAATTCACCGTTGATAAATGCGGCGCATAAAAACCATTGACAAAGACCAATCTTAATGGTAAATCTGCCCGATCTTTCACCGGCATCGTAATATCAGACAGCTTAATTTCTGGCTGATTGCTTTCCGGTAAATGCAACGGAATTTGCAACAGCGGCGACAAATCAGTAAAACGCCATTCTTCATCCTTCACAGTCGGAAAATGAGAAGAAAGCACGTATTGAGCCGCAATGTCGCGCAAATCATCCAACCCGTAAACAGAACTTTTGAGATGAGCAGCGCCCAACTTTTCGCACTGATTCACCAAACCAGCCAAAAACATTTCTCTAGTAGCAACTTGCGTATTGATCATCGCGCGCCTACTCCTGCTGCTTCCTCTTCCACAACCCAGTCATAACCGCGCTCTTCCAATTCCAGCGCCAACTCTTTCGGGCCAGTCAAGATAATTCGGCCGGCTTCCATGACGTGAATAAAATCAGGAATAATGTAATTCAGCAACCGCTGATAGTGAGTAATCACCAACATCGAATTTTCAGCATTTGACAACTGATTCACACCGCCGGCGACAATCTTGAGAGCATCGATATCCAAACCAGAATCAGTCTCGTCCAAAATAGCTAACTTCGGTTCTAACAGCGCCATTTGCAAAATCTCATTCCGCTTTTTCTCGCCACCGGAAAAACCCTCATTAACGCTGCGGTCTAAAAAAGAATTATTCATCTTGACAATATCCAGCTTTTCCTCGATTAAATCTTGGAAATCAAAAGCATCCAATTCTTCCAAGCCGCGATGTTTTAGGTGAGAATTGTAAGCCACGCGCAAGAAATCCAGATTGCTAACGCCGGGAATTTCTAAAGGATATTGGAAAGCTAGGAACACCCCAGCTAAAGAGCGTTCTTCCGGCGCTAATTCCAGCAAATTTTGACCGAGAAAAGTAACTTCTCCGCCCGTTACCTTATAAGCAGGATGACCCGCTAATATCTTCGATAAAGTGCTTTTCCCCGAACCGTTCGGGCCCATAATCGCGTGAATTTCACCCGATTTTATTTCCAGATTCAAACCCTTCAGGATTTGGGTATCTTCGACATCCGCAGTTAAATCGCGGACGGATAGCACCACTTGACTATTTTCTACAATCATCTATTTTTGTCCTTTTCCTCAATGCACTTTACAGTTTTTTCTTTCTAGTTTCTAGGCTCTGCTCATTGGCGACAATTTAACGTTAAACCGATATTCCGACAGGGAATGAATTCCCTGTCTCAAAGCTTAAGTCCTCGCTATGAGGACTGAGAAGAAAACTTTCAAACTCATTAGTCCTCTTTAGAGGACTTTAGCTTTGAGGCAGGGGTTTCAAACCTTGCCGGACGCTCGGTTTGACGTTAACTTGCCAGCAATAAAATCGACCGGGTAACGAGGGTAAATTATCCGACACTTCCTTCCAGCTTCAGACTCAACAGCTTATCAGCTTCTGCAGCAAATTCCATCGGCAACTGATTGAAAACATCTTTACAGAAACCGCTAATCATCATCGAAATAGCATTTTCTGCGGAAATTCCCCGCTGTGCGAAGAAGAATAATTGCTCTTCCCCAATCTTAGAAGTAGAGGCTTCGTGTTCCACTTTAGCAGTGTGGTTCTGCACTTGAATGTAAGGGAAAGTATTCGCTTGAGCGTTGTCGCCAATCAACATGGAATCGCACTGAGAGTAATTGCGAGAGCCTTTAGCATTCGGTCCCATTTTCACCAAACCCCGATAGCTGTTGGAAGAATTTCCCGCAGAAATTCCCTTAGAAATAATCGTGCTGCGAGTATTTTTACCAATGTGGATCATCTTGGTGCCGGTGTCAGCTTGCTGCTTGTTATTTGTCAGCGCTACTGAGTAGAATTCGCCCACCGAGTTGTCGCCGACTAACACGCAACTGGGATATTTCCAAGTAATCGCGGAACCGGTTTCTACTTGTGTCCAAGAAATCTTTGAATTGACTCCTTGACACAAACCGCGCTTAGTCACAAAGTTGTAAATGCCGCCTTTGCCATTGGCGTCGCCGGCGTACCAGTTTTGCACTGTGGAGTATTTGATATCGGCATTGTCCATTGTTACCAATTCCACGACGGCGGCGTGCAGTTGATTGGTGTCAAACATCGGCGCGGTGCAGCCTTCTAGGTAAGACACAGAACTGTTTTCTTCTGCAACAATTAGGGTGCGCTCGAACTGGCCGGAATCTCCGTTGTTGATGCGGAAATAGGTGGACAGTTCCATCGGGCATTTGACGCCTTTGGGAATGTAAACAAAGGAACCGTCGCTGAATACGGCGGAGTTGAGGGCTGCGAAAAAGTTATCGCCGACTGGTACGACGCTGCCGAGATATTTTTCTATTAGTTCGGGATAATCTTTGACGGCTTCTGAGATGGAACAGAAAATTACACCATCTTTGGCTAACTTTTCTCTAAATGTTGTGGCAATTGAAACGCTGTCGAAAACGGCATCGACGGCAACATTTCCCAGCCGCTTTTGTTCGGATAGGGGAATGCCGAGTTTCTCGAAGGTTTCTAGCAGTGTCGGGTCTACTTCGTCTAAACTGTTGAGCTTTTTGGGCTTTTGTTTGGGGGCGGAATAGTAGATAATTTGTTGGTAGTCGATCGCGGGATAGTTGACGTGGGGCCAGGTAGGCTCGGTCATTGTCAGCCACTTGCGGTATGCTTTGAGGCGGAATTGCAGCATGAATTCCGGTTCGTTTTTCTTGGCGGAAATCAGGCGGACTACATCTTCGCTCAAGCCGCGGGGGATGGTGTCTGACTCGATGTCGGTGACGAAACCGTATTTGTAGGGTTGGTTGACTAAGGTTTTGACTGTGGTAGAACTCATTATTTTGCGTGTTCAGTGTTCTAGATAAGGCTCTCAAAGATGGCAGACGGGGCAATGCCTGTCTGGGCTTGAGCGAGTTCTGCTGGACTGCTCTGGGAAGTTAAACAACAATTTTGTTGCTTTACTATATTTTAAGCTACATTAACAATAGTGATATTGTCAAAGTCAAATTAATAATTTTTTGTGAAGATGATGGAGACTACTCAGCAGACTTCGACGAAACAAGACATCCTGCAATATTTGCTCAAGGGGGGGCAGGGGACGGCTCTTGAGTTGGCGGAGTCTTTGGATATCAGCCCGCAGGCGATTCGCCGTCACTTGAAGGATTTGGAAGCGGAGGGGCTGATTCAGTATCAGTCGGTTCAGGCTGGTATGGGGCGGCCGCAGCACATTTATGAGCTTACCAGTCTGGGGCGCGATCGATTCCCGAACCGTTACGGTGATTTTGCAGTCTCTTTCCTGGATACTTTGGCAGAAACTGTCGGCCGCGAGCAAGTGATTACTATCCTGCGAAAACAGTGGCAGCGCAAGGCGACGGAGTATCGGCGGCTGGTGGGTGCGGGTTCGCTGCAAGAGCGGGTGACTAAGTTGGTGGAACTCCGCAGGGCTGAAGGTTATATGGCTGAGTGTTATCCTGTAGAATCTGTAGAGGTGGGGATGTGCGATCGCGCTGGTTTGGGCGATCGATTTGTGTTGATGGAACACAACTGCGCGATTTCTAATGTTGCTGAAACTTTTCCGAGTGTGTGTGGCAATGAGTTGGAAATGTTTGCGGGGGTGTTGCCGGACTGTACTGTGGAGCGGACTCACTGGATTATTAACGGGGAACACCGCTGCGGTTATTTGATTGCCAGAAGGAAGGAAGAAGTTCGGCAACGGATTTTGTAAGGGATTTAACGGATGTCACGCATGGAAGTTCGGCAACGGATGAGTATAACGGATGTCACGGATGTCAGGGATTACCAATTACCGATTACCGATTAGGAATTACTAATTTTTAATATATGGAACCGCTAGCAGATTTGTTAAAGCCGGAAGAGTGTGCGGAAGTTGATATGGCGCTGCTGTCATCTAAAGAAAAGTTTTCGGCGCGGCTGGCAATTTATGCTTTGAGGGTGCTCAAGCAAATTGCTGGGGAGACTGGTTTGCCGGTGGCTGAGGTGACTAATGGGCAGGTAATGGATTGGATTAAGAATGATGAGAGTATTAAAGGGTCGATCGAACTTGATGCGAGTTTTGAAAACTTTTTTACCAATTTGGTGGTGGCGTCCTTGCGGCCGTTGAGGCAAATTGCGACAGAATCTGAAGGGGCGATCGAACAATTAACAGTGAAGCAGGTCGTGGCGTGGTTTGAGAAGGACGGGAAGATTCGCAGAGAACAGGGTGTCGAGGCGGCTTTTTTGGATTTGTGAGTTAAAGGTCGATCGGCCGCACCCTCAAACCCGGGCTCAAACCCCGATAATTCCAGCGGTTTCGGGCGATGTCAAAAAAGTTTTGACTTTGGGGTTGACAGACAAAGGAAAACTTGATAAGGTAATTAAGTCGAGCGAAAGAGATGCAGCGCATCACACTTAACGCAGACACAGGATTAAAAGTTTTCAAAGCTTTCCTGGTGCTTATGATGTAATGGAACCACTCCGATCCATCCCGAACTCGGTTGTTAAACGTTGCTATGGCGAAGATACTCGGCGGGTCACTGCCCGGTAAAATAGCTCAGTGCCAGGTTAATAATAAACTAAAGCTCTTTTCCCACAACAATGGAAAAGGGCTTTAGTTTTTTCACATAATATTTTTACATAATAGTTTTACCCCGTCTGCTCCAACGCCCTGCTAGAACGCGCTTTGGCGACAATTTCACAACTTCTCTGCCACTTTCAGCTTGTTTCTTCTGCAAGTCTGCAAATATTGCGTCCAAGTCATAATTGAAAGACTTGGCATACTCTTCACGTATTTTGTGAATTTCTTCTACTATTTCATCTTGCAACATAAATTAATTTCCTAGTAGTTCATAAGGCGTACAAAGGATCGGTAACTCGTATCCGAAATCAAAACTGATTTCTGCAAGTTTTCCCTGGATTTGAGCGTTTGCGATATGCTTACAGTTCCAGGTTAACAGGTAATCCAAGCCGTGAACGGTTGCTACTGCAATGTGAATTGCATCGATATGTGCTTTAGGGGGAAGATTGCTGCGTGTAAGAAATTGCGAGGCTAAGTCTCGGACAGCTTGATTTAATTCTAGCAATGGAACACCGCCAAGGAGTTCCATACGTTGAACCGCAATCTCTGCGTCTCCTTGTGCTACCTCGTTTAGGACAGCCTGTGAGACATACAGCGTGAAAGCACTGCGGCGATACTCCCACCAATCTTTTGTTACCTCCATATTGGCAGCCAGGATTAGGTTTTTGGTCGATCGAGCTGTTAGGTAGCCCAAGATGCTGGTTTCAATGTAGAGGGTTTCACTCATACGGGATAGGTTGATAGCCTCTTCATTTTAAACCCAACCATTCCTCGTTGTAAAACTCCTGCATCCCATAGGATCATAGCTCTAAACCTTGTTGCCGATACTTGTTGAGTAGGACTTGCTGATATTTGCTCTCAGCCTGATTAGTCATTACTTCCAAGCGATCGACCTTCTCGAACCATTTTCCCCAAGCTTTGGCAATATCGTCTGGGAGTTTGGGTTTAGCTATTCTATTTTGGTGCTTGTGCATCACAAAGTCGAGGAAGTCGTTGGCTTCTGGCAATAATGATTCTGGAAGTTGCTGCAATAAGGGCGATCGTAATATCAGGAATAGTCATAATAATTGCCCATGCCAGTCGTTTTTATTTTAATACAATCATAACCAGCGATCGCCCTTAATTTTAGCAGTCAATAGTGGGCTTTACCGTTATTGAGAAAATAAGCGATTGCTGCATCGCCCAAACCCTTTGTAGAAATTGTACTAGCTCCCGCAGACAGCACGCTTCCCCAACCAGGTATGAACTTCAAAGCGATGTCAGCGATGCCCACCATTCCAGCATTTGCACCAGCACCTACTCCGAAAGTTACCACAAAATCTTTGACTGTTTGTTCCGAAAACTCCCGACCACTGAGCCAACCGATATACATCACCATAAAAGTTTGAATAGCTGCAACCGCTGGTATTGCTGCACCAGGTATCGGGTTTGCAGAGACAGCGCCACTCAAGCCCGAACAGGCTACAACAAGTGTATTAGCAGCAGTGAGTTGAATCTCTGCAAGGTGTGCCATTCGTGCCAAAGAGCCGCGTGTTTCTCTTGGCGTATATTTGATCATTGTTTCTACTAATTCAGTGATATTCCATCGGCCGTCCTGGTCAGGAAGTATCAAACCATTTATACCATCTTCATACTCAGCGTATGCAGCGGTTGGAACAACTTTTTTTATATGAGATCGCAACTTCTCTCGCTGTTGTAAATAACCATAGAAGTTTTGAACTTCTGCATCAATATTGCGATTTTTTCTCTCGTTTTTTGTCGGCAAAGTAACCCGTGGAGGAGATAATTCATCACACTTGGTTAAAACTCCAATTACGGGCAAATCCCGTCTATACTTCTTCTGAATTTCCGTGAGAATCAATGTACACATATCAATATCTTGTTGACTACCGCTATGAACTTCTGTCGCCTTGCATATAAAAAGAACAACATCTGGACACTCTTTGTTTACAGCTTGCATGATACTGTCAAATGGATATTTTGCTGAATCGGCTTTTCTCGGAGCTTCTGCTTCGTGTAAACCACGTGTGTCCAGAATATGTAGTAAATCAACGCCGTCGTGATGATAATCTTTCCATTCAGCCTCGCCTGTCTCGGGCTTTGTATCACTCACTTCTGCAACTTTCAACCCGCATATTGCATTAATTAATGATGATTTACCAGATCTAGAGCGACCTATTACCATGATCCTTGGCGCTCGTAGTCCTTGCATAGCAGAACGTAAATCGTTCAGTTTCTCTTGAATGTCGCCTTTAAGGGGAACAAAGTTTGGGAGATTATCAACAATTTTTAGGATTTCTGTTACTAAAGATTCATTGCGGTTAATCGCCTTATTTGTCTCGTCAGAAGCAGGCATATTCAAACTCCCTGTTTAGATAGTAATTAGGTGTGAAGCCTTGATACCCAGCAGAATCGCAGGCAAAAGTTGCTGCCTAAACTGTGCTATATTTTTGACCAATTTGTCGAAGCAATTTAGTGAAATTCTCCTTGTCAGATTCGTTTTGAAACGTATCTACTACCTTTTTTAACCTAGACAAGTCATTGGTATAGTTCTTGTCAGATAGCTGTGACACCAATTGCGACGATAAAAATTTTCCTAAATCAGGTTCATTAGATAAAACATCTACAACATCTTTCAACTTAGACAAGTTCTGACTGTACTTCTCGTCTGATAAAATAGCTACTGCATTTTTTAATGGTGGCAACTTGTTTTTATACTTCTCATTAGAAACCAGATCCGATAAGTTTTTGTCACTCCCCACTATAGCTACTAACTCTTGCAACTTAGATAAATTGGTAGAGTATTTCTCGTCTGACAAAATATCTACTACCTTTTTCAACTTAGACAACTCCTGTTTCTGCTTCGCGTCAGAGAGCAGTGAAGTTAATTTGCTTTCCGTCTTGACAAATTTTGCTAAATTTTCATAGTTAATGGCATCAGCTTCTGAAAGAAATATTTTCCAAGCCATTTTTGCGTTTGTAAATACAACCCCCTCTTTTGCATCCTTTAAAAAACTGTTGTCTATCAAAGCGATTACTTTTTCTCCAGAGTCAATACATAGCCATGAAGACAGCGCTTTGGATAGTTTATCTAATGGAATATTAGGAGCAGAAAATCCCTCTTTAATGCCATTTGTTGGACTTACATTTTTTTGTAAAAATTCTCCTAAATCATCCGCAATGATATTTTCAGTATAGGTGTAGGTTCGAGTTTCTAACTGGTGCAGCACGGATGAATCGCGAGTCTTTACAGATTTGCGATATGACCAAATTCCAATTGCTACACCCCCAGCAACAACAGCAGTACCGCCCGTGATTAAACCGAGTCCCCCAAGAGCCGAAATAGTGGCAGTAATAGCAGCAGCACCAGACAATGTACCGGCTACTTCCAAAGCAGTCGCAACAGTCCAAGCAGCTAAAACAGTTGCAGTAGCGGCGACTGTTCCTGTACCAATTGCAATTCCCAGGTTTTTTTGGTCTTCGCTATCCATTTCTGAGACTAACGCAATAGACAGGACTCCTGCGGCTCCAATTAACGCGGCTCCTCCTGTTACTACTGCTAAACCACCCAGCATTCCTAAACCACCAGATGCGACAGAACCACCACCTAAAACAGCTAAAGTCGCGTTGGTTGCAGCCACTCCTGATAAACTACTAATAGTGACACCTGTTGCTGTTCTTACTCCAAGTAGACTTAGTATTTTCGTAGCTATTGGAACAATTGCTGCTCCTGCTTTTTTAGCAGCATCTTTAGCATCTTGAGCATCATCCATCCGGTCTTTGAATTCTACAAAAGCTTGGACAAAATCATAAATTTTTTCACCAATATCAACTTGATTATCTAAATTTTGTTCCCTTGCTATTGAGTAAACAACTTTAGCATTTTCTGGAATTTCAGCATTACTGATGAATGAGTCTAGGGATTTTAAAGCTACGGCATCTTCTACTCTTTTCCCAGCACGTACCTGCTGATAAGTTGACAGGTACTTTTTCGGTTGAGCGGGAGTTAATTTTTGGTTGTCCTCGATCAGTTTTACAAGAATGAAGTCCACTGTTAAGGCTGCTATCTTGGTACTGGCTGAAAGGTAGTATTGTTTGATTTCTAAAGGCAGTGCCGACGCGGCAACAATTGAGTCAATCTCTGTGAGCGCCTTAAAGTCAGGAACAGGTTCGCTGGCACGGACAGAGGCAAAAGTCCCTCTAATTAGTTTCTTTTCTGCCTCAGTTAGTTTAGATTGACTTAATGCCATTTCAATGGCTTGCTCAGTTCCGAGTAAGCGCGAATTGTTACTGGCGATTTCGTAACGCTCTTTAATTTTTTTGTCTAGCTTTGAGGAGCCTATCACATAATCAAGAAAATCCAAGGCAATCACATCGTTAATATACTCACCATCCTCGATTTGCTCATAAACAAATTTGCATTTAGCTTTGCTTACTTCTTTGATAAATTGCGTATTTTTGTCAATTTCTTGATAAATTTCCTCTTTTATTCCGAGTTGTCTATCGTATAAGGTATGCAAAACTACAGTAATATCTTTACCGTCTTGGCCGCGCCCTTTGATGGTAATCTCTTGGCTATCTTGAGCTTTGGAGGGAATTGCTACCTGACAAGGTTCTCCAGATCGCAAAGTAAATGTTTCTTTTCCTCCGTTGCGTGCTGTGGTATAAGGAACAAAAATATGATATGTCTCCAACCTAGAGGGATTTTTATCTAATCCCTCACTATCAGCCATAGCGCTAGCTGGATCAAGCAAGTCTTTTGTCAATAAACCCAAAGTACCTAAAGCAACATAACTAAGAAAAGAGCGACGGTTGAGAGGAGAAATATTTAGGTGAGTCATAACTGAGTATTTGTAGCTTGAATGCAGTTTTTAGGCGAAATAATCAAATCCGAACTCTAATTTATCAAGTTCGTTACTTCCAAATTTACTAGCAAACTTACCCTTAGCCCTAGTGGCCCACCCCAAAGCCTCTGCTTGCTCCTAAATCAGATGAGCTTGTTTCTTTGACGCCAATTTTCCTTGCGACAAAGCAAACTCACTCTATTTAATCACCGACACCCAACTTTGTCAACACAATACCCGCAGCAGCTATGACCATAACCGCTGAAGGTCATAGGCGTCAAAAGCCACATCACGACTAACCAAAACAAGGGAATGATTAATCGCCTGTGCCACCAGAATGCGATCGAAAGGATCTCGATGATGCAGCGGCAAGTTAAGATAGCACTCTGTATCCGAGAATGTGATGGGCAAAACCTCTATTTTTAGTTGTTGCAACACTTCCTCTAATTCAGAGAATGAGTTTTGCAAGCTTAGTTTTCCTAAACCAAGCTTAATGGAAATTTCCCATAAGCTAGCGATACTCAACCTGAGAGTGTTACTTGGATCTTCAAGAAGTTCTGCTGCTTTAGAACTTAATTGTTTACTGTCTTCCAAGTACCAGAGAAAAGTATGGGTATCCAGTAGAATATTCATGTTCACATATAATCCTTTAAATCTTCGAGAGGTTCATCAAAATCATCAGACATCCAGATTTTACCTTTCCAAATTCCAAGTCCCCCTCGCTTTGTCGGCTTTTCTTGATTAGAGTTTTTAGCCTGCTTTTCGATCAAAAACTCAATATAATGAAGCACTTCTGTCTGAAGAGACTCAGGGAGTTCTGCTAATTTTTCTAAAATGACTGGCTGTATCATGGTTTCTACTTGCGATCGCAACGCATCTACTCCATTAAAGCACCAACACCCAATGTCAGCAACAGAATACCCCATGATCTAGCCCGATCGCCCCCGCCTCCCAAATCCCGTGAAGCGAAGCTATTCCGTTCGCGAAGCGTTCCCGAATGGTAGGGAATCGCCCAAAATCGCACTGACACCATCCTTATTTTGCAACTTGCCTAAAATTACCCGATCGACTATTGTTCCTAGTAGATATGATCTTCATATAACAACCAACAAAAACATGACAGCAATATTACCGCCTTGGATAGTTTTAGACTCCCTATTGCACAACTGGCTACTAGAAGATATCGGTAGGGGCGATCGCACAACATCGGCCTTATTTCCAGCAAACAGCATCCAGGGTACTGCTAAATGGATTGTCAAAGAAGCTGGAGTCATTGCCGGATTGCCAATTGCCGATCGCACATTTAAACTTTTAGACAGCAGCCTCAGTTTCATCCCCCAAGTACCAGAAGGGAAATTGTGCGACAAAGGAGAAGTAATTGCCGAGATTTCGGGCAATTTCGATGCGCTGCTAACCGGAGAAAGAGTAGCTTTAAACTTGGCAATGCGTTTGAGCGGCATCGCTACTTTAACTCAGAAATATGTTGACAAAATTGCCGATTTGCCCGTGCAATTGGTGGATACGCGCAAGACAACGCCGGGGTTGAGATTGTTGGAAAAATACGCGACTCAAATCGGCGGTGCTTGCAATCACCGGATGGGCTTAGATGACGCGGTGATGGTGAAAGACAATCACATTGCGGCGGCTGGGGGAATTGCAGAGGCGATCGCCCTAATTCGCAATTCTATCCCCTATCCGCTGACGATCGAAGTCGAAACCGAAACTCTCGCTGAAGTAGAAACAGCTTTGCAGCACAAAGCCGATATTATCATGTTAGATAATATGTCCTTTGATTTGATGCGGCAGGCAGTGGCAATAATTCGCCAAAAGAGCGATCGGGTAAAAATTGAAGCTTCCGGCAATGTTACTTTAGAAACTATTAGAAGTGTAGCCGAAACCGGAGTAGATTATATTTCTACCAGTGCTCCGATTACGCGATCGACTTGGCTGGATTTGAGCATGAAAATTAATAGTAATACCCGCAGTCCGGCAGGGGTTTAAACCCCTGGCGGTATTTGGGGCCCGATCGATATTTCGGCTGAATTTGATACCAATGGGCAATGCCGTGTCCGACCTTGCTGAGAGTCAACTGTCAACTATTGGTTAGTTATTACCAATAACCAATAACCAATAACCACTAACTACTAACAAATTACTACTTAGAGATAAAATGAACCCAAAAATTCCCGTCAGGCATACAGAGGCTGCGGATTAAGCGGTAAGTATAGTGCAAGTAAGCACCGCTGACACTTGTATCGTAGCCAGTTCGGAACCACTCGCCATAGGGATCGTGGACGAAGAATCCCTCGCTGTCGTAGCCTGATGCAACTATAATGTGACCGAAAGACGTGAAGTATCCGTGGATGACAGCGGGATTTCCGCTGGCCAGCCAATCTTGAACGTCATCAATAGTTGCATTCTCGGTAAAGAAATCTTGAGCGCCGTAATCTCTAACAATCTTTGCTAAATCGTAGGGGTCCCAGCGACTGTAACCTTTGGCGATCGCATATTCGTAAAGTTCGTCTTCATATTGCCCGGTTTGTTGGCGCCGCGGCACCTTCAAAAAGTCCATACACATCGCTAATGAAGTTACATTGCAAGAACCTGTAGGATTGTTCAAGTTATCCATTTGCGATAGATAAGGAATGCCAAGCCTGACAGTTGGGGGATTCGGTTTCGGATAAAACAGAACGCCGTCTTGAGTAATTTGAGCGTGTGGTCCAAAAACATACCAAATCCCTGAATCTTTGAAAGACTCGTTGCGGAGAGCAACTCTGATGTGGCCGCGAGCCGGAGCATAAGCCAGGATCTCAAACTCTTTTCCGGCTGGTATTACTTGTTTTTCCAAGTCCTGAAGTTGAGAAGACGCCAGCGGTTTTGATTTAAAAATGGTGTCTCGGAGCGTTTTCAGGATCAGGGGATGTGTGGGAATCTCCTCTGGTTTGGTTTCGATCAGCTTTTTGGCTGTGACTGCTCCCAAAAAACCCGCTTCCCCGCACTTCATCAGAGTTTGAAATCGGTGGAGAGTGGCGGTAGAGAGAGGGCCAAAAATTCCGTCTACAGGAGGCTTCAGTAAACCCAGGTCAATGAGGCGGCTTTGAATTTGGCCACTGAGTTCGTCGTCGGCAGCAATTGCTTTGGCATCGTACCTAATTTTTGAGTTGAGAAAGTTTTGTAATTTCATGCTTGCGTGCCCTGTCAATCCATTGCGCGATTTTAGATTTTAGATTTTAGATTTTAGAATTACGATCGCCGATAAATCTGGTTTCCCTAGAGTAAATTGCTGGGTCGTCAATAATTCCCAGTTTATCGTCTCATAAAATTACGGTAATTTTGTCGCTCAATCGATTTTAGATTTTAGAATTACGATGCCGATAAATCTGGTTTCCCTAGAGTAAATTGCTGGGTCGTCAATAATTCCCAGTCGATCGTCTCATAAAATTACGCTAATTTTGCGGCTCAATCGATTTTAGATTTTAGATTTTAGATTTTAGAATTACGATGCCGATAAACCCGGTTTCCCTAGACTAAATTACTGGGTCGTCAATAACTCCCAGTCGATCGTCTCATAAAATTACGCTAATTTTGCCGCTCAATCGATTTTAGATTTTAGATTTACGATGCCGATAAACCCGGTTTCCCTAGAGTAAATTGCTGGGTCGTCAATAACTCCCAGTCGATCGTCTCATAAAATTACGGTAATTTTGCCGATCGCTCGTACCTTAAAGGCTTCATATTAATTATTTGATACAAAACCTTCAAGGCGAGAGCCGATCGAATTTCACGCACTATTGACTAAAAATCCCTCGTGCGCGTTGACGAATTGTTTCTGCCGAATGCCGAATGCCGTTGGATGGCTCAAAAGCATAGGGATGGGAGAATTGCCCTGTTGAGGCGAAGTCCGATTTATGCTTCGCCGGGGCGAATTACCACGACACCCATTGCGTCGGGAGATAGATATTTGACGGCGGCTTCTCGGAGATCCTCGGCAGTCTGAGCTTGGATGCAGGCGGCATAGTTGAGGGCGGGAGCGATATCTCCTACCATCGACTGATAGTAACCGTACAAATTTGCTCGATCGCTCGGAGTTTCGTTACCAAAGATAAACCGATTTGCTACTTGAGTGCGGATGCGGGAAATTTCGGCATCAGTCACCAGTTCGGTTTGGAGAGTGCGGATGTGTTGGACGATGGCAGCTTCCACCGCTGGCAAGTTTTCTGTCGGTAGTTGAGCGGAAATTGAGAATACGCCGCCTAGTCGCTGAGTCATGTTGCTGACCGAAATTGACGAAACTAGCCCTTTTTCTTCGCGCAAATCATGAACCAAGCGAGTTGTGCGGCCGTGACCCAATATTGTCGCCAAAACGTCGAGGGCATAAGTTTCGGACATTTCCACGAAACCTGGCACGCGCCACATCACGATCAGTCGCGCTTGCTGAAGGGCAGGGTCTACAAATTCGCGGCGGACTGTTTCTGTAAACGGGGATTCTTGCCCGTAGTTGAGGGTTTGGGATTCTGGGTGAAAGTTGCCGACAGCAGGCACATTTATTTTGTTGTTTCGTGCTGTACTTTTTGCTGCAAAACTGTCTGCGACAATTTCTATTAGTCGATCGACTGGCAAATTGCCGACAGCTACGGCTGTCATCGCCCCTGGGTGATATCTGCTGCTGTGGAAATCCCGCATTTGTTGCGCTGTCAACTGTTCGATTACCGCAGTCGGGCCGAGTACCGGTCGCTTGTAGGGCAGGACTTCAAATGCTAATTCCATCGATCGCTGATAGGTGCGGCGGCGGGGATTGTCTTCCGATCGTCTAATTTCTTCTAAGACTACCAGCCGTTCTCGATCGAAGGCGTCGTCGGGAATGCTGGCGTTGAGCAACACATCGACTTGCAGGGGAGCTAGTTCGGCAAAATCTTTAGGGGCTGTGGTGATGTAATAGTTAGTGTAATCTTGGCTGGTGGCTGCATTGGTGACAGCGCCGCGCTGCTCGATCGCGCGCTCAAATTCTCCGCTGGGAATGCTGGGAGTTCCCTTAAAAATCATGTGTTCTAAAAAGTGAGCCATGCCGTTGATGTCGTCGGGTTCGACGGCTGAGCCTAAATTGAGCCACACGCTGAGGTTAACAGCATCGACCGGCAAGTGTTCGGCTATAACTGTCAGACCGTTGGGGAAATGGCGGACTGTTGGGGCGTTGAGGGGCGATCGGGGGGAGGTTTTGAGCAGGGTTGATGTCATTTGGCTTTTAAATTTATCTTGTTCTCTATATCTTAAAGGGTCATCCGATTTTAGATTTTAGATTTGAGATTTTAGATTGAGCCCACGGCTGATGGTTGGTGGGGATGTTGTCGGGGGCGATTCCCTACCCTTCGGGAACGCTTCGCGAACGGGATAGCTTCGCTTCACGCGAAATACGAGAGCGGTGAGGGCGTGAGGGTTATGAGAAATCACTGCGATCGACAAAACAAAAGTTGATTTCTTAAAACTTGCAAGTTATAGTCTTGTTTGAATTTAGCCTTTAATCCCTTCTTTTCGCATTCAAGTTTCGGAGTTGCCAATGCAATTTGAGTTTCTGATTCCAAAACGCCCTGTATCTTTGCAAACGAGGCAGAGAAGCAAGCTACAGGATTGGCAAGCATTTGTGCGTACAGAAGCGTCAAAAACTTGGGTAGGAACTCCTTATTCAGGAAACGTTCATTTAACTTTAGTATACCTCTATGATACTGACCCTGTTGACACAGACAATATAATAAAGCCCATACAGGACGCACTAATTGGGTTAGTTTATGAGGATGATTCACTTGTCACAGATGTGGAGTCGCATCGTCGCTCGCTTAGCGGCACATTTGACGTTGCTCTATGTCCGTTATTGTTGCTGCATGGCATAATATCTGGCCGTGAGTGCGTTTACGTTAGAATATGTCAAGCGAAAGCACTGGAGAGCTATCTATGACCGCTAAATTAATACACGACACATCAGTGTCTAAAATTGCTGAAAAATATCGGCAAGCAGGCTATAGAGTATTTGTTGAGCCTGAACCTGAAGACATCCCTTTCGATTTAGGGACATATCGCCCAAATTTGATTGCAAAAAGGAACGAAGCCGAAGGTTATATCATCGAATTCAATGGTTCTGGTAGGCAAACATCCATAGAAAGGTTGAGAGAAATTGCTGAAATAGTTTCTCAACATACCGGCTGGCGTTTCTTGTTAATTACTGAAGAAGATGCTTTACTGAAAGACAACTCCCCTGAAGTAAATCTATTATCTTGGCAACAGATTTTTAGTATAAAATCGCAGAGTGAACGTCTAATCTCATTAGGAGAAAATGAAGGCGCGTTTTTGTTACTTTGGGTAATAATTGAAGCACTCCTTCGTAGGCGAGCTGAGGATGTTAGTATTCCAATTGAAAGATTTCCAACTGTATCTCTGATCAAACATATGTATTCGCAAGGAGAATTTTCAATAGAAGAGTACGATCGAGCAATGCTACTTAAAAGCCTAAGAAATCGATTTATTCATGGATTTCAGACACCAGAAATCAATGAGTCTGTATCTGAATTGCTCGCCCTTGTCAATGAATTAATAAGTTTATGGGCACCACAAGCATCTGGGTCCTGAGAGGAGGTTCCGCAAAAGGAGCGTGCTAACTGCGCTTCACAAAGTCCGCGCGATCGCACTTATCCCGAGCAAGAATCGCCCTAGCCAACAAGTGAGATAGAAGCGTGAACCCTTAACTTTGTTGATCTGCTATTTCTCAACAGGCATTTGCCACTTAGAAATATTTGCCCAAGTCCTCTGTTTTTTGGTGACAGCATTCGATGGAAAATCGAAGATTGAATAAAAACTTAGTATTTCCACAACCAGCTTTTCAACGATTTTGGCGATCGACTTCGGGGAAAATCGGCTTAATTTTGACTGTAGCGCTGACGAGCTCGGCACTGTTGGCCCCCCTACTTTCCCCTTACGATTCGGCGGTCGATCGAGATTATTTGTCGCGCTTAGTGGCTCCTAGCGCTAAACATTGGTTCGGCACCGACGGTTTGGGGCGAGATTTGTTGGTGCGGGTGTGGCACGGATTGGGGATATCTTTAGTCGTGAGCTTGGTTTCTGTGGGTGCGGGTTTAATTTTAGGAGCGCTTTTGGGGCTGGTGGCGGGGTATTTTCGGGGGTTGCTGGAAATTGCGATCGGCACTTTGGCGGATATTTTGCTAGCTTTTCCTTCGATTTTACTGGCGATCGCGGTTGTTACCGTCACCGGGCCGAGCCTGCAAAGCGTAATTATCGCCGTCAGCCTCGTGCAAATTCCGATTTACATCCGCTTAACTCGCAGTATGGTGCTGTCTCTGCGGGAACAAGAATTTGTTTTGGCTGTCAAGGCCTTGGGCGCCAGCGATTTACGGATTATTTTTCGCCACATTTTGCCGGGAAGTCTGGCGCCTCTAGTTGTACAAGCAACTCTTTCGACTGGTACGGCAACACTAGAAGCTGCTGGTTTGGGTTTTTTGGGTTTGGGCGCACAGCCGCCCGCCCCGGAGTTGGGAACTATGCTTTCTGATGCTTTTAAGGGCGGATACGCTCTTTCGTCTCCTTGGACTATTTTGTTTCCAGGTTTGCTCATTACCCTGACTGTTCTTGGTTTCAATCTTTTGGGCGACGGGCTGCGAGACGCTTTAGACCCCAGATCCAATGCTGCGGCAAGGAAATAGCAATATTCAGGAGTTACACAGCAAGCACAGTATTTGAGCAATACTGTGCCTCCTCTAAAAAATTGTTCATGTATGCTCAAACTTTTGGCGGGAGTTGAAGACATTTCAAAGTCGTAGCCTGGGCTGCCGACTGAGGTGATACCCGCTTTGACTACCTGCATTAAGATTGGCGCGGATAGGCTGCGGTCGTGCCCGATCGCGATTGTTAATGCCGCTGATTTATTGACTTTTTGCACCAGCCAACTCACAAAGGCTTGCCCCAAAATAGTCGCCATTTGCGGGGTGGGGTTAACCTGTTCGTCTGGAACGCCTTCGAGGGCGATACCGCGAATGTCTGAACCATGGTGCAGCTTTTTTCAGTTATACTTTTGCATAATAATCAATAGTAACTTTTCAGCAACGCATCAGTTTACGACAAGTGTTAACCAGAGATTGTTAGATTGGATACTATCAACAAATAGGCCAGCTTGAACAGCGACTTACAAAAGTTATCAAAAGCGATCGCACAGCATGAATTTATTAAAAGCGATCGCACAGCATGAATTATGTCCAATCCGGCTATATCTGAAAGCATGAATTATATCAAATCCGGTTATATCTGAATGATATAGAAGTGCGAGCCTCCCGCTCGCTATCGAAAGCAAGGCGCGAGAGTGGGAGGATTTCTCTTCTGCCCTCTTCCCCTTTCCCTCTTCCTTCGATATTCTGGGATTATTTCAAGGAACAAATCCGCACTCTGACCATCGTGCCACTGCTATTCAAAGCGCACAGAAATCAGCTTCTTTGTAAAACTCCACAGTTCATTTTTCAAACAGCAGTCTATTTCTTTTTTTGCCCGCTTTCGTTTTAATAAAGCCTTGATTTGTTACCTTCCACTTAAAAATTCGGCACGGTTGCGCCACTGTGAATCTTCGGTGTAAGCTAAGGCTACTCGTTTTGGATCGCGGGTATTCCAGGCATCTTCTGCGGCTTGAACTTGAGTTTTAGCAGTTTCCCGCGTAAAAGGCGAGAGTGGTGGTTTAGTTTCCATCGGGTTGAATGATTTTGCTCCTTTTTAACGAGTCATCGAACTTAGCCTCATAATGAACACAGCACAAGACCACTATAACCAGCAACTTGCTGCTGTTTACAGTTGGATGTCAGGAAATCCTGAAGCAGCGATCGAACGAAATCACGCTCTTTTTTGTCAATTGGCGCTCGACTCCGCACCGCGAGGATTAGCCATTGATTTAGGTGCAGGCTCAGGATTTCAATCTATTCCTTTAGCGAAATTAGGCTTTTCGGTAGTAGCTATAGATTTCTGTGATGCCCTACTTTCAGAGTTACGCGATCGCGCTAAACATCTTTCCATCCGTACCATTCACGACGATCTGCTTAATTTCTCGCAACATATTCAGGAACAGGCGCAGCTAATTGTTTGCATGGGCGACACACTTACACACCTAGAATCATTGAGTGCTGTCGATTCATTACTTTTGGACATTGAGCGCTGGCTGATTGAGAATGGGATGTTGATTTTAACTTTCCGCGATTATGTTTCAGCAGAGCTTCATGGAACTCAGCGTTTTATTCCTGTACAAAGTGATGAATTTACAATCCTTACTTGTTTCTTGGAGTATCAGGAAAACAGCGTAGCAGTCCATGACTTACTCTATCAAAAACAGGGCGATCGGTGGTCATTCAGTGCCAGTTCTTACCAAAAACTGCGGCTCAATAAAAATTGGTTGTGCGATCGGCTATCTGAAATAGGTTTACAGGTACTTCAGAACGAGATGATTAATGGAATGGTTTGTATCGCTGCCAAGAAATTTTAACCTGAAGTTCCCTCCTGCGGGGAACTTCAGGTTAAAAAGTCAACAGAGGATGCTTCACCATGACCAGAAGTTACTGAAGGCGCTTCTGATAAACTTCAGATGTTAGCCCGATCGCAACCCTTCTGTCAAAGACTTGATTTGAGTCGCATTTGCCTCTCGCTGTTGGGCGATCCCCACAATCTAGCAGACAAATGTCAATCACCTTAGCTTTATGTAAGTTAAGTAGGTCGGTTCCCATCCCACTTAACTTACATACCGACTCTCCCCGATCGCTCTTCCCTTCCGATCCCTCCCAAATAGCCCTTGCGAATATTCACCACTCATGTATGACTTGACTGATGTCACGATGTACGCGAAACTTTACATACAACTGATGTATTGCTTCTAAATATTAATAAGTTCTGTTAAGTTGTGACTCAAAACCTATCAATTCGTCAAAATTGATATAGCACTTTGTCAGTCAGCCAACTCTCAAGAAGCGACTTCAGGAGGCATCGTCCCTGGCTTGCTGGTGTCGGTGTCTGATCTCACTATTCCTATTCAGTCAGCCCGAACTATGGAAACACTAGAGTTTGTGATCTATCCAGATGGCCGCGTACAGGAAACAGTCACCGGCATTGTCGGTGCTTCCTGCGCTGAGGTAACGGCTGCAATTGAAGCTCAGCTCGGCGTGGTGCTTCATCAAGAGTCAACATCTGAGTATTTCACGCAAGCGCTGCATCAGTCAGCCGAAGCGACGGCCCAAGTGGCTTTTAGCGATTGGTAATTTTTTTTGTTGAGTTCACTTAAATTTTTTTGGAATCACCATGTCACACTTTAGCCAAATTAAGACCCAGATCCGCAATTTGAATTCTTTGGAAGCTGCTTTAACTGACTTGGGTATCGACTGGAAGTCGGGCCCGACTGAGGTGCGCGGCTATCGCGGCCTAACCAGCACCGCTGAGGTGGTGATTGAGCAAAAAAACGGCTACGACGTAGGTTTTAGCTGGAACGGGACTGAGTATGAATTGGTGGCTGACTTGCAGTTTTGGCAGCAAGCTTGGTCTGTAGACCGTTTTCTGAATAAGGTGACTCAGCGCTACGCTTACCATACTGTGGTGAATGAAAGCGCTAAGCAGGGTTTCCAAGTTTCTGAGCAAAAGCAAAATCAAGACGGTTCGCTCCGCTTGGTGGTGCAGCGCTGGTGCGCTTAATAGTTTTGCAAGATTTTTGCAATCTTGTCTCATCAAAGTCCGCCTCTGCGGACTTATTTACTCTTGTGGGGGTCTAAATGTCTGAGCTTTCTGAACTCGGAATAGATACAGCAAGCGATCGCTCTGGTTTAGAGCCGGAGTTGGGAGGTTTTTTGCGGGATGCGCCCGATCGCTCTGGTTTGGAACCGGAGTTGGGCGGCGTGTTGCGCCAAAAAGGTGTCTATGTTGATGAGATTACCTGCATTGGCTGCAAGCACTGCGCTCACGTTGCTCGCAATACTTTTTATATTGAACCGGATTACGGTCGATCGCGCGTAGTTCGACAAGACGGGGATTCTGAAGAGTTGATTGCTGAGGCGATCGACACTTGTCCGGTGAATTGCATTCACTGGGTTGATTACACCGAACTCAAGAATCTGGAAGAAGAACGCAAGGATCAGGTGATTCCTGTCGTTGGTTTTCCGGTGGATTTTGCGATGGTTCGGGCCGGTGTTCGCCAGCGACAAAAGAATAAGTTGCGCGATCGCAAGTTCAAAGGTGGCCATTGAAATCCCCAATTCCCATCCGCAGCTTGAAACCTGTGGCTCAAACAACAAAAACAGCCCGCGCGGGCTGTTTTTTGTATACATTGTATAATTTAAGTTTATTTGAGAGGATGGTGCTCAGCGAGAATTTTCTCAACTCTAGCTTCGTCGATTCTGGCCGTTAATGTTGATGCCTCGTTGTTATCGCGAATAGTTTTTGCTAAAGTAAAAGACGAGCCGACAGAAAAAGTTAAACCCATACCCATAAAAGCTTTCTGCCAGGGGTCTACCTGTAAATAAATGATACCTACAGTAGTTGCGGAAAGGGCAAGAATAAAAGAAACCCAGCACTGAAGTATCCAAGCATTAGTATCTTTTTGGCGTATGATTTGTTTCTGCATAGTGCCTCTAAGTCACATATATCTTTTGGTTCATTAACTTAAAGAATAGATAGCGTGAGTGAAGCGGTCAGGAGAGCAGGGGACAGTTTCTATAAGTGAACAGTGCGATCGGGCTTTTGACTAAAAATTAGAACGCTGTAGATAGGTTTTCAGGCTCAAGGAAGAGTCGCAGCGAGTGGACAGTTTGAAAACTCCACTAAGGAAAGCTAATTTTTTCTCAAAATAGCGTAAGGTGCGCGGCCCGGCGCACCCTACTTCTCCCACTCCGCCTCCGCTGACGAGAGTTTGACTGTTGAGCGGTTTCAAGCGCTGACTCTTATCTACTTCGATTGTGTAGCCCCGCTTTCAACCGCCGAGTTCGATCTACTTATTTTTTTGCTGAGTCTTCGCTTGTTCGATCGCAATTTCCCTCACTGCTTGGAAAGAACTCAAATTCGATGCACCTTCAATTGCCTTCACCGCCAAATCTTGAACCTGTTTCAAAGCAGAATCCAGTTGTTTTGACAAGCTAACAATGCGCTCATCTTGATTTTGAATAGTCTGCAACATCCCTTGAATTTGCAGTTCGTAATTTTGCTTTTGCCCTTCGATATCTTTAGCAGACAAATCAGCCTTAACTTTAGCTTGATAATTGCCAATATTGCGGCCGTTATCTTTCCCGTTCTTGATATTAGCTTCCAGTTCTTTCGGAAAAGCTTCTACCTTAGCTTTCACCTCAGCATAAAGTTTTTCTCGTTCCGCAATAGATTTTTCGCGTTCCGCCCACTGTTTCTCCTGTTCTTGCTGAAACTCTTCGATTTCTTGATACAGCCTTTTCTGGCGCTGTTCGTATTCTTCGATGTCGAGATTTCGCTGAAGATTCAAATCGTAATCATACAACTCTTCATCCCGCTGGCGAGCTTTTTGCTGATTCTCATTGCGTTCTTTAACGGTCAACTTTTGCAGTTCCTGCTCTTTTTCCCAAGCTTGCCGGCGTTCCAACAATTCCTGTTCAACAGTTTCGCGCTGTTCGCTGAGTTCCCCAGCAAAACTTTTCGCGCTTTCTTCGTACTGTTGAATTAAATTGTCCAGCGTATCTTCTGCAACATCTTCTAAACTATGCAACTCTTGCAGTTGTTGGATTTCGTCGCCGACAGTTCGCTGCAATTCCCCCAGTTTAGACGCTTCTGTTGTCAGTTTTTCCGACAGTTCGCTGACAGCGGCACCGAAGCCAAATTGCAGTAAGATTAAATTGTCGATCGTCCCCTGCATTTTTTGTTTGCTTTCAGTGAAACCCATTGCTTTTCTTGCTTCCGCTATTGCTAGTTCTTTGACTGCGATTTCTGATTGAGAAATATTGGCAGATTTATCGTTATTAAGCTGCTTCAGTTGCGAATCGAGTGCATTTTTTTCCTGTTCCAACTGTTTATAAGCTTCTAATATTTCAGCCTTCGTATTTTTGTCATTCATTCTCGCCATCGCTTTCATCTCCTAACTTTGTTAGTCCGCATCGGCGGACTTTGTTTGACTCTTGAGCGGTTTCAACCGCCGATTATTATCAAAAATTGAGCTACAAACCTTAAGCTTTGGTAGCAAAAGCTTTCATTGCCAAGTCTTGCGCTTGCTTCATAGTCGCTTGCAATTGCGCGGAAATTTCCGCAATTTGTTCGGTTTGTCGCTCAATAGTCTGCTGTAAAGATTGCACTTTCAATTCATATCCTTGCTTAGTGCTTTCCCATTCTTTATCCACTAAATCTGCCTTGACTTTAGCTTCGCGGGAAACTTCTTGAATTGCTTCTTCTTTGGCTTTGACATAAGCCTGTTTGAGTTCTTCTTCAAAGCCGGCGGCTTTTCTTTGATTCTCTTCAAACTCGGCTTGATTGTCGCTGAGGATTTTTTCCCGTTCTACCCAATTTTTTTCTTTTTCGCGGGTAGATTCTTGCAAATGCCGTTCTAGTTTGCGCTTCGTTTCTTCGTATTCGTCGGTTTCGATTTTGCGGGTGCGCTGTAATTCGTATTGGTAATCGGCTGTTTCTTCCTGACGCTTTTTAGTTGTGAGGGCAGTCTCTTCTTGAACTGCTGCATCAAATTCTTGCTGTTCTTTTTCCCAAACCTTGCGTTTTTGGGTCGTGTCTTTTTCGAGAATTTCGCGCTGGTTGGCGGCGTTTTGTTCGAGCAGGGTCAATTTTTCTCGGTGCTCTTGAGTTAAAATGTGGAGGGCGTCTGCTACAACTCTGATTTGCTGCAACTCTTGCAATTGTGCCGCTTCAATTTCGATCGCGCGTTTTAATTCGTCTAATTTGGAAGATTCCGCCTTCAGTTTTTCCGAAAGTCCGCTGATGGTGCTGCCGAAATCTAATTGCAAGTCAGCCAAGCCTTTGACGATGCTGTCAATTGTGTAGGTGGAAGCGACTTCGAGGAGTTGTTTGTTTTTGGCTTTTTCGGCTGACTGTTCTTTGGTTTCGACTTTGGATTCGATCTTTTTTTTGTCTGCTAAAATCTGCTGAAAGTTTTGCAAAATTTGGGCTTTGCTATCCTTGGCAGTTGCTATTGTCATAATGTTTGCTTCTCCTGATTCTATTTTTTCGACACTTGTGACTGAAACGTTTTCAGTTATTCTAAGTTGCGGAGTTGGCTGAGAATGGCTCGGTATTTTCTGGCTGCGTCGGGTTTTTCTTCGGGATTGGCGCTGGCTAGAGTTCTGAGAATTTTCCAGCAGCGATCGCACCGATTTCCTTCCAAGCAACCGCACTCATCAATTATACTCAAAAGTGTACCTTTTAGCAATTGATTTTCGGCTAACAAAGCTCGGTAATTCCGCTGGACGGATTCGGCAACTAAATTCATGTGTTGGAAGTCTTCGCTGAGACTTTCGATGTCGTTAACTGCGTCCGCCCGAATTTTGTCTAGCAGCTCAAGATTCTCTTTCAAACGGCTTTCTTGCAGGTTTGGTTTGGTTTTCAGCTTGGTTAATTTCTTCATTGCAGTCTGTGGTAACAGTTATGGTAAAGGCGCGATTTAATCGCGCCTTTACAACAAACTTAGAACAAGTCAGCAGTTAATTGTTCTTCGGCTGGCGGTAGCGACATACCGCCGTTGGAATGCAAAGCAATAGCATCGCTTTCACCGCTAGCATGAGCAGCCATCAAGCAGGCAATTTGCTGCGCTGGGAGGTTATCTAAACACACCATAGCTTTTGTTCCTTCTAAGTCAATCATCCGCGATTGATTGCTAGAATCTGACAAAACTGCTGCGGCTTGGTCGATAACCGCCCAATCTTTCCGCTCGTTCCAAGACCATTTTAAGCTGTAGTAGTTGATCGGTTTTACTACTCCGCTGTCGTCAGGTTTCTGACCGGAATGTTTGACAAATTCGGGAATAAAAATTCCAGTTGCAGGCTCTACGCCGCGAGATTGAACTGATGCTACCAATCGGTTAAAATCGTTCAAGCTGCGGTTTTTGATGTATGTTACCATGACAACTCCTTGCGGCAGTTCGCCACTTTCTGCGACAAACCACAGTTGGCCCCACAGTGTGTGGGAAGTTTGACCGAGGGAACCGAAGAATTTGGAGAATTTGAGGATTGTCATGGAACACTTGGAACCGTAGTCGGTATCGCCGATCGCCCACTGGCCGCTTTGGCAATTGTTACGTACTGCGATCGGGATTTCTGGTACTAGCAAAGCATTGCTCGGTTTGGCACCAAATACTGAAAATGTAGGTCTTTCTTGTGTTTTAGTAGTCATTGTTCGTTTTTCCTTAGTTCTTTATTGCTTTACCGGGAATTGGTAATTGGTAATCCGTTAAATCTCGTACATTGCTGGTGGCCGAACTTCGATTACCTAATGAGATGTGTTGTCGCTTTTGGTTCTGGATAGGTGTACTCAAGCATCGCCTCTTGTTGAGCTTTGATAATCCGCAGCGCGGCGAGCAAATGCTCTAATGTTTCTAGGTGCGCTGGGGTGAAGTGGATGCTGAAGCCTTCGCCATCCCGCGCGTAGCCGGGACAAACCAGTGAGGCTGAGCTTTGTTCTTCGTGGGTGGCGATGTATAGCCAGTCATCGTCTTCGAGCTTGTAATGCGTGTCTGTCCAGGTTCTCAGCATTTGCGATCTGCTCCTCCTTATTTGCTGCGTACAAGCGTTTTGACGCCCAGCGCTTCTCACTCCTCTGAAGTTGACGACGCTATATGTAGCGTGTGAGCTAGGCTAATTTGCACCCTTAACCCTACCAGTCAGGGTTAAATGGTTGATTAAACCGTCAACTAACTTCATGGTAGCGCGGGTTGATTTTCCCGTCAAGTATTTTGTTGAACTTTTCATCAAAACAGGCTAGAATGCTTGTCAGGAGGCAAAAAACCGTGGAACAAACATTTGGAAGACTGATCCGTCAAGCTCGCAAGGACAAAGCTTACTCACAACGTGAGCTAGCAGCTATGCTAAGTGTGGACTTTACTTATTTGTCGAAATTGGAGAACGATCGAGCCGATTATGCGCCAAAAGAGGAGGTAATCCGAGCATTAGCGCGAAATCTAGACATAAACGAAGAGGAATTGATTTTCCTGGCGGGGAGGCTGCCGCAGCAGTACGAAGCGCTGCTGAAGCAGAATCCGAAGGAAATGCAGGCTCTTTTCCGCCGGATGCAAGAAAATCCAGATTGGCTCAAACAGTCTTTTGAAGCGTAAGAGAGGCCCCTCATAGTGAGTATTTTTAAACCGTATTGCTTCTATCCCAAAGAAACGATCGAGCGTTTGGCAAATGACATCTTGATGCAGATGCAGAAAACGCAAAATTTTGCTCCGAGATGGCCTTTTGATGCGACAACGGTTGCTGATTTTCTGGATTTGGGCGTAGTTTGGGAGTGCATTGAGCCGGATGAAGAAGGTGCGATCGCGGCGAGGATTTTGCCGCAGCAGCGGTTAATCGAAATCAACGAACAGATTCTCGAAAAACCCCCAGGCTTCATCGAATCGACGATCGCCCACGAAATCGGCCACTGGGTGCTGCACGTCAATCAAGACGAAGCAGACGGCACTGTCGAACAGTTGGAATTAAACTTGGGCGATCGAGGAAAAACCGCCCAGGATGTCGAGGAACCGTTTGTTTGTCGGGGTGCGAGTGCGGATAATAAGGTTTTGTCGATCGAATGGCAAGCTCAATATTTTGCAAGCTGTTTGTTGATGCCTCGGTGTATTTTGGAGGAAAAAAGACAGGGACGCGATTTAACTAAGTGGTCGCATTTATACAAAATGAGAGATGAATTGGGAGTGAGCATTTCCAATTTGACAAACCGCTTGCAAGAATTCGATTGGATTTACATTCCCAAGGGAACGCGCGAGATTTATGCCGGGAAAGATGCGGCAAACGGACAGCAGCGGTTGTTTGGATAGAATTTGATTTAATTTGAGGTTTGAGAGAGATTCTCGAATCTCAACTTTTTCAGATAACTTTGAAAGAATGAGGTTGCAAAATGGAAACAAAACGAGTAGCAGACCTGACAGTTGAAGAACTGCAAGCGATAATTCTCGAAACCAAACGACTATCAGACTTGACCGTTGGAGAATTGAAAGCGGTAATTGCGGAAGCGATCGATATGCGGTTAAGCCAATGGATAAATCCTTTCAATAGCAATACCTTGCCCCTAGTTCCGCAAAGGACGAAGGAAGAACAAATGCAGAGGAATTTAGCAGCAATAGAGTGGTTGCAAAAGTGGCGAGAAGAAGGAGACGCCGAGGAACAAACAGAGACATTTGAATATTTGCAAAAAGTATTAGACGAAGACAGGCTTTCGTCGAACCGACCGTTATTTGTGCAACAAAAATGATAGTTTTATTGGATTCGGTGCCTCTGGGAATATTAACAAATCCCAAGGGGTCGCCTGTGACGGTAGAGTGCCAACTTTGGGTAGAATCTTTGCTATTTAAAGGCTACAGGATGATTTTACCTGAAATAGCAGATTATGAAGTGCGGCGCGAGTGATTGCGGGCAAATAAGTTGGCAGGTATCAAACGCCTTAACGAATGCAAATCTCGCTGGCTGGAATACTTGCCGATAACAACGCCAGTAATTCTCAAAGCGGCCGAGTTGTGGGCGGCATCGCGTCAGGCAGGAATGCCAACAGCAGATCCCAAAGAACTTGATGCAGATGTGATTTTAGCAGCTCAAGCTTTGCTGCTTCGTGGCGGTGGAGAAGCGGTTGTTATTGCTACAACAAATGTGGGGCATTTGTCTAGAGTTGTGGATGCTCGTCACTGGCTAGATATTGACTGAGCGTACAGAAAAAATTAAAAGTCACAAGTTAAATTACATCTTATGCTAACCAATATTGAAATCCTGCTGGCAGCTTGTGAGGAATTAAATATCCCTTACGAAATCCTGCATCATTCCCAAAACTTGATTAGACTCAAACAGGGGGGCAAAGAATATTATTTTGTCAATTACAGGACGCCATTTAACAGCGCGTCAGTAGCCGAAATTTTTAAAGACAAAGAATATACTTATCAACTATTAAACGGCAATATAAATACTCCCCGAACTCTCGGTTTTGTCTCGCCTCACTGCGAGGAGAAGTATAAAAAGTATTTAAATTTCCCTGAGATTGAATCAATAGTTTTAGAAGTAAACAAAAAATTCGCTTTCCCGGTGATTCTCAAAAGAAATCGCGGTTCAGGCGGCAACAATGTTTTTTTATGTAAAACTAGAGAGCAAATTAAAGCAGCCCTAGAAATTATATTTAACGTCAGCAGCAAAGATTATGACGATGTGGCGCTAGCTCAAGAATATATCGAAATTGCCCGCGAATATCGGGCTGTATTCTGCAAAGAAAAGCTAGTTTTGCTGTACGAGAAAGACAAATCTCAGGCTGAATTTGCGGGGAATTTAAGCCCGCTGCACTGGGTAGGTGCAAAAGCCAAACATATAATTAACCCGAATCTCATGTCTGAGATTGAAGATTTTATTAAACCTGTTTTTGCTGAAATGGCGATTAATTATGCTGGGCTTGACATAGCAGTAGATAAAAACGGAGCATATTGGTTAATTGAAATTAACTCAAGTCCTAATTACGATATTTTTGTCAGAGATAACGATCGCCAAATTGTGGTAACAATGTTTAAAGGCATCTTGGAAACCTTGATTGTTAACAAAAAGCCGTAAATGCTGGATTTTAGAGAGGCGCTACAATTAACTAAATCCCAATCTCACAAAAAGTAAAAGCCATGACATCAGAAATGTTAGAACTAGAAGGAACGTGGCAAGAAATTCTCGCCCTATCCGAAAAATTTGCCGGACGCAGAGTTCGGATCGTCGTTCTTGCTAGCTAACGAAGACGAAGAAGCACTCCCATCTCTAGAAGAAAGCTTTCGGCAACCCAGGCACGAAATAAAGACAGGAAAAACTAGACCTGTATCAGAACTGTGGAAAGGTATTGATGCAGAGTGAGTCTCCTTCAATTAAGGTTTACTTTGCCGATGAATTTTAGCGATCCAATATAATCATCGAAAACACGGCAACCGAGGAAACGGCAGTGCCGTTTCCCTACCCCAAAATAATCACGAGCACTCGATGAGAGATGTAACCATCGCCCGATTAATTGTAGGGCCACGGCACTGCCGTTTCCTGATTTCGGGTAATATGATTTCTGGTTGCATCGGTATAGTTCAAGACTTTGGGGCTGTGCATGAGTGCAAACAGTCTCATCATCTAGATTCAAATATTTATTGCTCTCACACACCCTACAGCTTTTAAGGAGTTAAAAAGTTACATTCTTTCCAATACCTTAATCCCCAACAACTCCAAACCCAACTTCAAAGTCCTCGCCGTCAAATCGCACAAAACCAACCGGGAAGTCCGCAACGGTTCCTCAGATTGCAACACCGGACACTGCTCAAAAAATTGATTGAACTTTTGACTCAATTCAAACAAATACTGACAAATTCGATTCGGCAACAAATCGCCGCCAACAGCATTCACAACTTCATTCAACTGCAATAAATGCTTTGCCAATACCAACTCGGCATCTGACTGCAAAATCACTTTCGCACCAGCATCTAAATTATCAAAATTAATCTCACCTTTGCGGCGAATTCCCTGCACGCGCACGTAAGCATACAGCATATATGGAGCAGTATTTCCTTGCAATGCGAGCATTTTGTCGTAACTGAAAATATAGTTGCTGGCGCGATTTTGACTTAAATCGGCATACTTAACCGCACTCAAACCAACTGTTCGAGATACGTTAGCAATGAATTCCTCCGTTTCTTGTCTTTCTTCTGCTTTTAATCTCTCTTCTAAATCTTGGCGCGTGCGGACGATCGCCTCATCGAGCAAATCCTGCAACCGCACTGTTTCCCCAGAACGAGTTTTGAGTTTTTTGCCGTCTTCTCCCAATACCAAGCCGAAGGGAACGTGGACAATCTCGACATCTTCGGGAATCCAACCGGCTTTTTTTGCAACTGCAAATACTTGGGCAAAATGGTTTGCTTGTCCCGAATCGGTGACGTAAATTAAGCGTTTTGCGCCGTCTTCTTTTATCCGGTAGCGCACGGCGGCTAAATCGGTTGTGGCGTAATTGTAGCCACCGTCGGTTTTTTGGACAATTAGCGGCAGTGGTTCGCCTTCTTTATTGGTAAAACCCTCTACAAAAACGCATTTCGCGCCGTCACTTTCTACTAGCAAACCTAGATTGGTTAAATCTTCGACTACAGCGGGCAATAAGGGATTGTAAAACGATTCGCCGCGTTCGGTTAATTTGATATCTAGCAAGTCGTAGATTACTTGGAATTCGCGGCGAGATTGATCGCACAGCAATTTCCAAGCGCGGCGGGTGTCTTCGGCGCCTGCTTGCAGTTTTACTACTTCTTGGCGGGCGGTTTCTTTGAAGGTTTCGTCTGTGTCAAAGCGCTGTTTTGCTTGGCGGTAAAATGCGACTAAATCTCCTAAATCTAGGGCGTCAGCGGTGGTGAGGGCTTCGGGGTGAACTTCGCGCAAGTATGCGATCAGCATTCCGAATTGGGTGCCCCAGTCGCCGATGTGGTTGATTCTGAGTACGTCGTGGCCTTGAAATTCGAGGATGCGGGCGATCGCATCTCCGATGATTGTCGATCGCAAGTGTCCGACGTGCATTTCTTTGGCTATATTCGGACTGGAAAAGTCGATCGCGATTGTCTGAGGCGTTTTCGCCGGTTCAATCCCCAAACGCGAGTCGGCGGCGATGGCACTAATTTGCGCTTCCAAATAAGCCGGTTTCAGCTTCAAATTGATAAAACCGGGCCCGGCGATTTCTGGGGTTTCGCAGATGTCGGCGATGTCGAGATTTTCGATAATTGTCGAGGCGATCGCCCGCGGGGGCTTTCCTAACTTTTTCCCCAAACTCATCGCCGCGTTGCACTGAAAGTCCCCAAAGTTGGGATTGCTGGCGGCGGCTAGCATCGGATCTGCACCTGCATAACTTTCGCCGAATGCTGCGGTGAATGCTTTTTCAAATTTTGCTTTTAACTGTTGGGCGATCGAGTTCATCTTGAATATTTTGATTGGATGTTTATTTTAAACTCTAGATTAAGCACTTTTTGCCAATACTACTCTTATTACTTAGGTAATTTCCCTCTGGTTCTCTCCCTCTGGCCCTCTCCCCCTCTCCTCACCTACTAGGAAATTTTGTACTTAGCTTTGAACTGCTGATGCGATCAAAATCACTGACCGTAATAGCACAGAGTACATTTTATCACAGTTGCGATCGCTACACAAATTAAAAATTATCACATCTAGCCAATGATCTCGATCGCTAGATAATTTTGTTAAATCGCTTATATTAAGGTATGTTAAAATTTTTTCAATGTTCCCAAAAATCCTACGAAAGGAAGTAGTTATGTTATCTCAACCTATTTTTGGCGATCGCTCTCTGACCCAAGCCTTTTATCAAGCAGTAATCGATCGCTTCTACGACGGTTTCAGTCTCTCCACCCAAGCACTATTACGAGAGTGTACCCTCGGCTTCGCCCCTTGTCCCGATGGAGTCAAAACCTTTTTCATCATCGCGCCGAGTCTCGATGCAGCAGAGCAACTAATGGAAAAAATGGACAGTATTTTGGAGCGAGTTGCCGAACTCATGGCTGGAGTCGGACAAGTTGCCCTGTGCATAGTTCCCCCCGGCAGCGAGGCAGAGCAATCGGTCGATCTGCAAGACTTAGAAAAAGTTCCCCCAGATTGTCTGGCTTGCAAATTCTTTACAATTATATGGGCCGATGCTGCGGCCGATCGGTAAAATTGACAGTTAGCAACCAGCAACTCAACACGATTCGGCCCAAGCTGTGCTCGTGGTGGCGCGGGGTAGATTGTCTGTTAGTTACAATCCCTGGAATTATCGGGCAAAGCGTGCAGGTAATTTAGAGCGTTTGCAAGGTTGCACTCGCAATCTTTGGCAAGTGTTAAATCAGACAAAATATATATCAAAGGCCCGCTTGTCAGTCGCTCAGATTTTTACCTGCCGGCTCAAACAGCCGTGCATCTACTTTTTACATTCCCCATAAAGGCCACCAAAAAGCCGCATCAACTCTCCTGGGTGTCTCGCTTCAAAAGACAGCAGCAGGAATTAGGCGGTATCGCTGGAAAATAGATTTTTGCGAATTATCTGCTGATGTTCAGAATAAGCAGAAATATTCTCAAAAATAGATAAGACTTCCGCCAGTTAACCTCAGAAATCCGGTTTCTACCCCCGCGCTTCATATTCGCGGTTCGCTGGGAAATTGACAGAAAATAGACTGTTTGTGGGAGAGTCAATCAATTTTAGATTTTAGATTTTAGATTTTAGATTGACTTGCGCGAGATAAATGCTCTTTCTTGAGGATTTTTGATTTTCGATTTGGGATTGATTCCACGGATAAATCACGTGGCGGGTACCACCTTTGAAATTCCTGGTCACCAGCTAGAAACAGAGCAAAGCTTTACTCAAAAAAAGCTCGGTTTTCCAGCGGCATCCCTGGCAGTGCAGAGCGCTCGTACCACAGGCTCAGAGAATTTGTTAAAAATTTCAGTTAAAAATTTGAATTATTAAATTTTATGCCTAACATTGGGGATAAAATCTAAGATTGAAATTCTTAAATCTGAAATCAAGGAATCATGGTAAAACTGACACCGAACCCCAGCTTTAGTTTAACAATTCGGGTTGCTCTGCCGAACCAGCCGGGAATGCTGGCAAGAGTCACCAGCGCGATCGCATCTGTCGGCGGCAACTTCGGCCAAATCGACTTGATCGAGCAAACCCGCGCCACTACCGTTCGCGATATCACCGTCGATGCCTCCAGCATCGAGCACAATGAAGAAATAGTGCAAGCAGTGAAAGGACTGCCAGATATCAAAGTGATCGACGTGTACGATCGCACTTTCAACTTGCACCGCGGCGGAAAAATCAGCGTAGTTAGCAAAATTTCCCTCAAACGCCAGTCAGATTTGGCAATGGCATACACCCCTGGAGTCGGTCGCATCTGCACGGCGATCGCCAATGACCCCCAACAAGTTTATAACCTCACAATCAAACAAAATACTGTTGCCATTGTTACCGACGGTAGCGCAGTTTTGGGACTGGGAAACCTCGGAGCTGCCGCCGCACTGCCAGTCATGGAAGGTAAAGCCATGCTATTTAAAGAATTTGCAGGTATTGACGCCTTTCCTATATGTTTGAATACCCAAGATACTGAGGAAATTATTCGCACAGTGCAGAATATCGCCCCGGTTTTTGGCGGCGTTAACCTTGAAGATATTTCTTCTCCCCGCTGCTTTGAAATCGAAGCAAGATTGCGGGAAACCTTAGATATTCCGATTTTTCACGACGACCAGCACGGCACTGCGATTGTTAGTTTGGCAGCATTAATTAATGCCTTGAAAATCGTCAAAAAAACCATCGCAGAAGTGTGTATCGTGATTAACGGAGCCGGTGCGGCCGGAGTCGCGATCGCCCGCTTGCTGCGTAAAGCAGGTGCCCAAAACATCATCATGTGCGACTCCAAAGGCGTCCTCTCCCAAGACCGCACGGATATGAACCCAGAAAAACTAGAATTTGCCGTGCCTTCGAGCGGTACTTTGGAAGATGCGATCGCCGGTGCCGATGTATTTTTAGGAGTCAGCGCCCCCGGCGTGCTCACCCGCTCGATGGTGCGTTCGATGGCCGAGAATCCCATTGTTTTTGCAATGGCAAATCCCATTCCCGAAATTCAGCCAGAATTAATTATGGAAGATGCGGCGATCGTAGCAACCGGACGCAGCGATTACCCGAATCAAATTAACAATGTTTTGGCATTTCCGGGGATATTTAGAGGTGCTTTGGACTGCAAAGCTGCCACGATTACGCCCAGTATGTATTTGGAAGCAGCTTATGCGATCGCCTCTTTAGTCAGTCCTTCTGGGCTTGACAAGGAACACATTATACCGTCTGTTTTTGACGAAAGAGTTGCCATTGCAGTCGCCGGTGCAGTGCAGTTGGCCGCCCGATCCGAAGGTATTGCCCGCGATTAATTGAAGGAAGAAGGAAGACTTCCTTCTTCCTTCTTCTCTCTTGCTTAATCAAGGATAAAAGTCACAGCAATAAACAAGATAAAAAGATATAATTGAATAACTCAACTCCAGCTAGGTCAGATGCAAAGCCAGTTAGGAAAAGCAAAGCGCAATCGCTCCCGCCGCCAATTGTTAGAACTCAGCCCGATCGGGCTGGCATTGTGCCGGACGGACGGGACTTTTCTCGACGTAAATCCAGCTTTTGCAAGTATTATCGGCCGCACAGTTGCAGAAACTCTCCACCTCAACTACTGGGAAATTCAGCAAACACAGTGCGCGCCCCCAGAAAAATATCTAGAATGTCAAACAAAAAATAGCCACACGCACCTGTGCGAAGCCGCATACAAACATAAAAACCAGCATCTCGTACCCGTGCGAGTTTCCGAGCGGGCAATTGAAACAGAGGGACAGTGCGCGATTTGGCTAAGTGTTGAAGAAATATTTAATAATCGGGATCAAAATAGCGCTCCGCTGGAAGCAGCGCCGCCGCAGGGCAATTCACATCTAGAAAAATTGCTGGCAAAGCAGGCTGCCGAACTGGAAAAAACTCAGAAACTACTCGAAGAAAAAATTGCCGAACTGGAACAGGCTCAAGAAAAATTGCGTCTCCAAAGTCAAATTATCGACCAAATTCACGAGGCGGTAATTTCGACAGATATGGACGGCTCGATCGCCATTTGGAATCAAGCCTGCCAAAAGTTATACGGCTATGAAAAAACTGAGGCTATCGGACAGCACGTTTCTTTAATTTACCCGCCAGAACAGCAAGATTTTTTGTTAGAGGAAGTTATCAAACCGCTACAAGAAAAAGGCGAGCATGAAATTGAAGTGATCGCACGCCGTAAATCAGGAGAAAAATTTTCTTCGCACCTGATGCTCTCGCTATTGAAAGACAAAACGGGAGAAGTTGTGGGGATGATGGGTTCTTTAACAGATCTCAGCGTTTGCAAAGCTTTAGAACAAGAATTAGCACAGAGACAAGCACTATTTGATGCCTTTTTAAAGGAGGCGTCGGCGGGACTTTGCATTTTGGACTCCCAACTGCGGTACGTGCAAATTAATCAATTTCTAGCAGAAATAAATTGCTTGGACCCAGCAGATCACATCGGCAAGACTGTACGCGAAATATTGCCGAATATCGCTCCAATAATAGAGCCTTTGTACGAACAAATTTTGAGAACGAAACAACCCTTAATTAACATCGAGATGAGTGGTGACAATCCCAGAAAGCCTGGGTTTGTCCGACACCTGACAGGCTCTTATTTTCCCTTGCTAGACAAAGATGGCGAGGCGATCGGCATCGGTGCAGTCGTAGTTGACATTAGCGATCGCAAACAAGCAGAAGCTGCGCTGCAAAAAAGCGAACAGCTTTACCGCACTATGGCAAGCAACTTTCCTAACGGTGCGGTGATGTTGTTCGATCCAGAACTGCGCTACACGCTGGTAGAAGGTACAGAATTAGCAGCAGTGGGGCTTTCCAAAGAGTTGATGGAAGGCAAGACAATCTGGGAAGTATTCGAGCCAGATGTTTGCGCTCAGATCGAGCCAACTTATCGGGCGGCACTGGCAGGAGAAACAGTTGTTACAGAATTTTTTTACAGCGATCGCGTTTACCTCGGTTATGCTTTGCCAGTGAGAAACGAACGGCAAGAAATCACCGGCGGATTGCTAATGACTCAAAACATTACTGCTCGCCAATTAGCAGAAGAAGCGCTCAGGGAAAGCGAGGAAAAATACAGGTGCATTGTCGAGACAGCAGACGAAGGAATTTGGATTCTAGATACGGAGAGTAACACTACTTTTGTCAACCAAAAAATGGCCGATATGCTCGGCTGCACTCCAGAGGAAATGATCGGACAGCCGCTATTTGCTTTCATGGATGCAGAAGGCATCGCGATCGCACAAATCAGTCTCAAACGCCGCCGTGAAGGAATTGGCGAACAGCTCGATTTTAAGTTCCGTCGCCGAGACGGCAGGGACTTGTGGGCGATGGTTTCTACTAATTCCTTGGCAGACAAACAGGGACGCTATGTGGGCGCTTTGGCAATGGTTGCCGACATTACCGATCGCAAGCAAACAGAAGCAGCATTGCAGCAGTCGGAAGCCAAATTTCGATCGCTCTACGAATTAACCAGTTTGCCTGTTTTTATGTTATGTGACAATGACATCTGCGATGCCAACACAGCCACCCTAAAGCTATTTGGCTGTACTAGCCCGCAAGAGTTGTACGGCAAAAACCCAGGCAAACTGTCGCCTCCTTTTCAACCCAACGGCAGAGATTCTTTGAGCTTGGCTGACGAAATGATCGCGATAGCCTTTGAGCGGGGAAAGCACCGTTTTGATTGGGTTCATCAGCGCTTAGACGGTACTGATTTTCCCGCAGAAGTGGTGCTGACAGTAATCGAGGTGGGAAATGAAAAAATTATCCAAGTAGTGATCCAAGATTTAACCGATCGCAAACTTGCAGAAGAAACTTTAGTGCGATCGGAACAAGCCCTCAGACAGCAAGCTCAGAGAGAACAACTGCTCAATCAAATTGCCAACCAAATCCGCACTTCTTTAGATTTAGACACAATTTTAGCAACCGCCGTTCAAGAAATTCGCAATCTGATGCACCTAGATTGGTGCATCTTCACTTGGTATCGCCCCAACAGCAATCCTCCGGTTTGGGAAATAGTTTGCGAAGCGAAGAATGCAGCTTTGCCAAGTTTACTCGGTACTTATTCTGTAGACGATCGATCTAGTGTCCCCAGGCCGCATATTTTGCGGCGACAAATTATGAGAATTGATGATGTCAGCACTTTTGAAGATGCAGAAGTGCGCGAAAATTTCCAGGCATTAAAAATTAACTCAGTGCTGTCGCTGCCAGTTCAAACTGCTTCAGGCGATATTGGGGCGATCGCCTGCTATCAGGCTATGTCCGTGCGAAATTGGAGCGACTCTGAAGTCGAACTGATGCAAGCGGTGGTTGCTCAAATTGCGATCGCGATCGACCACGCCGAACTCTACACCCAAACCCGCACAGCGGCCCGATTAGCTCAAGCTCAAACTCAACAGCTAGAACAAACCTTACACGAACTCCAACGCACCCAAACTCAATTAATTCAAAGTGAAAAAATGTCGAGTTTGGGCCAGTTAGTAGCAGGTGTCGCCCACGAAATTAACAACCCGGTTAATTTTATCTATGGCAATCTCAGCTACACCAGCGAATACACTCAAAACTTGCTAAAAATGCTGCAACTTTACCAGAAGGAATACCCGCAGCCTAGCGCAAGAATTGTAGATGCAAGGGAAGACTTTGAAATTGATTATCTGATTGAAGATTTACCGAAAATTTTAGCATCTATGAAAGTCGGAGCCGATCGCATCCGCGACATAGTTTTGAGCCTGCGAACTTTTTCAAGACTTGACGAAGCCGAAAAGAAACAAGTTGACATTCACGAAGGCATTGAAAGCACGCTGCTGATTTTGCAAAACCGCCTGAAACATAAAGCCGATTACCCGACAATTAATGTGATTAAAGAATACGGTAATTTACCTTTAGTTGAATGTTATCCCGGTCAGTTAAATCAAGTATTTATGAATTTGTTAAGCAATGCGCTCGACGCATTGGAAATGGAGATGAAGAAATCCGATCGCACCGACAAAAATATTGCAATTACGATTCGCACCCAAGTAACCGACAATAACAGCGTTGCCATATGGATAGCTGACAGCGGCCCCGGCATGAGCGAAGATGTCCAAAAGCGCTTGTTTGACCCGTTTTTCACTACTAAACCCATTGGCAAAGGAACTGGCTTAGGATTGGCGATTTCGCACTCTATTATAGTAGAAAAACACGGGGGCAAGCTTTCTTGCAATTCTGTATTGGGAGAAGGTTCCGAATTTGCGATCGAGATTCCTCTGCGGCTAAAAATAAATTAAAACCCATTGTATCGGTATCATATCAAATCCAGTCGAGCGACCGGATTCGATATGATTCAAATCCTACCCTTTACCGTCAGATGGACACCACCAGCGGGTGCCATTGTCAAACCGCGACGTACTGGCAAAACGGGACTATTTTCTGTAAGTTCTAAAGAATACTGTGACAGCACTTTCGCCAATACTAACTTCATTTCAAACAGGGCAAATGCCGCCCCAATACAGCGGCGGTTTCCTCCCCCAAAGGGCAAATATTCGTAAGGCGAAAATTGACGTTCGAGAAAACGTTCGGGTTTAAAGCGCTTAGGTTCCGGGTAAATATCAGGACGGTTGTGAACCAAATAAATACAGGGAGAAAGTATCATTCCTTTGGGAATATTATAACCCATTAACTGCATCGGAGCTTGCAGAATGCGCGGAAATGCAAAAAATACGATCGGATAAATCCGCAGCGTTTCGCAACAGACAGCATTCAAATACGGGAGTTTAGTTATTTCCGCCGGATCGGAATTTTCCAAATCAATAGAATTGAGTTCTTGCAGCAGTTTTTCGCGGACTTCTGGGATGTAGTGAATCCAATACAAAGCCCAGGCTAAAGCTGTGGCTGTAGTTTCGTGTCCGGCGAATAACATTGTCATTAATTCATCCCGCAATTCAACGTCGCTCATCGGCTGTCCCGCTTCGTCACGAGCTGAAATTAACAAGCTCAGGATGTCTTCTCCCAATGGTTGAGATAGAGTTTTGCGTGAAGCGAAGCTATCCCGCAGGGAATCGCGGATTTCTTGATAAAGCAGTTCATCTAAACGCTGTCTTTGTCGCAGAAATCCTCCCCAAGGACTCCAAGCACCTAAATCTTTTTGCAACGAATTGATAAACAGAAAGGTAGCGCTTAAGGGATTGCTAAAAAAATTTAGCATTTTAACAAGAAGTTGCTGGATTTGCTGGTAGCGTTCTCCTTCACTCAGCCCGAAAACTGCGTGCAATATCACTTCCAATGAAATCTCCTGCATAGTTGAATGCGCGATAACCGAGTTACCAGGAGTCCAATTATTAATTACTTTTTCGGTGGTATTTCGGATGATTTGTCCGTAAGCTTTCATGCGTTCACCGTGAAAAGGTGGCATTAAAAGTTTGCGCTGCTGCAAATGTCGATCGCCATCTAACAACAATAACGAATTGGGGCCTACTAAAGGTAGCGCTATCTGGTTTCCCGTGCCGGATTCAAAAAGTTTTGAATCCGCTGTAAAAATTTCTTGAATAGCTTGAGGATTGCTAACAATTACCTGGGGCGGAAAATTGCTGAATTTGCTGGTAAAAATGTCACCGTAGCTTTGATAGTTTCGTTCTAAATAATACAGAGGATTTAAAATCCCCCGCACTGTCTGAACAAATCTATTATCTTTAGGGCCGTCTAAAACTTTGTTGATAGCTTCATTTTGAGATTGAGAGTTGTTTGTGAGAAGAGTCATTTTTTATCTCCTATTTTTCTGGTTTCACAGGACTAATGAAAGCATAATTTATGTGTCACAAAAATCGCCACCCTCAGTTATTCAAAAATAGTACGCAGTAGGCATCATAAATTAGTACGGCAATAGTAGGATACAGAGTAACTCCCAGCCCAAAAGCTCGTTCGATCGGCTCTTTGAGATAGCCTATCCAAAACGCTATTCTTCCCACAACAAACAAAGTTGCCAAAATTGGAATCAGCTTGATGCTGTAAGTATCTAAAAAGGTAGAAAGGATTAAACTGCCTGCAAAAAACAGCACAAATTGCTCTAGAGTGTTGCTCAGATAACGCAAATGAATCCGCATTGCTTCTGATTCGGCATTCGCTAAAGGGTTGATGGCTGGGCTGCTAAATCTACCATTACCAACTGCAACTATGCCGGCAAATAACATCAGTAACGGAAAAATTTGGCAGCGAAGGCTGAAAATTAGGCGCGACTCTGGGGTATTTAATAGGGGTAGGGGCAGGGCTATCACAAAATAACCAATCAGTACAAAAGTAAGGCAGAAGATTAAGGCAGAAAGGGCTCGCCGAACAACTATTTGCTGTTGTGGATTGAAACTGAGTAAATTAATCATTGTTTACAGAGATCCAAGCTTATTATAGCTTTTTTATACCTAGATATTTTACGTAAACCCGATCGCACCTTGGCGTCTCCACACCAGTTGTCGGTAGATATCCGCTATTTTCGTACATTTTAACAGCTTCTTTGAGAATGCTGGCAGTTTCAATCCAGATTTCCTCAAAGCCGCGAGCAATAATTTTACTTTCCAATTCTTGCAGTAAAAATTTCCCCAAACCTTGTCCTCTTGCTGCTGGCAAAATATACATTTTGCGAATTTCCACAGCATTATTCCCGCGCTCAATCGGATAGTAAGCCGCCGTACCCACTATTTTATCCTGCCGTTCAACTACCCAAAATTCCCCGCCTTTATTGTGATAATGCAGTTCTACATCATAGACATCTCGATCTGCCCCGTGAGGTTCGCATTTTAAACCGTACTCTGCTAAAACATCCCTAATTAAATAGAACGCCTCAGCGCGATCGCGCGTTTCCCAGGAACGAATTAAAAAATCCAGATGTTGGGTTTTCATTGGTTGTTGCAACGTATATTTATTTTTTGACTTTAACAACTGTAAAATTACTAATTTTTTGTGTTTTACAGTCTTTAAGTGCACCTAGCTTTTAACTGTGAATTCTCGGTTCGGGATGAAGACTTGCCAGCAACTCGCTCTCTACTAATGATAATTCCTCCAGCCTGTCAATCACAAGAGCGCGATCGAAATAAGTTGTTGCCAAAATCCAATATACCCCGTAATGGCGCGCTTCCGAAGCCATCAAACTGCGGTAAAACTTAGCTAATTCCGCGTCGGGACAGCGATCGCCCAGCAGTCCCAACCGTTCGTGACTGCGCGCTTCTATCAAACCAGAAACCAACAAAGAATCCAAAAGTCTCTCCGGTTCCTGCTTGCGAATTTGGCAGGACAAACCGGCACCGTAGGGAGGTGCGGCCAAAGGGGCTAAAGCAATGCCGCGCTTTTCTAACCGCTGGTTGACTTGCTCGAAATGCTCTAATTCTTCGCGGGCGATCGCCGTTAGCATCCTCACCAATTTTTCCCTTGCTGGGTAGCGAAACATTAAATTTAACGCTACTCCCGCCGCTTTCCGCTCGCAGTGAGAATGGTCTAATAAGATTGTATCCAAATGGGCGATCGCCTGTTCGATCCAAGCTTCCGAAGTCGGCTGTTTCAAAAACTTAATAGTTGGCAGTGTTGAAGTCATACCATTTTGGATTTTAGATTTTAGATTTTAGATTTTAGATTAGTCATTGTAGGGTGCGTCAGGTTAGGATGTTTTCTCACATTGCGGATTGTTTTGCCTGACGCACCTTATCCTATAATTAGCGCGTTATCCTATTCTTACACAATTTTTCAAACACCCCATACATATCACCAGCAAACTTTTTCGCATTCCACAGCGGCGACAAATTGGCTGGATCTTTAGATTTCACCAACTGTGCTTTAATTGCATTTCTCAATTCACGATCTTTGCCCAATTTTACACCCACTTCCACATATTCCGACCAAGACAAAGCCACGCCTGTTTCAATTCCCAAAGTCTGCAAAAACGAATAACCCATTCTCGACAAAAATTGCTCTCCTGTGCGAGTCACCACCGGCAAATTAAACCACAAAGCCTCTAAAGTGTGAGTTCCTCCGTTGTAAGGATAAGAATCTAACAAAACATCTGCCAGCAAATAGATAATTCTGTGTTCTTCCTCAGTAGCAAACCTCGGCAAAAACTTAATTCGGTGCTTGCTCACTTTCTCAGCTTCGCAAGCTTGGTGATATGCAGCCTCAAACACCGCAGCATCGCCTAAAGCTTTGTGAACTAAGATACTGTTCGGCACTTGTTTGAGAATCGCAATTTGTGCTTTTACCAACTCGTAATTGAATTTTCTGCCGGGAGCGACGCACAGGTAAACTATCTGATCCAAACCGATCCGATTCGACCTTCTCAAGGCAACGGGATCGACTCCATATCTCTGAAAACCGGACACCGCTACAAAGGAATCAGGCATCCTAATTAGCTGCTCGTCATAATATTTTTCCCGCCCGGCTGGGTGCGAGTGCCCGTCTGTAAGAAAATAATTTTCCGGCGATATGTAAGGGGCGTCAAATCCCAGCCAAGAAACACAAACTGGTGCGGGTTTTTGGTAGAGAATGTCAGCGTGAACTGGTACGCTGAGAGAATCTAAATCAACTAAAACGTCCAATTCATCTTGCTGAATTTGGTCGATAATTTCGGCAGAATTGGCAAGTCCGTTCGGGTAGGTTGTGGGAAAACTCAGTTTGCCCCAAGTTTCAAATTGCTGAGTGCGATCGTCGGGAACAATTCTTTCGGAAGCGTACAAATACACATTGGGTGTGATGTCGGACAATTCGCGAATGATGTCAGCGCTGCACCAACCTACAGAATGGCGGCTGAAGTGATTGGACAAAAAGCCGATTTTTAACTGGCTGGATGGGTAACTTGGTTTGAAACTGTAATTTGCGGGTTGAGAAAAATTAGGTTTAATACATTGGTCGATATACTTTTGGGCAATTAATCTGTAAAGTTTTGAGTTGGCTGCCAAGTCATCTCGCAAATAGGGCGTGCTGAATAACAAGTTTGCATAAAGCGATTTAATTTCCACCGGGCTAGCGGTTTCTAAGTTTTGCTGCAAGTACGACTCTAGCTCTAAAAATCGATCGCCCGCAATTTGATTTAATCCCGACACTTGATAGGTGCTGATGAAGTAAATCGCGGTCATAATTGGATCGGTTTCGGCACACATTTGGCTGTATTGGTGCACGGCTTGCCGCGCGGCAGCTAAATTGCTAGTATCTCTGAGGATGCCGCACAAATGTTGGTGGGCAGAAATAAAATCGGGTTTAATTTCTAGAGCTTTTTGAAGGTTGGGTATGGCGTCTTTAAATTGACCCTGGTGGCGCAAAACTCGGCCAATTTGACAGTATGCTTCGGCTAAATCGGGTTTGAATGCGATCGCCTGCTGCCATGCAGCCACCGCCTCATCTAACTTCCCTTGCCGCGCTAATTTATCTCCTAAATTTAAGTGAAAATCTACCTGAGCCAGATGGGGATTGAGTTCGAGAGCTTTTTGCTCGTATGCTACCGCTGCATCCTGTTGCCCCTGCTGCTTCAGTGCCCCTGCCAAATTCCAGTAAGCAGCAGCCAAATTCGGTTTAAGTTCGATCGC